>NZ_JBOIBY010000488.1:0-13035 GCF_050739655.1 Pseudomonas sp. | reverse complement strand
GTTAACGATAACGCGGAAATTCTGAATGAACGCGGCGTCCTGAAGTTTTTCGCGAGCAAGCTCGCTCCTACAAATGCCTTAACTGACCGGCATTAGGGCTTGCCCGCGATGGCGGCGTGTCAGGCAGCAACTGTATTGACTGACACGCCGTCATCGCTGGCAAGCCAGCTCCCACAGGGGCTGTGGTAGTTATTTGCGCGTAGCGTTGTCGACCCGCGTCATTTGCGCCCGCTCATATTGCGGGTACAAATGGCTGACACTGCGAATCAGCTCATAGCGACTCAGGCTGATCCCGGCGAATCGCTCGGGGATGGGGCTGCGGATCATCTCGGCCATGTCACTGCCATTGGCCGCGCCGTCGCGCATCAATTGGTCGAGCCAGCCCAGGTAGTCGCGCATCTGCACGAAGGGCTGCGGATTGCTGGCGACAGGCCCGTGACCGGGCACGATCAGCGTCCAGGGCAAACCCTGCAGGGTCGCAATGTCGGCAAGCCACACCGACAGCCCTGGACTGTTGGGCGTGGTCAACGCCCGTTGATAAAACACCAGGTCCCCGGCAAACAGCACGCCGGTTTGCTGGTCGAGAATAGCCAGATCCGCACCCGTATGCCCACCCAGACCTAGCAGGCGCAGATCGTGATTCCCAAAACTTTGCACGCCGGGGCTCAGCACCTGGGTGGGCATGACCACCTCGGTGCCGCGCATCCAGTCGCCGACCATTCGATACATGTTTTCGGCCATGGCATCGCCCTGCTTTTGCAGCAGTTCGGTGGTGCCGGCCAGTGCGCCGATCGGCACACCGCTGAATGCCTGGTTGCCCAACACGTGGTCGGGGTGATGATGGGTCAGCAGGACCTGGATCACCGGTTTGTCCGTGATCGCGGCAATGGCTCGGCGCATGGCCTCGCCATAACGCTTCGACGGCCCGGTGTCGATCACCACGACGCCGCGCTCGGTGACAATGAACGCCGTGTTGACGATGTTGCCGCCATTGTCCTTGGCGAAATTGTCGGTGCTGCCTTCCAGCAACCAAGTGTCCTGGGCAATCTGCCTGGGCTTGAGCGAGTACTCCAGATCGGCCGTCGCTTGCAGGCTCAGGCCAATGAACAACAGCAGCATCCAGCGCATGGCAGGCTCCTTTAGATGAGGGACTCAGGGAATCAACGCATTGAATTGATTGCCACTGTTATCGCGCAGCACCAGGCGCGTCTGCCCTGCCCCCTCGATATCAAACGCAAGGCTTGGGTTTTCGCTGACGGCCGGAAACAGTTCGAGTCGGGCCAGAAGTTGATCGTGTTGATCGCGCAGCTCGGCATGATTGATATAAAACTCCGGGATGCCGCTGACCATGCCGTTGTCCATCGGATGCGCCACCTGCAAACGCAGGCGACTGAAATCGTTACGCGGGTATCGGCCGCCCAGCACTTCACCCAAGCGCTCTTCCCAACCCGGCTGGGTGCGTACAACGCTGGGTGCGGTGCAGCCGCCACCGGCCGCGTCGATCAGGGTCGAACCGACATGCCACAGACCATCGCGGGTCAGCACCGCCGCGCGCAAGGGGGTGGCCTGTTCGACTCGGATGCGGATCGACAGCCACGGCAACAGACCACTGACAGGCTCAAAGTCGACGATTTTCGGCAAGGGATTGAGTTCAGCCCAGGCGAGGATTTTCACCACCTCACCCTTGAACACCCGGGCGTCGATTTCCAGCGGAACCTGTCGAGCATCTTCGGCGAACGGCGGTGCCAGCAGCTTGACCCGCTCATCGAACACGAACGGCGCATCGCCGAGCATCTGCTTGTGATAGAAGCCCCACATCACTGACGGCACAGGATCCTTGCCAGGGTCGACCGTGCCCGCATGTGCCGCCAGACTCAAACAACAGGCCAGCAGACAACTCCTTTGCCATTTCATGGCTTTCTCCTGTTGATGCATCTCCTATTGATGCATCTCCTACTGATACATCTCGGGCACGTCATACCGCAGGCCGTAATGGCCATAGATGGTCTTCACCGAACCTTCGCGGATCAGGCTTTCCAGCGCCTCCTCGACCGCATAGGCCAGTTGCCGGTTGCTCTCGTGCACCGCCATGCCGATCTCCCAGAGCTGCTTGCCCATGTTCGGGTAGGCGTTTTCCGCCAGCGCCAATTGCGCATCGTTGGCTTCATGTACCTGCCAGTCGATCTCGCCACGCATGGCCATGACCGCGTCCACCTCACCGGCCTTCATCGCGGCAAATGCCTGGGGTATGCCTGGATAGTGCCGGGTCTTGCCGGCGAGCATGCCGTTGAACACCGAGGTCAGGTAGAACGACGGCACACTGTCGACTTCGACGCCAATCGGGTGCTGCTCGAACACCGCCACGCTGGCAACCTTGTCCAGTCGACGGCGGTCGTAAGCGACTTGCCATTGCTCGTTCTGATAGGGACCGAACATCACCACGTGGCCGTTTTCCAGCTCGCCGAATTCGTTGCGCTTTTGCGCGTAATCACGGTCGTAGGGCACACGCATCATCAGGTCGGCCAGTTGCTGGTTGTGCAAGGCACTGGCGCGCCAGATGTAATCGCGCAGGTCGTCGTCGAGCTTCTCGCCGGCCGGCGCCCAGATCAGCGTCAGGCGCACGCCCAACGCCTTGGCCAGGGCCTGGGCCAGTTCCACATCGACGCCCTTGGGCTCGCCGCCCCGTTCAAAACTGTAGGGTGCGAAATCCTTGTACACCGCCACCTTCAATTCTCCAGCGGCGATCATCTCATCGTAGTTGCGCACCTGCGCCTGCACCGACTGGCAGCACAGCCACACAGCGCCGACCAACATCGCAAGCAGGCGCATGGGATCACTCCTCGACGTGCACGGTGTCCAGATAAGTGCGGACCGCCCACAGGGCTTCCTGGCTCAGGTAGTCGGCCATTTTCGGCATGTACACCCGACCGTCCCGCACCGCGCCATTGCGCACCCGCTCGACGAACCATTCATCCCCCGCATCGCCGACATCGAGCATGCGCAAGTCCGGGGCGATACCGCCGGACTTGGCTTCCAGGCCATGACACGCCGCGCAGTTCTGGGTGTAGGCCGACGCGCCGATTTCCACTGCCTTGTCGTGTTCCGGGGTCGTGCGATACGGGTTCACCGCCGCCCAGCCATCGGCATTGAGCTGTACACCGGCATCCTTGATCGGGGTCAAGCCCTGGGTGGCGACGGCCTGCGGCACCACATTGCCGTGGGCCCACACGGAACCCGCACTGATAAGACCGGCCAGCAGTCCGGTGACGAGCAAGGCGTTGCGTTTAGTTGTCATTGTTATGCCCTCAGGTTGCACGCAAAACCTCTTGGCAGAGGCTATGGCAGCCATCTTAGGAACCCCGACGCCCAGGCCCCATGCTGCTTTGGTGGTCGGCGCCTACTCCCTTGGTAGTAAGGCGTTGGATCAGGTGGACCTGTAGGAGCTGCCGAAGGCTGCGATCTTTTGATCTTTAAGGGCAAGATCAAAAGATCGCAGCCTGCCGTGCAGGTCTTAGCCAGCGCCTACAAAGGAGAACCGGCTACTACCTTGGTACTGGCTGCTCGGTACTTTCTGCATATTTCCACCCCGTCATGGGCTTCCTATGCTGGCGCTACCTGTAATGGAGAGCCCTATGCGCCAGCTTGCCCCTTACGCCCTGATCTACCTGTTGGCGATTGCCTGTGCAGCCGGGCTGGCGACTCAGAGCCAGGCCGCAGATGCGCCATTGCAGGTAGGCATTGGCTACCTGGGCTATCGCCCCGACCCCGGCCCGCTG
Organism: Pseudomonas sp.; assembly: GCF_050739655.1. GTDB lineage: Bacteria > Pseudomonadota > Gammaproteobacteria > Pseudomonadales > Pseudomonadaceae > Aquipseudomonas. The sequence goes on along the minus strand of NZ_JBOIBY010000488.1, from coordinate 9,259 downwards.
CTGTCCAACGTCATTCCCGAACCCACCGACGCCGGGCTGCGCGGCGCTGAACTGGCGATCATCGACAGCAACAGCACCGGGCGTTTTCTCAATCACGCCTACAGCCTGGTCAGCGCCAACGTCGACAGCCCCGAAGCCTTGCTCGAAGCGGCCAAGGCCCAGCATGCACAAGGCCTGCGCCTGTTCGTGGTGAACGCCCCCGCCAGCAGCCTGCGCCAGCTCAGTGCAGCCCTGCCCGATAGCCTGCTGTTCAATGCCGGCAGCCCCGACGACAGCCTGCGCACCACCGTTTGCCTGCCGAACGTGCTGCACAGCCTGCCGAGCCGGGCGATGCTGGCCGATGCGTTGGCGCAGTTTCTGGTGGTGCGCAAATGGCAACGGGCGCTGCTGATCGTCGGCCCGACCGCCGACGACCAGGCCTACGCGGCGGCCCTGCGCCGCGCGGCCAAGCGCTTCGGCCTGCAACTGGTGGCGGAGAAACCCTGGAGTTTCGATAACGATCAACGGCGCAGCGCCCAGGCCGACATGCCGCTGTTCACCCAGACCGCCGAATACGATGTGGTGCTGGTGGCCGATGAGCGCGGCGACTTCGGCGAATACGTGCCTTACCAGACCTGGTACCCGCGCCCCGTCGCCGGCACCCAGGGCCTGACCCCGGTGGGTTGGCACAAAACCGTGGAAACCTACGGCGCCGCGCAATTGCAGAAACGCTTCGAAGCCCTGGCCGGACGCTGGATGAATGATCGCGACTTCGCCGCGTGGATCGCCGTGCGCAGCATCGCCAGCGCCGTGAGCAAACTGCGCCAGACCGAGCCGATGGCGATCCGCGCACTGGAAATCAGCGACCGGTTGCCGTTGGACGGCTTCAAGGGACGCAAGCTCAGCTACCGCCCCTGGAACGGCCAGTTGCGTCAGCCGATCCCGATCGTGCAGCCCCGGGCGCTGGTCAGCACCTCGCCCCAGGACGGTTTCCTGCATCCCTTCAACGAGATGGACAGCCTGGGTTACGACAAGCCCGAGGTCAGCTGCCGCTTTCCCTGAACAGAACAACTAGAAAGGAAAACTGCCATGCGCCGCACACGCGTTTACTACAGCCTGCTCTCATGCACCCTGCTGCTCATCGCCAGTCACAGCAGCGCCAGCACGGCCTGGGTGTCCAATGAAAAGGACAACAACCTGAGCCTGATCGACATGCAGACCCTGCAGGTCACCGACACCCTGCCCGTCGGCCAGCGCCCCCGGGGCCTGCTGCTGTCCCATGACAACAAGCTGCTGTACATTTGCGCCAGCGACTCGGACCGGGTCCAGGTGATGGACGTGGCCACCCGCAAGATCATCAAGGAACTGCCCTCGGGCAAAGACCCCGAGCAATTCGCCCTGCACCCCAACAATCGCTGGTTGTATGTCTCCAATGAAGACGATGCGTTGGTCACGGTGATCGACACCGAAACCTCCAAGGTCCTCGGCCAGATCAACGTCGGCGTCGAGCCCGAAGGCATGGCGGTCAGCCCCGATGGCAAATGGGCGGTCAACACCAGTGAAACCACGAACATGCTGCATTGGATCGACACCAGCACCCAGACCCTGGCCGACAGCACGCTGGTGGATCAACGCCCGCGCTTCGTCGAGTTCAGCAACGATGGCAAGCAGTTGTGGGCTTCGGCGGAAATCGGCGGCACGGTGACGATTCTCGACGTGGCCAGCCGCAACGTCCTCAAGACCCTGAACTTCCAGATCAAGGGCGTGCACCCGGACAAGGTGCAGCCGGTGGGCATCAAGCTCAGCGCCGACGGCAAATACGCTTTTGTCGCTCTCGGCCCGGCCAACCATGTCGCGGTGATCGATGCCAAAACCTTCGAGATTCTCGACTATTTGCTGGTAGGTCGACGCGTCTGGCAACTGGCGTTCACTCCGGATCAAAAGCAACTGCTGGCCACCAACGGCGTTAGCGGTGATGTGTCGGTGATCGATGTAGACAGCCTAAAGGTCAGCAAGTCGGTGAAGGTCGGGCGCTATCCGTGGGGCGTGGTGGTGACGCCATGAACGCCCTGGACATCAGCGACCTGAGTTTCGCCTATGGGGCTCGACAAGCCTTGCGCCAGGTGAGCTTCAACCTGGCACCGGGGCGGTTCGCCGCGCTGCTGGGACCCAACGGTGCTGGAAAATCAACGCTGATCGCCTTGCTGACCCGGCTCTACAATCTTCAGCACGGCGATATTCGCGTGGGCGGCTGTTCATTGCGCAAAGAACCGCGCTCGGCGCTCAAACAGCTGGGCGTGGTGTTCCAGCAAAGCACCCTGGACCTGGATCTCAGTGTCGAACAGAACCTGCGCTACCACGCCGCGCTGCATGGCTTGTCCCGCCGCGAGACCCGCCTGCGGGTGGATGCTGAACTGGCTCGACAGGCCCTCGTCGAACGCCGTGCCGAGCGGGTGCGCGAGCTCAATGGCGGCCATCGCCGCCGGGTGGAAATCGCCCGCGCCCTACTGCATGAACCGCGCCTGTTACTGCTCGATGAAGCCAGCGCCGGCCTTGACCCCGCCAGCCGCCTGGCGCTCAACCAACACATTCGCAGCCTGTGCCGTGAACAGCAGATCAGTGTGCTCTGGACCACGCATTTGCTGGATGAAGTACAGGCCAGCGATGACTTGCTGATTCTCCATCAGGGGCGACTGGTGGCCAGCGGGCAGGCCGATGCCCTGAGCCTGGAGCACGGCGGTGACCTGGGCTCGGCCTTCACCCGCCTGACCACAACGGGAGCCACTCAATGAATGCTTACTGGCAATGTTTCAGCGGCATCGTCCTGCGCGAGTGGCTGCGTTTCGTGCTGCAACGCACACGTTTTCTCAGCGCGCTGGTGCGCCCATTGCTGTGGCTGCTGGTGTTCGCCGCAGGTTTTCGCGCCGCCCTGGGCATCGCGATCATCGAACCGTACGACACCTACATTCCGTACGAGGTCTACATCATTCCGGGCCTGGCCTGCATGATCCTGCTGTTCAACGGCATGCAGGGTTCGCTGTCGATGGTCTACGACCGTGAGATGGGCAGCATGCGCGTGCTGCTGACCAGCCCATTGCCCCGAACCTTTTTGCTGTGCAGCAAGCTGCTGGCCACCTCGCTGATTTCGCTGTTGCAGGTGTATGCCTTCCTGGCGATCGCCTGGATCTACGGTGTGCAGCCACCGGCCATGGGCCTGCTGCTCGCCCTGCCCGCGTTGCTGATGGTGGCGTTGATGCTCAGCGCTTTGGGGCTGCTTCTATCGAATGCGATCCGCCAGCTGGAGAACTTCGCCGGGGTGATGAATTTCGTGATCTTCCCGTTGTTCTTTTTGTCATCGGCGCTGTATCCGCTCTGGAAAATGCGCGAGGCCAGCGAATGGCTGTACTGGTTGTGCGCGGTAAACCCGTTCAGCCACGCGGTGGAACTGGTGAGATTTGCCCTGTATGAGCGTTTCAATCCCTTGGCGCTGGCGGTGTGTGCGGGATTGACGCTGGTGTTCGCCCTGCTGGCCGTCCTGACCTTCAACCCCCAACACGCGGCCCTGCGCAAATCCAGCTGATCCGTGTAGGAGCTGCCGCAGGCTGCGATCTTTTGATCTTGCTTTTGAAAAGTCAAAAGATCGCAGCCTCGTTGCACTCGACAGCTCCTACAGGGGCCGGGAAATCCTGGGGACATCGGTGAACAAACAAAAACTACGACTTTAGTACTGGTTTTACCTGTCTATCGTCGCATTCCCAACGCACCGCGACTGACATGTAATGGGTTCATAACTATAAGGATCGAACCCCATGCCGCGTGCCCGACGTCACCTGTTGCGTCCCAATCTCGCTGCGCTGTCGCTAAGCCTGTGGCTGACCGGCGCACACGCACAAACCCCGCTGTTTTCCGCCGATGGCTATCGCATCGATCTGTACCGCAGCCCGACACCCAGCCAGCTACAGGGCGCGACCATCGTTGACACCGCAACCCTGCAAACCCTGCTCAAGCAAAACCCGCGACCTGTGCTGATCGATGTCTATCGCCGGCAATGGCTGCAAGGCCGCTTCATCGAGGACCAGCCCCACGAAAACCTGCCCGGCAGTCATTGGCTGGCCAATACCGGCAACGGTGAGTTGACGCCGCAATGGCAGGCCTATTTTGCCCGTCACCTGAAAAACCTGACGGCCGGCGACCCGACGCAACCGCTGGTCTTCTATTGCCGCGCCGATTGCTGGTTGAGCTGGAATGCGGCCAAGCGCGCAGCCACCATGGGCTATCAGACCCTGTATTGGTATCGCGATGGCCTGGACGCCTGGCAAGCGGCCAACCTGCCGGTGACGCCGGCGGTGCCCGAACCCTTTCCCTGAGCTTTACGCCTGCGTGTTGTTGCCACACCATAATCAAAATAATGAGGTGAAAGGCCATGTACAAAATTCTGATTGCCGATGATCACCCACTGTTTCGCGAAGCTATTCACAACGTAATCAGCGACGGTTTTGCCGGCAGCGAAGTGATGGAAACCGCCGACCTCGACAGTGCCCTGGTACTGACCCAGGAACACGATGACCTGGACCTGATCCTGCTCGACCTGAACATGCCCGGCATGCACGGCCTCAATGGGTTGATCAACCTGCGCAACGAGGCACCGACCATTCCGGTGGTGATCGTCTCCGCCGAACAGGACAAGCAGATCGTCCTGCAAGCCATCACCTACGGCGCGGTGGGTTTCATCACCAAATCATCGCCACGCGCACAGATGACCGACGCCATCCAGCAGATCCTCAACGGCAACGTTTATCTGCCTCCGGACATCATTCGCACGACCAGGAGCAGCACTCACAGGCGTATGAATGACACCCCGAGCATCCCGCCGGAACTGCTCCAGGCCCTGACCCGCAAGCAACTGCAAGTACTGGAACGCATGACCAAGGGTGAATCGAACAAACAGATTGCCTACACCCTGGAAATCGCCGAAACCACCGTCAAGGCCCACGTCTCGGCGATCCTGCGCAAGCTCAACGTGCACAATCGCGTGCAGGCGATCCTCAGTGCCGGGGATATTGATTTCGGGTCCTATTTGCGGCGTTGAAACAGACAGACCGCGTCGCTCCCATCGCCGGCAAGCCAGCTCCCACAAGGATTTGTGAGCACCACACATCCCTGTGGGAGTGCCGGGGATATCGATTTCGGGTCCTATTTGCGGCATTGAAACAGACAGACCGCGTCGCTCCCATCGCTGGTAAGCCAGCTCCCACAAGGATTTGTGAGCACCACACATCCCTGTGGGAGCTGGCTCGCCAGCGATGAGGCCAGCAGGAACACCCGAGAAATCAGGGCCTGGCGAGCAAATGACTCATCGCCGTCTTCAGCTTCATCGGCCGCACCGGCTTGTGCATCAGGGTATGACCCAGTTCGCGGATCTGCTGTTTGAGTTCGTTGCTGTAGTTGGCGGTGATCATCATGGCCGGGATCGCGCAAGCACGCCGCGCGTTGATCCGGGCCACGGCATCGACGCCGTTGCGGTCGTTATCCAGATGGTAATCGGCGATCAGCAAATCGGCCTCGGCATGGAAGTTGTCCACCTGCCGCGCCAGATCCTCCTCCGACAACGCCGTGACCACCCGGCATCCCCAGCCTTCAAGCAAAGTGCGCATGCCGGCGCAAATGGTCGCGTCGTTATCCAGCACCCAGACCCTCGCGCCACGCAGCCGCTCCAGCATTGGCTCGCTCATCGGTGGACTGGGCAATGATTTGGGGGCCGTAGCGCTCAACGGCACCTCCACAGAAAACATCGACCCCTTGCCCGGCCATGAGCGCACCTCGATACGGTGCCCGAGAATGCCAGCAATCTTCTCCACGATCGCCAGTCCCAGGCCCAAACCTCGATCCTGATCGGGGCGCTGCACGTCGCCGCGCTTGAACTCCTGGAAAATTTCTTGCAGACGGTTTTCGGCAATGCCCATCCCACTGTCCCAGACCTGGATCGACAGGCGCTGGTGAAGACGTCGACAGCCCAGCACCACTCGGCCGCTGTAGGTGTAGCGAATGGCGTTGCTCAGCAGGTTGCGCAGGATCCGCGCCAGCAACTGGATGTCGCTACGCACCAGCGCCGAACAGCCAATGAAATGCAGTTGCAGGCCCTCGCTGCGAGCCACCTGGGTGTACTCGGCGGCAAGATTGTCCAGCAGTTCGCTCAAGGCGAATGGCGCAATGTCCGCCTTGATCACCCCGGCATCGAGCTTGGAAATGTCCACCAAAGTGCCCAGCAGGTTTTCCACGTCTTCCAGTGAGTTGCTGACATTGCGCACCAGGACTTGATTGCAGATCGGCTCCCGGCGTTCGAGCAAGGCACTGGTGAACAGTCGCGCGGCGTTCAGCGGTTGCAGCAGGTCATGGCTGACGGCCGCGAGAAACTTGGTCTTGGACAGGTTAGCCTGCTCCGCTTCCAGCTTGGCCTCTCGCAAGCGTGACTCGACCCGGCGACGCTCTTCGATTTCCCGCAGCAACTGATCGTTCAGGGTGGTCAATTCCGCGGTGCGCTCCCGGACCCGCAGTTCGAGGTTCTGATAAGCCTGGTGCAGCGCCTCGGCGGTGCGGCGGCGTTCGGTGATGTCGCGTATCAACACGAAAATCCCCACCACCTCACCACTGGCCAGGCGATTGGGCACATAGGAACGCAGCATGTAGCGCTCCTGATTGTTGACGTTGGTTTCGGCAAACTCGAAAGTCACACTCTCCCCCGCCAACGCCCGCGCCACATAGGATTCCAGACGCTGGTAATGCTGCTCGCTGTGCACTTCACGCAGACTCTGGCCTAGCATCACGCCACGCGGCCAGCAGTACCACTCTTCGTAGACCTTGTTGGTGAACTCGTAGACCAGATCGGCATTGAGGTAGGCAATCAGCGCCGGCACGTGGTCGGTTATCAGGCGTATCCAGCGCTCGCTTTCACTCAGGGCTTCGGCGTGCTGGTAGCGCTCGGTGATGTCGGTGAAGGTGTTGACGAAACCGCCGGCCGGTAGCGGATGGGTGCGGATCTCCAGAACCCGGCCATCGCAAAGGCGCTGCTCGCACTCCAGGATGGGACGCCCGTTTACACCCCGGCTGGCCGGTGTCAGCAGCGTCAGTTCGCTGTCAGCGATCACTTCGGCAAACGGCCGATGGGCCGCCACCGGGGCCAGCCCGCTCAATTCCAGGAAGCGCCGGTTCCACAACTCAAGAATGCCCTCGGCGTTGACCATGGCCACCCCTTGGGAAAGGTTGTCGACCGCCCGTTGCAACAGATGCGACTTCTGCGCGACCGCTTGCTCGCGGCGCACCGTTTCGCTGAGTTTGACGTCAGTGATGTCCGTGAACAGGATCACCCGACCGCCTTCCTGGGTCGGCCTTTCGCTGACTTGCAACCAGCGCCCGTCCCGCAGGCGATACAGCAGGTTCTCATCGGCCTGCCCGCGCGGCTCCTCGGTGAACAGCCCGTTGCCCATCATCAGGCGCTTGACCTCTGCCAGACGCATGCCGGCATTGATCCGCACCGGGCTGTTGCTCCAGAACGCCTTGAATCGACTGTTGAACAGGACGATGCGTTGCTCGGCGTCGAACAGCACGAAGGCATCGGAAATGCTCTCGATGGCATCGATCAGGTGCTGGTGCGCGGTTTCGGCGCGCAGCCGTGCTTCGCTCAGCAGATGGTTGCCGGCCTTGAGTTCGGCCATCGCCTGATTCAAGGCATCGGTACGCTCACGCACCTGTTCGGCCAGCACCACCGAATGCTGGAACGCCGCGTAAGGGTCGTTGCCACGGGTGATGCCGGACTCGATGCGCTCGATCAGCGCCGCATTGATGCGCTGCAGTTTATGATTTTCATGCTGCAGGCCATAGACCAGCGCCTGCAGCTCAGCGCTGCCGCAGGCTACGTCCGCGGGCAATGGCGACTCCGGTGAAGGTCTGGTTGATGTGCATGCCATTGAACTGTTCTCCGTAGCTGTTGAACCCCATCACCCGTTGCTCGCGCAAGAACCTGCCGACCTGCTCCAGGTTGCCGTCGTCTTCGAGCTGCATGCGTCGCAGGAAACAATCGCAGCCGATGGTCAGCAGCAACTCGCCCAGACGCTCCTGCAGGCCATCGAACAGGTGTTGCAGATTGGGCAGCATCGGGCCTGGGGTCATGGCGGTCAGGACGATGCCGTTCTCCACCGCGCAGTAGAAACTCAGGCTCAGGTCTGGATGAACCTGCTGGATGGCGCGCACGTAATACTGCTCATTGATTCGCACGGCCAGCGGATGCGCGGCGAAGACCCTGTGGTCCAGTTCCGCCACCGGCACGCCGATGTGCCGGGCGTACTCGGCCGCAGCCGGCTCGGCATTGAGTTCAAAGACCCGGCGCGAGGTGCTGTCGGCACCGGTCACCACCAGTTTTTCCGCCCGGGGCAAGATGTGATGGGTGGTGAACACCTCGAAATCCAGCCAGGTATTGACCAGCACCACCACCGCCGCACCGCTGTGGAACGCGCCTTCGAAGTACACATGGGTATGGGTCAGGTAGTTGTCATCTCCGGCCGAGCCGCCAAAATGCGGAATGTCGCCCAACGCCGCACTCAGGGCAGCGAGCACCATTTCTTCACGGCTGGACAGGCCATCGAGCAAGGTCAAGGCAAAGCTGTTGCCCTTGATCGGCGCCAGGGTATTGCTACGGCAGCCACTGACCAGGCGCTCGACCATCTGCTGGGCGTCGATCAGGCTGAAGCGTTCCATTTCGTCGATCAGTTCGAGGGCGATGGAAAAGTGCCGATGATCGAAGCCCACCGCCGTCACGCAGTTGCGCCCGTAACCCAGCGGGGTAATTTCCCCGGCGCTGGTGCAGCCCGCCAGGCGAATACCGCCAAAACTCTGCTGCAAGGCCTGGCCCAGTGCCTGCAAATCGTATTCGGCAGAACAGAAGAACAGCACGAAGCCCAGATGCGGGTGCAACAACTGCCGCGCCAGCTCCTGTGCAACTTGCCCGGCGTCGCTGGCCTGGGACATTGCACTGACGATCCCTTCGCTCTGGACCTGCTGCATCGGCGCCCCCTGCAGGTGCGTATGTATGAGGTTCGAGTGTACGAAGGCCGTGGGTTGGGACGAATGCTACTTGGGTAGTGGGTAGGCGGTTCGATGGGATGAGAACCGGCCCGAATTTGCCGGCCACCACAAAACCACTGGGGGAGCTAGCCTGCTTGCGATTGCGGTAGGTCCGCCGATGAAATTGGTGGCTTAACCGACGCCATCGCTAGCAGGCTAGCTC
>NZ_JBOIBY010000487.1:0-2590 GCF_050739655.1 Pseudomonas sp. | reverse complement strand
AGGGGGAAGGATTCGAACCTTCGAAGTCGTAGACGTCAGATTTACAGTCTGATCCCTTTGGCCGCTCGGGAACCCCTCCTAAGCGAGCCGGCATTCTACATCATGCCAGCCTTCTGTCAAGCATTTTTCTCATTAAAAACCTGAGCTTAGCTGCGTTGACCTCGCTTCACATCACTAACCGTTTCCGGTGTTCGCTGTGGAGCGGGCGCCATTCTATGCAAACTATTCGATGGGTGCAACCCCCTCGCACGGCATTATTTTATGTTTTAACTCATTGAATTCTTTAGAAAGGTTTATCAGCTGAAGATCGTCCAGCCAGCGCCGGCTTTCCGGGGCAATACGCACCCAATACCCGGCACTTTCCGACCCTGCTCTTGGCAGAGACTGGAACTTGACCTCCATCCCGCTCAACCGCCGCTCAACCGCCTGCGCGGACTCCTGGCGTGTATACCCTCCCAGATAAAGGCAGCCATTGTCTGTCGAGGCGGCTTTACCCTTATCTTTGGATACGTCATTTGCCTCGCTCAACAGGCGGATATCTTGCTGGGACCCGCGATACAAGCTCAAGGGCGTGACATCCTTCGCGCGCAGCGGGGCCTCTTGTTGATGCCAGATGTAGTAGAAACCATTGAGGACAAGCAGCAGCAAAAACAACCAACGCATAAAAACCTCAGGACAAGGGACAGGCCATGGCCAATCCGACAAACACCAAGTCCGGAACCACCCTGGCCTGAGGCACGACCTCAGAAACCAGGTTTGCATCCCCCCCAGTGAGGAATACGGCAAAGTCCTCACCCCAGTAACTGCGCGCCAACTCGAGCTGAGTCAGTACGAAGCCGCGCAACATCAACAAACAACCACGCTCTACAGCCTCAACAGTCGCGCGACCTGGAACAAGACTTTCCAGAGCCTGCTCAGCCGCAAGGTCCCCATAGCGAATCTTGCGAGTGTGGGTGCGCAGCTGGTTGCGCATCAACGGCATACCCGGACAGATGAAACCACCCAGGTGCTCCCCATCCGCCGCGATAAAGTCAGCAGTCACAGCCGTACCGAAGTCGAGCACCAGGCACGCACCTGAAGCCAGATGAAAGCCTCCAAGCATTGCAAGCCACCGATCCAGACCCAGCCGTTCAAACTCCTCATACCCATTGCGCACGCCTGACATTTCGCGTGCAGGCGTTGCGCACACAACCGGTACGTCAAAGGTTTCCCTCAGCAAAGACGTCAGCGCACCGGTCTCCTCCGCAGTCCTGACGCTCACCAGCCGACAAAACGTGAGAACAAGCCCTTTGAGCCCCCTCAACCCCTCAAGCAATGCGAGATCGGAGTCAACGGCTCCCTCACCAAGCACCTGCCCGGCATTTACGGCAAGCACGCGCCACTTGATGAAACTATTCCCACAATCGAGCTCAAGAATCATCACGCAACCTCAGGCTCAACTCACCACCACTGAAGACTTTCTCCACACCATCCACCTTCAGGCGCAAGGCGCCCTGGCTATCGATACCAAGCACCTCGCCATCAATTTGATTGACACCGGCAATCAACGACACGCTTCGCCCCTGCCACAGGTGATTTTGCTCCCACTCGGACTGGATCGCCAAAAAACCACCCGCCTGATGTCGAGCCAGGTATCGCTGCAGCATCTCCCCCAGCCTGGCGACCAACTGGTTGCGATCAAACATTCTGCCTGACTCGAGTCGCATGGATGTCCATTGCTGGTCCACCTCATCAGCGGACTGCATGTTCACATTGATCCCCACCCCGAGAACCACGTGACACACATCAGCAGGGTCACCAACCAACTCGAGCAATATTCCCGCGATCTTTTTCTGACCCACAAGAACATCGTTTGGCCACTTCAACCCAGCGGCAGCAATGCCGAGCTCACGTAGCGTCTGCAAAACAGCAAGCCCAACGACGAGACTCAAACCCTCCAGCTGACGCATCCCACCATCAATGCGCAGTACCAGGCTGTAATAGACGTTCTCTGCGAATGGACTAACCCATTTGCGACCACGTCGCCCGCGTCCGGCCGTCTGCCGCTCCGCAAGCACAAGAAATGGTGCCGCCTGGCCCCGCTCTACGGCACGCAGTGCCTCGGCATTCGTGGAGTCGATCGAGTCGTAGACCTGGACGGGCCAGTTGCAGGAGAGCGCCTGCGCACTTATCTCGGAAGGATCAAGCAACGCTAATGGCGCGGACAATTGATAGCCGCGTCCACGAACTTTATGAATAGACAAACCCAGCTCAGCTTCCAAATGCTGAAGCTGCTTCCACACGGCACTGCGACTGACGCCCAGGGCAGCACCCAACGCCTGGCCCGAATGGAATCGGCCATCTTTAAGAAGCTTTAACAACGTCAGCATGCAGGTCTCGCCTCACAATGAGGCCCGCATGATAGCCACGCGCCGAGCTATTGCATAGAAATCCAGTAGCCGTGACTTTTCTGCGGACAAAACAAAACCCCTACCTGCGTACGCAGATAGGGGTTTTGGAATTTAATCTTGACGATGACCTACTCTCACCTGGGGAAACCCCACACTCCCATCGGCGATGCATCGGTTCACTGCTGAGTTCGGGATGGGAT
>NZ_JBOIBY010000486.1:0-5885 GCF_050739655.1 Pseudomonas sp. | reverse complement strand
GTGCCTGACCTTGCGTTCCACTGAGATGGCATAGAACGACTCGCTCACGGCGTCGGTCTGGCCGATCACCTCCACGCCATACTGGCGTTGCACTTCATCGGCAATCACGCTCGGGCCGATGAAGATCCCGCTACCGGATTGGCCGAAGGCCTGCATCAGGGCGCTGTCGTCGAACTCGCCGACAATCTGCGGCTGGACCTGTTGCTCGGCGAACCAGCGCTGCAAACGGCTGCGCACCACGGTTTCCGGGCCGGGAATCAGTAGCGGCGCACCGTGCAGGTTGCGCGGGAAATCCCGGCCGTAACGTGCCGCCAGCTCAGGGGTGGCGAAGAAGCTGATCCCGCACTCGCCGAGTTTCTGGCTGTAGCCCTTGATGTCCAGGTGCGACGGCATCGGGCTGTCGGAAATCACCAGGTCCAGGCGCTGGATCGCCAGGTCGGCCAACAAACGTTCAAGCTTGTCTTCACGGCAGGTGATGCGCAGCGGTTCGCTCAGCTCCATGGTCGGTGCGATCAGGCGGTAGACGATGGATTTGGGCACCACGTCGGCCACGCCGACGCGAAACAGAATCTGCTGCTCATTGGGTTGTGCCCGCAGCATCAGTTCCAGTTCGCCACCCAGCTGAAACATTTGCTCGGCGTAGGGCAGTGCCTGGCGTCCGGCCTCGGTCAGTTCAAGTTGCCGCCCGACGCGCCGGAACAACTCGATGCCGAAGGTCTGTTCCAGCAATGAAATCTGCCCGCTGATGGTTTGTGGCGTGAGGTTCAGTTGCTCGCAGGCGCGCACGATGCTGCCGGTCTTGGCCACCACCCAGAAGTAATGCAATTGCCGATAGTTGAGCATGGTGTTCCATAGTTCGTAAAAAACGAAGTATAGCGAGTAAAAATACGAATTTTCCTGAAGTGTTCGCTTCCCTAGAATGCATCGCTATCAACGGGCCATCGTTTAGGTCCCGTTCGTTCTATCGAGGAAAGCATCATGAAGCTGAAAACCACGGCACTGCTGATCACGTCTTTACTGGTACTGGCCGGTTGCGACCAGGCCGAGAAAAGCGCGCAACAGTTGATGGGCAAGGCCGCCGAAAGCGCCAAACAGGCGATTGACGATACCCACAAGGCCGCCGAGCAGGCGCTCAGCGATGCCACCGGCAGTAGCAAAAAAGAATCAGCGGAAAAAGAGTCGGAAAAATCCGAATCTTCCTCCCAGGAAATCTAAACCGCATTACAACGAGTCAGGACTGACCCATGGATTACCTTTTACAACTTGCCGCCAGCCCCACCGCCTGGGTCGCCCTGGCCACCCTGGTGGTGATGGAAATCGTGCTCGGCATCGATAACCTGATCTTCATTTCGATCCTGACCAACAAACTGCCCGAGCAGCACCGGCAGAAGGCGCGGCGCGTTGGTATCGGCATGGCGCTGATCCTGCGACTGGGTCTGTTGAGCACCATCGCGTTCATCGTCCAGTTGACCGCTCCTGTGATCGAGATTCTCGGCCACGCGTTCTCCTGGAAAGAGATGATCCTGATCGCCGGTGGCTTGTTCCGGTTGTGGAAGGCGACCACCGAGATCCATCACAGCATGGACCCGGCTCCGGAAGACCCGATGTCGAAGACATCGACCGTGACCCTGGGCTTTGCTGCGGCGATCGGTCAGATCCTGATGCTGGACATGGTGTTGTCCATCGACAGCATCATCACCGCTGTCGGCATGACCGAGCATTTGCCGATCATGATCATCGCTGTGGTGGTGTCGGTGCTGGTGATGTTGCTGGCGGCTGATCCACTGGCCAAGTTCATCAACGACAACCCGACCGTGGTGATGCTGGCCCTGGGCTTCTTGATCATGATCGGCATGACGCTGATCGCCGAAGGCTTCGGCGCCCACGTACCGAAAGGCTACGTCTATGCCGCCATGGCGTTCTCGGCAGCCATTGAAGTGTTGAACATGATGTCCCGGCGGGCGAAGCAAAAGCGCGTAACTGCTCAAGCATAACCCCCACTGAACGAAACGGCCGCCTGAACTCGAAAGAGTCCAGGCGGCCGTTTTTTTAAGTCTGTAACGCGTCAGTCAGTGGGCGGCAGCATGACGCTGAGTGGGTTTATCGGTTTTCACCAACGATGCCGGTTGAGCAGGGTGGTGATGGTGACGGCGGGTAATACGCAGAACTCCCCATAACATGGCGGCGGCGACGGCCAGCCAGCCGCTGATTAACATCACGATTGTCATTGTCAGGCTCATCGATGCCTCCTCTTTGCCCTGCAGCGGGCAGTCACGCTATGCAAGTGACAGTCTAGCCGCTGCTGTGTTTCAGGCTATTGACCGAAGGTCGATTGCGATCAACCAGTTCGCTCTATGGAAAGCAATCAACTACCGCTTAAGGCTATACCGCCGACGCATGGCGTCCTATGATCGTCAGCCCAGCCGGGAATGCGATTGCCTGGCATCTGAACAAGAGAGTGATGATGGTTCGGTTAATTTCTCGAATTCTTTCGGCGGCATTGATTATGGGTTGCATCGCCAGTCTGGCCGGTTGCGCCGGTAGCGTTGACCCACAAATCAAGCGCCTGCCGGAGCGGGTTGAACTCAGTGGCCGGTTCTACAAGGGCGTGGCCAATCAAAGTGGGCCGCAAGTGCTGGCGAGCATGTTGTCCCAGCAAGGCATCGTGATTACCCCAGGGTTGCTCGACAAGCCATTGCGCTTGCCCGGTGCCGAAGCCCAGTTGCAGCAAAACATGCAGAATCTCGCCCGGGAATACGGCATGGTGGTCTATCCCCTGGACAGCAATCTGCCTGCCCTGCTGACTCAGGTTGCCGCCGGATATCCGGTGATGGTGCGCTTCACTGAAGGTTCGGCGCTCTGGGCTGAACCGCGATATGCGATTTTGAGTGGATACAACCGTCAGAAACAGACCGTGCTGCTGCGCGCAGGAATGGAGCAACGATTGATGATGAGCTTCGGCTCGTTTGAATCGGCGTTCAAGGACGCCGGAGGTTGGGCGGTGTTGATCCAGAGCCCGAACCAGCTTCCCGCCCAGGTCGATCAGCAGCGCTGGCTGAATGCCGCGAATGATCTCGCTAAAGCTGGTCAGGAGCAGGCGGCCGCGAAAGCCAAACAAGCGTTGAATACCCAGTAAGTCCGTTCGTCATTTGCCGGGCACCCTGGCCCGACGACAGCCTCTGATCATAAAGGCCCGTATTAATCGGGCCGCGATCAGGAGGCGTTCATGACACATTCCAATATCCCCTCCGGCCCGCACTCGTCCGAGCATTCGTCCGGCGACGAGCTGGGGTTTGACCCCGACTCCCCGGACGTCACCGACCCTCAAGTCGATCCCATAGGACCGGCCAAGGCGCCCAAGGATGTAAAGCCGGGTGACACCCACAAGACTCCCTCGAAGCCCTATGATCCACTCGGTGATCTGAAGCCCTAGATCCTATGGAGGTGCGCATGTCTATTGATTCGAGTTTCAATGACAAACGTCCGGAAAACGTTCCCACGACACCTGAGGAGAGTGTCGATCCGGTGATGGATCCCGACAGCCCAATGCGTGATCCGCTGGCACGGCCGGCCGTGGCGCCAACGGAGCATCCGAAAGGTTGGAATGATCCGAGCAAGGGGGATGGCATTCCTGATGATGATCAGATGCCGTTGCCGAACGATTGAAGGCGACGCCGGATTTCCCCGTTACACGTGCTTCTGTAGGAGCTGTCGAGTGCAACGAGGCTGCGATCTTTTGACGTTTAAAAGCAAGATCAAAAGATCGCAGCCTGCTGCAGCTCCACAGGGAGCAGCGTTGTTATTTCGAGGCTTCAACTACGCCACTCTGGCGCTGCTTGAGGTTCTTGTCCGATTTGTATTGCAGGGCAACGGAAGGCACATCGGCGCTCCTGCCTGTCTCGACCCAATTGCGCAGGCGTGTGGCATCGGCAAAGTGAGTGTACTTGCCATAGGCATCCAGGATGACCATCGCAACCTGGCGGTTGCCCATGTGAGTAACAAGGACCAGGCAATGACCGGCTTCGTTGGTGAAGCCGGTTTTCGTCAGCTCGATGTTCCAGTCCGGCTTGCGGACCAGGTGGTCGGTGTTACGGAAGCCCAAGCTGTAGTTGGGCTTGCGGAACGACACGGTCTTTTCCTTGGTGGTACTCAGTTGCGTCAGCAGCGGGTATTTGTGTGCGGCGATCAGCAACTTGCTCAGGTCGCGGGCGGTGGAGACGTTGCGCGGCGAAAGACCGGTCGGCTCGACGAAATGGGTGTTGGTCATGCCCAGCGCCTTGGCCTTGGCATTCATCGCGGCGATGAACGCGGCGTAACCGCCCGGATAATGGTGCGCAAGACTCGCGGCTGCGCGGTTTTCAGACGACATCAGCGCAATCAGCAGCATTTCGCGGCGCGGCATTTCGCTTTTGAGCTTGACCCGGGAAAACACGCCACGCATCTCCGGCGTGTTGCTGATGTCGATATTGATGTACTCGTCCATGTTCTGTTTGGCTTCAACCACAACCAGGCCGGTCATCAGTTTGCTGACCGAAGCGATGGGTACAACCACATCGGGATTGTTGGCGTAGATGACTTTGTTGGTCTGCATATCCAGCAGCAATGAACTGCCGGAAGCGAGCTTGAGCTTCGAGGTGTCTCGAGGTGCGGCGGTGGTTTCGCCGGCATTGGCAAGTGGCGTGATTAAAGTCCCTGTAAGTGCAAAAACTAGGCTCAGGATGGAAAGGCGGATTTTCACGCTGGCAGACTCATAAAGTGTTGATACACCGTTATGTAACGGGCTATTTCGTAAAAGCGCGACATTCTGGAGTATGGCTGAATAACTGTCGATGGTTGTTCGAGAGTGACGTGAAAGTCGTTGGGAACATGAAAAAAAAGTCACTTTCCGGCGGATGGTCATTGCTGTTTCGTGGGCAAAAAAGAACCCCGCCGTGGCGAGGTTCCTTGTGTCGCTGAAGCCTGTGCCGTGTGTATCAGCTATGCAAGGTTTCGGCAGCGTACAGCGTGTTTTCCAGCAGGCAGGCACGCGTCATCGGGCCTACACCGCCCGGCACTGGAGTGATCCAGCTGGCGCGGGGCAGGGCGGTTTCGTAGATCACGTCACCGACCAGCTTGCCGTCTTCCTGGCGGTTGATGCCGACGTCGATCACGATCGCGCCTTCCTTGATCCACTCGCCCTTGACCAGGCCAGGCTTGCCAGCGGCCACTACCACCAGATCAGCGCGGCCGACGTGACCGGCCAGATCCTTGGTGAAACGATGGGTGACGGTCACGGTGCAACCGGCCAGCAACAATTCCATCGCCATCGGACGGCCAACAATGTTGGATGCACCCACAACCACGGCATTCATCCCGTACAGATCGGCACCGGTGCTTTCCAGCAGCGTCATGATGCCCTTGGGGGTGCACGGACGCAGCAGCGGGATACGCTGGGCCAGACGGCCGACGTTATATGGATGGAAACCGTCGACGTCTTTGTCCGGGCGAATGCGTTCGAGCAATTTCGAGGCATCCAGGTGTTCAGGAAGAGGAAGCTGCAGCAGAACGCCGTCAATGGCGGGATCTTCATTCAGGCGATCGATCAGATCGGCCAGCGCTACTTGAGTGGTTTCGGAAGGCAGGTCATAGGCTTGGGAAAGGAAGCCGACCTCTTCACAGTCTTTACGCTTGTGCGAGACATAAACCTGAGAGGCAGGATCGCTGCCGACCAGGATCACCGCGAGGCCCGGCGTACGCAGACCTTGCTGGCGACGTTCGGTGACGCGTTGGGCGATCTGCTGGCGCAGGCTGGCGGCGATCGATTTGCCGTCGATTAGTTGTGCAGTCATTGCGCGTGATTAACCATCGAGAGGGGAAAAAAAGAGAACGCATTCTCGCATGTCATG
>NZ_JBOIBY010000485.1:0-3090 GCF_050739655.1 Pseudomonas sp. | reverse complement strand
GAGCATTGGAACCACCTGATCCCATCCCGAACTCAGCAGTGAAACGATGCATCGCCGATGGTAGTGTGGGGTTTCCCCATGTGAGAGTAGGTCATCGTCAAGATTAAATTCCGAAACCCCTATCTGCATATGCAGGTAGGGGTTTTGTTTTGTCTGCTGGAAAACTGCATTGCAGGGTTTCTATGCAACTGCTCGGGGCGTGGCTATCATGCGGCCTCATTGTGAGGCGAGACTGCATGCTGACGTTGTTAGAGCTTCTTAAAGATGGACGATTCCATTCAGGTCAGGCGCTAGGTGCCGCTCTTGGAGTCAGTCGAAGTGCTGTTTGGAAGCAGCTTCAGCATTTAGAGGCTGAGCTGGGCCTTTCCATTCATAAAGTCAGAGGGCGCGGCTATCAGTTGGCAGCGCCTCTAGCATTACTTGATCCTGCTGAAATCGCACGGCTGGCTCCTGCTTGTGGCTGGCCTGTCTTGGTCTTTTATTCAATCGACTCCACTAATGCCGAGGCGCTGCGTGCCATTGAGCGGCTTCAATCTGCGCCGTTTGTGGTGCTCGCTGAACGGCAGACAGCCGGCCGCGGCCGGCGCGGCAGGAAGTGGGTGAGTCCGTTCGCTGAAAATATCTATTACAGCCTGGTGTTGCGCATCGACGGCGGAATGCGTCAGCTGGAAGGGCTGAGTCTTGTTGTCGGGCTCGCTGTCATGCAAACCCTGCGCGAGTTGGGTGTGCCGGGGGTTGGGTTGAAATGGCCTAATGATGTTCTGGTCGGCCAGAAAAAAATTGCCGGAATTCTGCTCGAACTGGTCGGCGATCCTGCAGATGTGTGTCACGTGGTGCTGGGAGTCGGTATAAATGTGAACATGCAGATGACCGATGAGGTGGATCAGCAGTGGACGTCCATGCGTCTGGAGTCTGGCAGGATGTTTGACCGTAATCACTTGGCGGCAGAGCTTGGCGCCATGCTGCAAAAGTACCTGGAGCGTCATCAGGCGGCTGGATTTTCAGCGATCCAGCAGGAATGGGAAAAAAATCATCTATGGCAAGGGCGTGCAGTCTCATTGATTGCTGGTGTTAACCAGATAGATGGTGAGGTGCTGGGTATTGATAGTCAGGGCGCTTTGCGCTTGAAGGTGGATGGTGTGGAAAAAGTCTTCAGTGGCGGCGAGCTGAGTCTGAGGTTGCGTCATGATTCTTGAGCTCGACTGTGGAAACAGTTTTATCAAGTGGCGCGTGCTTGCTGCCAATGCTCGGCTAGTGGTGGGTGAGGGGGTGGTAGATTCGGATCACGCTTTGCTTGAGGGCGTGCAAGGGCTAAAAGGGCTTGCTCTCAAGTGTTGCCGCTTGGTCAGTGTAAGGACTGCTGAGGAAACCGGGCTGTTGATCGCAAGTTTGAAAGAAGCCTTCAATGTGTCTGTCATCTGTGCGACACCATCGCGCGTGATGTCTGGTGTCCGTAACGGCTATGAGGAGTTTGAGAAGCTTGGGCTTGATCGCTGGCTTGCCCTGCTCGGTGGGTTCCACTTGGCAAATGGTGCGTGCCTTGTGCTTGACTTCGGTACCGCTGTGACCGCGGACTTCGTTGCTGCCGATGGGGAGCATCTCGGAGGGTTTATCTGTCCCGGGATGCCGTTGATGCGCAATCAGTTACGTACGCATACCCGCAAGATTCGCTACGGGGATCTTGCGGCTGAGCGCGCTCTGGAGCGTCTCACCCCTGGTCGTACTACGGTTGAAGCGGTCGAGCGTGGTTGTTTGCTGATGCTTCAGGGCTTTGTGTTGACTCAACTTGAGTTGGCGCGAAGCCATTGGGGTGAAGATTTTTCGGTTTTCCTCACGGGTGGTGACGCCGCCCTGGTTTCTGGGGTTGTCCCTGAGGCCAGGGTGGTCCCGGATCTGGTGTTTGTCGGCTTGGCTATGGCGTGCCCTTTGTCCTGAGGTCTATATGCGTTGGTTGTTTCTGCTGCTGCTTGTTCTCAATGTGTTTTATTACATCTGGCATCAACAGGAGGCTCCGCTGCGCGCGAAGGATGTGACTCCCTTGAGTCTGTATCGAGGGTCTCAGCAGGATATTCGGCTGTTGAGCGAAGCGGGGGATTCAGCCAAGGACAAAAGAAAAGTGGCGCAGGGTGATTCTGGTTGCCTTTATTTGGGCGGATTTGCTCGTCAGGATCTCGCGCAGGGCTTGGAGCGCAGGTTGACCGGTATGGACGTGAAGTTTCAGGAGCTGTCTAAGGATGCGTCTGAGGCCGGCGGATATTGGCTGCGCGTGGCTCCTGAAAGCAGGCGATGGCTGGATGATCTTCAGCTGATAAACCTTTCTAAAGAATTCAATGAGTTAAAACATAAAATAATGCCTTGCGAGGGGGTTGCGCCCTTCGAATAGTTTGCATAGAATGGCGCCCGCTCCACAGCGAACACCTAAAGCGGTAAACGATGTGAAGCGAGGTCAACGCAGCTAACCTCAAGATTTAATTGAGAAAATGCTTGACAGAAGGCTGGCATGATGTAAAATGCCGGCTCGCTTAGGAGGGGTTCCCGAGCGGCCAAAGGGATCAGACTGTAAATCTGACGTCTACGACTTCGAAGGTTCGAATCCTTCCCCCTCCACCATTTTTAGCGAGAGCTGCAAGCCTCGCGGGTATAGTTTAGTGGTAGAACCTCAGCCTTCCAAGCTGATGATGCGGGTTCGATTCCCGCTACCCGCTCCAAGTTTACAGGTTTTGCACAGTGTTACGCTCTTGTAGCTCAGTTGGTAGAGCACACCCTTGGTAAGGGTGAGGTCAGCGGTTCAAATCCGCTCAAGAGCTCCATATAACAAGGCAGATATGAAAATATCTGCCTTTGTTTTAAGTGGTTCAGGTTGCCTTTGGTTGTTCGTGGCGGTGATTGCACCGTCGATGCGGATGTCGTAACCAGGGTCGCAGAGTAAAATGTTGTAAAGTCTCCTTCAGGCCGGCATAATGGTCGGCCTGATTTTGTTTTAGGTCAGTAGCTCAATTGGCAGAGCGACGGTCTCCAAAACCGTAGGTTGGGGGTTCGATTCCCTCCTGACCTGCCAGATTCACTTGGTGTGTCTGGCTTTCTTTTCAC
>NZ_JBOIBY010000484.1:0-12901 GCF_050739655.1 Pseudomonas sp. | reverse complement strand
CTGAGCCACTTCGCCAAGGTCAACGAGATCATGGGCAAGTACTTCGACCAGCCTTACCCAGCCCGCGCCGCCATCGGCGTAGCAGCCCTGCCAAAGGGTTCGCAGGTTGAAATGGATGCCATCCTGGTCATCGAGTAATGCGTGCGGCGCAGCCCAGGGCTGCGCCAACGGCTCTGCTGTAAAGAAAGCTTGAAAGGATTCCACCCATGCGCAAAGCGCTTGTTCTCTCGCTGCTCGCCCTGTTCCTGGGCGGATGTGCCAGCGATCCTGCCGACCGTGACATCAGCGGCACCTGGATCAACCAGGTGGCGATTGACGCTGCATCCAAAGGCGTTCCCCTGCGTGAAGCACTCCAGGCCTATGGCCCGAACCTGGAATGGGACGTCAACACCAAAGCCGGTCAGGCCCGCTACACCAATGGTTTTGAAAATGTCGACGGCAAGCTGTTGGGCGAACAGTCCGGCGCCTGGAAGATCGACTTTTATGGCAGCTCCGGCAGCGAACTGAAGCGCGATGGCAAACAATTGAGCCAGTCCGCGACTGAAAACGAATCTGCCCAGGTCTTCGATCGCGCGCTGATTCCGGTGCCCGATGGCGCACCGATCGGCGCCAGCTTTGAACGTGCGCTGTACTCGGCCTACATGGGCGGCAGCTGGAAAGTCATCAGCGGCCCCGGTGAAGGCAGCACCGTGCAATTTCAGGCCGACGGCCAGGTGAACGGCCTGCCAGGCACTGATCGCTATGCGTTGTGCCTGGCCGGTGATTGCGCCTCGATGAGCGGTGGCAACGACAACATGTGGCTGCAACTCAACGGCCAGGGAAACCCCTGGATCTTTGCGCGCAAAGGCAAGGAGCTGGAAATCTTCCAGGCTGTGAACACCGCGCTGGCGGATGAAATGCCGCAGTTCACGCCCGGCGATCGCAAGTGGTTGCTGGAAAAACAGTAACCGCCTGAAAAGATCGCAGCCTGCGGCAGCTCCTACAGAGGAATGCATTCCAAAGTAGGAGCTGCCGCAGGCTGCGATCTTTTTTGCTGTCAGCGCCCCTCAAGAATCGCAGCATAACCCTCGCGGAAACTCGGATACTTCGGCTCCCAGCCCAGAGCCTTCGCCCGCGCATTGCTGCAACGCTTGCTCCCGGTGCGACGCACGCTGGCATCGTCTGCCCATTCGGTCACACCCAGGTATTCGCGCAACCAGCCCACCACATCCGCCAGTGCTGCGGGTGCATTATCGACGCCGATGTAGATGTCATCGAGCGCCACGCCACGTCGATCAGCCTCCAGCAGGCACGCCAGCAAGCCCGCGGCATCGTCGGCATGAATGCGATTGGCATACAGCGGCGGGTCGACCGCCACGCGATAACCCCGGCGGACCTGAGTCAGCAACCACTCTCGACCCGGACCATAGATGCCGGTCAGGCGTACGATACTCGCCGGAATGCCGCTTTTGAGAGCCATCTGCTCAGCTTCGAGCATTATCCGCCCCGAATAACCGGACGCCACTGTCGGGGAATTCTCGTCGACCCACTCGCCCTGTTGCTGGCCGTACACACTGCTGCTGGAAACGAACAGCAGACGATTGGGTACCTGCCCATAGTCGTTCAACCACTCCAGCACGTGCTCCAGGCCCTGGATATAAGCGGCGCGGTAACCGGCCTCATCGTGATCAGTGGCCGCCGCGCAGTACACCACATAATCCACTGCACCAATCGGCCAGGTAGCCGGGCACTCCTTGTTGAACAAGTCGCCAGCCACACCAATGACCCCATCGGGCAGACGTGAAACGTCGCGCCGCAAGCCATGAACCTCCCAGCCACCGGCCAATAATTGCGTGGCCAGACGACTGCCGACATCACCGCAACCGGCGATCAAAACAGAAGGCGCGGACATCAGAAAACTCCCCTTGGAAACGGACAGACTAGCGCCAGCAATGGACGAGCGGCTAGTAATGCAGGAAAAAAAGAGACTCTATTACTTTTGTTAACAAGAATTAATTGCAATAATATGCCCCACTTTTGTTCTCGGCCTTTCGAGGTTTGGAAGAACATCATCCGTTTTTTCTCTCAGGTCCGGCCAGCATGACACGCAATCACTTCTCCGCTTCGCCAACCAAACGACCTCGCGCCTGGAGCGCGGTGGCCGCCTTGCTACTCAGCCTGATGCTAGCACCGACCGCAGCGTTCGCTGATGCACAAGCGCCAGCCACTCCAGCCGCCGCCGCTTCTGCAACTGCCGACCACGCCGCTCCGACTGTAACTCCGGTCGCAACCGATCCTGCTCAGGCCACCCCGACAGAAACCCTCGGCGAAGACGTTCCTGAAGTCCTCGAAGCTGACAATACTCTGGGCATGGCCCACGACCTGTCGCCGTGGGGCATGTACCAGAACGCCGACGTCATCGTGAAAGCCGTGATGATCGGCCTGGCCATCGCCTCGATCATCACCTGGACCATCTGGATCGCCAAGGGCTTTGAGCTGATGGGCGCCAAGCGCCGTCTGCGTACCGAGATCGTCCACCTGAAAAAGGCCGCCACCCTCAAGGAAGCCAGCGCAACCGCCACCAAGCCAGGCACCCTCGCCAATTTGCTGGTGCACGACGCCCTTGAAGAAATGCACCTGTCGGCCAGCGCCCGGGAAAAAGAAGGCATCAAGGAGCGTGTCAGCTTCCGCCTTGAGCGCCTGGTCGCTGCCTGCGGTCGCAACATGAGTAGCGGCACCGGCGTGCTCGCCACCATCGGCTCCACCGCACCCTTCGTCGGCCTGTTCGGCACCGTATGGGGCATCATGAACAGCTTCATCGGCATCGCCAAAACCCAGACCACCAACCTCGCTGTTGTAGCCCCCGGCATTGCCGAAGCCCTGCTGGCAACCGCACTGGGTCTGGTCGCGGCGATTCCAGCGGTGGTGATCTACAACGTGTTCGCCCGTTCCATCGCCGGCTACAAGGCTCAGGTGTCCGACGCTTCAGCTGAAGTCCTGCTACTGGTCAGCCGTGACCTCGATCACCAGCCTGAGCGCAGCTCGCAACCGCACATGGTGAAAGTGGGGTAATCGGCCATGGGCCTGCATTTGAAAGAAGGCGCAGACGACGATCTGGCCGAGAACCACGAAATCAACGTCACGCCGTTCATCGACGTGATGCTGGTGCTGTTGATCATCTTCATGGTGGCAGCACCGCTGGCCACCGTGGACATCAAGGTTGACCTGCCCGCCTCCACCGCCAAACCGGCGCCGCGGCCGGAGAAACCGGTATTCCTCAGCGTCAAGGCGGACCAGCGCCTGTACCTGGGTGAAGACGAAGTGAAAGCCGAAGCGCTCGGCGCCACGCTCGACGCCAAAACCCAAGGCAAGAAAGACACGACGATCTTCTTCCAGGCCGATAAAGGCGTGGATTACGGCGACCTGATGAGCGTGATGGATAACCTGCGCTCGGCCGGTTACCTGAAGGTCGGTTTGGTTGGGCTCGAGTCGGCAGTCAAGAAATGATCACAACGCGCCATAAGCTGACGCGTTACAGCGGTAGCCTGGCCATCGTGCTGGGTGTTCACGCGCTGGCCATTGCGCTGGCCGTGAACTGGACCGCCCGCCCGCCCATCGAATTGCCGCCTCAGGCAATGATGGTCGAGCTGGCACCGGTTCCAGCCCCGCCACCGCCTGCACCGCCGAAGGTCGTCACCCCACCGCAGCCGCCGGCTCCGGTCGAAGAACTGCCGATTCCAAAGCTCGCCGAAGCGCCGAAGGCTGAAATTGCCGTTCCAAAACCGGTCAAGCCAAAGCCGAAGCCACAACCGCCCAAGCCTGTGGAAAAGAAGCCGGAGCCGCCGAAGGAAAAGCCTTCCGAAGCCAAACCGAGCGAAGCGCCACCGTCGCCCGCGCCGACTGAGAAATCCGCTCAACCAGCACCCGGCCCGTCAGCTGCTCAAGTAGCCGCAAAGGCAAGCTGGGAAGGCACCCTGCTCGCTCACTTGGCCAAGTACAAAAAGTACCCGGCCAGTGCGCAGTCGCGGGGTAAGGAAGGTTTGAACCGTCTGCGCTTTGTCGTGGATGCCGAAGGTAACGTGCTGTCGTTCGAACTGGTGGGCCGCTCCGGCAACGCCGATCTGGACCGGGCCACCCTCGATATGATCCGCCGCGCCCAGCCGCTGCCCAAGCCACCGGCCGACATGCTGACTAACGGCTCCATCGAAATCGTTGCACCGTTTGTTTATTCGCTGGAAAAACGCCGGCGTTAAAAGCGGTAGATCAAAAGATCGCAGCCTTCGGCAGCTCCTACACGGGATTTATCTCCGCCCTGGAGCTGCCGCAGGCTGCGATCTTTTTGTTTATCGCGGTCACGCGACACACGCACTCTGATAACGTGCGTCTATCGATTGCAGCCGGTATGCTTGGCCCGCAACTTCATGGACGCTTGCTATGACTCTCACAGAATTACGCTACATCGTTACCCTCGCCCAAGAGCAGCATTTTGGCCACGCCGCCGAACGTTGCCACGTCAGCCAACCGACCCTGTCGGTGGGCGTGAAGAAGCTTGAAGACGAACTCGGTGTGCTGATTTTCGAGCGCAGCAAAAGCGCCGTGCGCCTGACACCCGTTGGCGAAGGCATCGTGGCCCAGGCACAGAAAGTCCTGGAACAGGCCCAAGGCATTCGCGAACTGGCACAAGCCGGCAAAAACCAGCTAACCGCCCCACTCAAAGTCGGCGCGATCTACACAGTCGGGCCGTACCTGTTCCCGCACCTGATCCCGCAACTGCACCGGGTCGCCCCGCAGATGCCGTTGTACATCGAAGAAAACTTCACCCACGTGCTGCGCGACAAACTGCGCAACGGCGAGCTCGACGCGATCATCATCGCCCTGCCGTTCAACGAAGCCGATGTACTGACCCTGCAACTCTATGACGAGCCGTTCTACGTCCTGATGCCGGCGCAGCACCCGTGGACGCAAAAAGAATCCATCGACGCCAACCTGCTCAACGACAAGAGCCTGCTACTGCTCGGCGAAGGCCACTGCTTCCGAGATCAAGTGCTGGAAGCCTGCCCGACCCTGACCAAAGGCAATGACGGCGCCAAGCACACCACGGTCGAATCCAGCTCGCTGGAAACCATCCGTCACATGGTTGCATCCGGCCTTGGCATCTCGATCCTGCCGCTGTCGGCGGTCGACAGCCATCACTACGCTCCCGGCGTGATCGAAGTTCGGCCGCTCTCGGCACCGGTCCCTTATCGCACCGTGGCCATTGCCTGGCGTGCGAGTTTCCCGCGCCCGAAGGCCATTGAAATCCTCGCTGACTCCATTCGCCTGTGCTCGGTGGCCAAACCCGCGGCACCGGTAACGGCCGGTTAAGCCAACGCCATGACCGAGTTGTCGCAAGTGTCGGTGACGGCACTCAAGGGTGTCGGCGAAGCCATGGCCGAGAAGCTGGCCAAGGTCGGCCTGGAGAACCTTCAGGACGTACTGTTTCACCTGCCGTTGCGCTATCAGGATCGCACCCGTGTCGTCCCGATCGGTGCGCTGCGCCCAGGGCAGGACGCCGTCATCGAAGGCACCGTCAGCGGCGCCGACGTGGTCATGGGGCGTCGTCGCAGCCTGGTGGTGCGTCTGCAAGACGGCACCGGCGGGCTCAGCCTGCGTTTCTATCACTTCAGCAACGCCCAGAAAGAAGGCCTCAAACGCGGCACGCGGGTTCGCTGCTACGGCGAAGCGCGGCCCGGCGCGTCCGGCCTTGAAATCTACCACCCGGAGTACCGCGCCCTCACCGGCGACGAACCACCGCCAGTGGATGAAACCCTGACCCCGGTGTACCCGCTCACCGAAGGCCTGACGCAGCAGCGCTTGCGCCAACTGTGCATGCAAACCCTCACCTTGCTCGGCCCCAGCAGTCTGCCTGACTGGCTGCCGAACGAGCTGGCCCGGGATTACCAGTTGGCGCCGCTGGCCGATGCGATCCGCTACCTGCACAACCCGCCAGCCGATGCCGATGTCGACGAACTCGCCCTCGGTCATCACTGGGCCCAGCACCGCTTGGCCTTCGAAGAACTGCTGACGCATCAATTATCCCAACAACGCCTGCGCGAAAGCATGCGTTCGCTTCGCGCGCCGGCCATGCCGAAAGCCAAGAAGCTGCCGGCCAAATACCTGGCCAATCTTGGCTTCAACCCGACCGGCGCCCAACAACGGGTCGGCAACGAAATCGCCTACGACCTCAGCCAACACGAACCGATGCTGCGGCTTATTCAGGGCGACGTTGGCGCCGGCAAAACCGTGGTCGCGGCCCTCGCCGCGCTGCAGGCGCTGGAAGCTGGCTATCAAGTCGCCCTGATGGCGCCCACAGAGATTCTCGCCGAGCAGCACTTCATCACCTTCAAGCGCTGGCTCGAACCGCTGGGCATCGAAGTCGCGTGGCTGGCCGGAAAACTCAAGGGCAAGAACCGCGTGGCCGCGCTGGAGCAAATCGCCAGCGGTACGCCGATGGTGGTTGGCACCCATGCGCTGTTCCAGGATGAAGTGCAGTTCAAGAACCTGGCGCTGGTGATCATCGACGAACAGCACCGCTTCGGCGTGCAACAGCGCCTGGCCTTGCGGCAGAAAGGCGTTGGCGGGCGCATGTGCCCGCATCAGCTGATCATGACCGCCACACCGATTCCGCGCACGCTGGCCATGAGCGCCTACGCCGACCTCGACACCTCGATCCTCGACGAATTGCCGCCCGGCCGAACCCCGGTCAACACTGTGCTGATCACCGACACCCGACGCGTCGAAGTCATCGAACGGGTGCGCAGCGCCTGTGCCGAAGGGCGCCAGGCCTATTGGGTTTGCACGCTGATTGAAGAGTCGGAAGAGCTGACCTGCCAGGCCGCCGAAACCACTTACGAAGACCTCACCGCCGCCCTCGGCGAATTGAAGGTCGGGCTGATTCACGGCCGCATGAAACCCGCGGAAAAAGCGGCGGTGATGGCCGAGTTCAAGGCCGGTAACTTGCAACTGCTGGTGGCAACCACCGTAATCGAAGTCGGCGTGGACGTGCCCAACGCCAGCCTGATGATCATCGAAAACCCTGAGCGCCTGGGCCTCGCGCAACTGCACCAATTGCGCGGTCGAGTCGGTCGGGGCAGCGCCGCCAGCCATTGTGTGCTGCTCTATCACCCGCCGCTGTCGCAGATCGGCCGCCAGCGCCTGGGCATCATGCGCGAAACCAACGACGGCTTCGTCATTGCCGAAAAAGACCTCGAGCTGCGCGGCCCCGGCGAAATGCTCGGCACGCGGCAAACCGGCCTGCTTCAATTCAAGGTCGCCGACCTGATGCGCGACGCCGACCTGCTACCCGCCGTGCGCGACGCCGCCCAAGCCTTGCTGGAACGCTGGCCGGATCACGTCAGCCCACTGCTCGACCGCTGGCTGCGACATGGGCAGCAATACGGCCAAGTGTGAGCACCGTCGCAGTTTCTGGAGCATGGGTTTGAGCAAGCTGGTTATACTCCTGCAATTGTTTTGGAACGGATACAGACCATGACCGAAGTTGCCCTTGCACCCGCCACCCCGCACGCTCCGTCGGTCATTCGGCTGTTGCTGGGCAAACTGGGCATCGCCTACGAAGAAGTGCTCGACCACCACGGTTTGAATCCTGCCCGCAAGGTGCAGGCTGTACTGCTCGAAGACGCCGTCGGCGCACTGATGGTGCTGTTCCCGCAGAGCCAATTGCTCGACCTCAATCGCCTCACCGAACTCACCGGTCGCCGCCTCACTGCCGTGCCGACCGATCGCCTGGTCAAGATGCTCGGCAAACACAACCTGAGCCTGCTGCCTGGCCTGCCGTCGCTCACCAGTTCGCCGTGCCTGTATGACGAAAGCCTGCTGCGCGAACCAAGTGTGCTGGTCAATTCGGGCGAGCCGGGTGTGCTGCTGGAAATCTCCAGCGAAGCGTTCAAATCCATGCTCAACAAGGCCAGCGCCGCTAACTTCGGCGAAAACCTGACCAGCATCCGCCCGAACCTCGACCGCCCCGACGATGACCGCGAGGAAATCACCCAGGCCGTTCAAGCGTTCACCGCGCGGCGCATCCAGCAACGCCTGGAAGCGACTATCGAAATCCCGCCGCTGGCCGAAACCGCGCAGAAGATCATCAAGCTGCGCGTCGACCCCAACGCCACCATCGACGACATCACCGGCGTGGTTGAAACCGACCCGGCACTAGCCGCGCAAGTGGTGAGCTGGGCGGCGTCGCCGTACTACGCCTCGCCGGGCAAAATTCGTTCGGTAGAAGACGCCATCGTCCGGGTGCTGGGTTTCGATCTGGTGATCAACCTGGCGCTGGGCCTGGCCTTGGGCAAAACCCTGAGTCTGCCCAAAGACCACCCGCAGCACAGCACGCCTTACTGGCAGCAATCGATCTACACCGCCGCCGTCATCGAAGGCCTGACTCGCGCCATGCCACGCGCCCAGCGCCCCGAAGCTGGCCTGACCTACCTGGCCGGCCTGCTGCACAACTTCGGCTACCTGCTGCTGGCCCACGTGTTCCCGCCGCACTTCTCGCTGATCTGCCGCCACTTGGAGGTCAACCCGCACCTGTGCCACAGCTTTGTGGAACAACACCTGCTGGGCATCAGCCGTGAACAGATCGGCTCGTGGCTGATGCGCTACTGGGACATGCCCGAAGAGCTGGCCACCGCCCTGCGCTTCCAGCACGACCCGGCCTACGACGGCGCCTATGCCGAATACCCGAACCTGGTCTGCCTGTCGGTGCGCCTGTTGCGCAGCCGTGGCATCGGCTCCGGTCCTGATGAGGACATCCCCGACGCCCTGCTCGAACGCCTTGGCCTGAGCCGCGAAAAAGCCAACGATGTAGTCAGCAAAGTCCTCGAAGCCGAAGTGCTGCTGCGTGAACTGGCTTCGCAATTCACTCAAGGCTGAAAAGCATCGCGAGCAGGCTCGCTCCCACAAGGATCACCAAAACCTTGTAGGAGCGAGCTTGCTCGCGAAAGTCGTCAACGATGACGCGTGCATCCTGGATAACCGCGGGGGGCTTGAGTTTCTCGCGAGCAAGCTCGCTCCTACACCTTCTTCGGCTTCAAATACTTCGTCAGCCCCTGGAACCAGATCACCAGCGCCGGGTTGCCCTTGATCTGAATCGACTTGTCCTGAATCCCCGTCATGAACGCCAGCTGCTTGTTCTTCGCCTGCATCGTGGCAAAGCCGTATGCGGCGTCTTTGAAGGCAATCGCAAACGCAGGCTCGGCATGCACACCCGATTGGCTGGTAATGCGCTGATCCTTCACGCGGAAATGCCGCGCCACTTTCCCGTCCAGGGTCTGCAGCTGGAACACCAGATCCTTGTCACCCAACTGCTGCTGAAACGCCGGATTGGACCGGCTAGCCTTACCCATCAACAAACCCAGCATCCACAGCAGAAAACGAAATTTCATGCGTAAGCCTCAGAAGAAAAATGAACGGCTGGGGCAGTTTAACGGCTTCGGGCTATAACGCCAGTATCCAGTTGCTTTAGAGGAAGATCAGAACCATTACCAGCATGATGACCGCCAAGTCACAATTATCCAAACCTCCCTCCAGTCGACTTCACACGCCACTCCTACATCAATCGAAATACATTCTGTAGGCGCTGCCGGACACTGCGATCTTTTGATCATCTAACCCGCAAACCTATCGGAAACCTCCTTCAAAACGCCGCAAGGCCGAAGGCGTACATTTGCTGGTCGAGCGAGCGCGGGAGCATCTGGATGAGCCGGAGATGGCGGCAATTCTCACCAAGCAACAAAGCGGGCCCGGCTTATTCGCCACCCACAAAAAATGGGCACCCAACCCTGGTTGGCGTGCCCATTTTTTATTCCGCTCCCCGCTACGCGGGTTAGGGAAAAGGATTACGGATTAACGCTATCTTTCAACGATTTCCCAGGCTTGAAAGCAACGGTGTTGCTGGCCTTGATTTTGACGGGTTCACCGGTTTGCGGGTTTTTGCCGGTGCGGGCACCGCGATGGCGTTGCAGGAAGGTGCCGAAGCCCACGAGCGTCACGCTGTCTTTGCGGTGCAGGGCACCGGTGATTTCTTCAAGAACGGCGTTGAGAACGCGGTTGGCTTGTTCTTTGGTGAGGTCTGCTTTTTCAGCAATGGCTGCAGCGAGTTCTGGTTTACGCATATGAGTGAAGCCCCTTTGACGGTTTGTTGTTGTTATGTCCGTGCTGCCCTCTGCGGAGCAGCGCCAAAAGCGCCGCAGGTGCTCTACTCTGCGGCAGACGGGAGTGAGGATGGCACGCAGTGAGGCCCCGCGCCAGTATCGGCGCGGCCTTTGTTAGGGCAAAAGGGGGGTGATTCCGACAGAACGCCCGGTATTTATGCCAGCAGGGCCGGAAGCTCTTTGTTCAGGGCCAGTTTTTCCATCACGGCGGCACCGGTGAGGGCATAACCGAGCAATTTGCCTGCGCCATCGCGGCATAAAACCTTGATGTCGGCACCCTGCCCTTCTACGGTCCAGATGCCTTCTGCGCCCCGTGGCGGCGGGGACACCACCAGCGGGCACACCGGCGTTTTGACGGTGATCGGCATCGGGCCATAGGTGACGGCGGTCGGGTTGCCGGCCAGGGTTTGCGCCAATGCTCGCGCACAGCTCATCAGGGGCATGACGTACAGCAGATTCAGCCCGTCGACCTCGGCGCAGTCGCCCAGGGCGTAGATGTTGGCGTGGGAGGTTTTCAGGTGCCGGTCGACCATGACGCCGCGGTTGACCTGCAGACCGGCCGCCGCCGCGAGATCAACCCGTGGGCGCAGGCCAATGGCCGAAACCACCACGTCGCACGGGATCATCTGGCCATCGGAGAGGTGCGCCTCCAGGCCATCCGCCACGCGTTGCAGGCGGTTGAGCACCGGCCCGAGGTGGAAGCGTGCGCCGAGGCTTTCGAGGCCAGCCTGCACCGCAGCCGCGGCCGCCGGGTGCAACAGGGTCGGCATGACTTGTTCGCACGGAGCAACCAGCTGCACTTCGTAGCCGCCCAGGGTCAGGTCGTTGGCGAACTCGCAGCCGATCAGGCCCGCGCCGAGCAGCAGCACGCGGTGCTTGCCAGCGGCCGCCGCACGAAAGCGTGCGTAGTCTTCCAGGTCATTGATGGGGAACACGCAATCCGCCGCGTCGCCTTCAATGGGTACGCGCACGGTTTCGGCGCCCCAGGCCAGGATCAGGTCGCGGTAGATCACCGCTTCTTCACCAATCCACAGGCGTTTGTGGCCCGGGTCGATGCCGCTGATGCGCGTGTGAGTACGTATTTCGGCCTTGAGTTGCTCGGCCATGGTGCCGGGTTCGGCCATGCTCAGGCCGTCGGCATCCTTGTTTTTACCGAAACCGGTGGAGAGCATCGGCTTGGAGTAGGAGCGCCCGTCATCGGCGGTAATCAGCAGCAGCGGGGTTTCGCTGTCGAGTTTGCGAAACTCGCGGGCGACGTTGTAGCCAGCCAGGCCGGTTCCCACGATGACTACAGGTGCGTTCATTCCTTACTCCTCAATTGTTCAGGCAGCGATTTCGATCATTTCAAAATCCATTTTGCCCACACCGCAGTCCGGGCACAGCCAGTCTGCCGGCACGTCTTCCCAGCGGGTGCCCGGCGCAATGCCGTCATCCGGCCAACCGTCGGCTTCGTTGTAGATCAGGCCGCAGACGATACATTGCCACTTTTTCATCAGGTACTTCCTCAGGGTTCAGGCGTTTTGCCGGTCGGACGGTCGATGGTGGTAGCACTGCCGTCCAACTCAGCGCGTTTTGTACTGATCGGGACCGTCAGATGCAAGCCTGTTCGGCGCAACGGTGGGCCATTTCAATCAATGTCGGTGGCTGACATGTTAAGCTCGCCGCCTCATTTGCTGCCAATAATGACTCATTGTGCAACACACAGAATCCCCCGGCATGGCCCCGCTCTGGCTCTCTCAAGACCAACTGACGCCCCTCCCCGACACGTCTGTCCTCGACTGGTTGTTCGATAATGGCTCACTGACCAGGCGCCTTATTCACCTGACGAATGATGCCTTCAGCGTCACGCCGCTGTTCGAAGGCTGGCAGCCCTTGCGCGCCGACGAATGTGCCGCGCTGGACCTGGCCGAAGGCAGTGAAGGCTGGGTCCGCGAAGTATATTTGCGCGGTCATGGGGAAGCCCTGGTGTTTGCCCGCAGTGTGGCGGCCCGCAGTGCGTTGCAGGGTGACGGCTTGCACATGGACGAATTGGGCAGCCGCTCGCTGGGTGAACTGCTGTTTTGCGATCAGGCCTTTGCGCGCCGGGCCATCGAGGTTTGTCATTACCCTCAAGCGTGGCTGCCGAGCGAGGTGCGGGCGCCAGAGTTATGGGGCCGCCGTTCTCGCTTTGACCGTGGCGCGCTGAGCGTGCTGGTGGCCGAAATTTTCCTGCCGAGCCTGTGGAAGGCCGCCCGCGCCCAACCGGAGAACCGCTGATGTACCAAAGCCTGCTCAAGTCATTGAACCGCTTGAACCCTCGGGCCTGGGACTTCATTCAGCTGACCCGCATGGACAAGCCGATCGGCATTTACCTGCTGCTGTGGCCGACGCTGTGGGCGCTATGGATTGCCGGCAAGGGTTCACCGTCCCTGGCCAATATCGTGATTTTCGTCCTCGGCGTGGTGCTGACGCGCGCTGGCGGCTGCGTGATCAACGACTGGGCGGACCGCAAGGTCGATGGGCATGTGAAACGTACCGAGCAGCGGCCATTGGCCAGCGGCAAGATCAGTTCCAAAGAGGCCCTGGTGTTCTTCGCGCTGCTGATGGGCGTGAGTTTCCTGCTCGTGCTGTGTACCAATGCCGCGACGATCTGGCTGTCATTGGGTGGCCTGGCGCTGGCGTTCAGCTATCCCTTCATGAAGCGCTACACCTATTACCCGCAAGTGGTGCTGGGT
>NZ_JBOIBY010000483.1:0-4665 GCF_050739655.1 Pseudomonas sp. | reverse complement strand
CCAGTCAAAGGTGCGCACATCGACGCCGGCCTCATAGACCCGCACCTGATCGAAGTAGACGCCACGGCCGCGCAATTTGGAATGGTGCAGGCCAATCAGCGGGCTGCGCTGGCTCGGCGTGGAAAACATCTGCAC
Organism: Pseudomonas sp.; assembly: GCF_050739655.1. Taxonomy (GTDB): domain Bacteria; phylum Pseudomonadota; class Gammaproteobacteria; order Pseudomonadales; family Pseudomonadaceae; genus Aquipseudomonas. Next base: position 4,530 of record NZ_JBOIBY010000483.1, on the reverse strand, counting down.
TTCGCGCACGCGATGGCGCATCTCGATCAGGTCGGCGAGGCTGACACGGATGCCCGGCTCGGGCGGCAGGCTGACGTTCATCGGGGTCAAGCGACGGCTACGGCGTCGAGAATCCGCTGGACCACCCGGTCCTGATCGATGCCAGCGGCTTCGGCTTCAAAGGAAAGAATGATGCGATGGCGCAACACGTCGAACAGCACGGCCTGGATATCTTCCGGGCTGACGAAATCACGCCCGGCCAGCCAAGCGTGGGCACGGGCACAGCGGTCCAGGGCAATCGAACCACGCGGGCTGGCGCCGTAGGCGATCCACTCGGCCATCTCCGGATCGAACTTGGCCGGGGTGCGGGTGGCCATGACCAGTTGCACCAGGTATTCCTCCACGGCGTCGGCCATGTACAGGCCGAGGATTTCCTTGCGCGCCGCAAAAATCGTCTGTTGGGTAACCCGACGCTCAGGCTTTGCTTCGCCGTTCAGGGCTTCTCCACGGGCTTGCTGCAGAATCCGGCGTTCAACAGTGGCATCGGGAAAGCCGATTTTCACATGCATCAGGAACCGGTCAAGCTGGGCTTCGGGCAGCGGATAGGTACCTTCCTGCTCGATGGGGTTTTGCGTGGCCATCACTAGGAACAGCGGCGACAGCTCATAGGTGCTGCGTCCGACACTGACTTGCCGCTCGCCCATGGCTTCGAGCAAGGCCGACTGAACCTTGGCCGGGGCGCGGTTGATTTCGTCCGCCAGCACCAGGTTATGGAAGATAGGGCCTTGCTGGAACACGAAACTGCCGGTTTCCGGGCGGTAGATTTCCGTACCGGTAATGTCGGCCGGCAACAGGTCAGGGGTGAACTGGATGCGGTGGAACTGGGCTTCGATGCCTTCGGCGAGTTCTTTGATGGCCTTGGTCTTGGCCAGGCCAGGGGCGCCTTCGACCAGCATGTGGCCGTCGGCGAGCAGGGCGATGAGCAAGCGCTCGATGAGCTTTTCCTGGCCGAGAATCTGCGTTGAAAGAAAGGTTCGCAGCGCGAGCAGCGCTTCACGATGTTCCATCGATGACTGTTCCTGCAAAAGGGTGGCCGAGGACGATTGAAATGCGCCAGGGCTGGGGGCGTTACTTTAATCCATCGCGGGGGGCGCCGACTAACGGCATTTTGCGCAAAGTGCGGGAAATGATGGGTGAAATTGTTGGAGGTTCGTTCCATTTCAGTATTGTGGCGGGCTTACTGACGCCATCGCGAGCAAGCTCGCTCCCACAGGGGACCACGCCGTCACTGAGGCATGCAATCAAATGTGGGAGCGAGCTTGCTCGCGATGAGGTCGGAACAGGCGCTGATATTCAGAGCTGGCTAATGAAGGTGCCAGTGCCTTTAAGAATGTTCTGCAAGGTTTCTTCCACTTCGGCCAGATCCGTCATGTCGGCATCAAAGGTGATTTCCAGTACATCGTCACCGTTGAGCGCATCGGCATCAGCCGCGGCAATTTCGATCTTCAGCAGGGAAGGGCTTAGGGTGACTTTCACGCCATCCAGGGTCGAAGGTTCGCCGTCGAGGGTGATTTCCAGCTCGTCTTCATCCGGGTAGCGGCTCATCAGGAACATTTCGCCTTTGTCGCTATGGCAGCAGAGCATGGCCATGTTGTCTTCTTCGTCGTCGCACGGGTTGACGATCAAGAGGGATGTAGTCATTTGCATGGGGGGAATCCTGGCTCGACGAGCGTTGCGAAGACAAACAAAAAGGCGATTCTGCCAGCCTTTGGAACTTTCTGCTCGACCGCATTGGCCAGTCTGAAGCGTTATTGGGGCAACGGCGAAATGTTCGTGCTGGCTCGTTACCCGGAAAAGTTGCCTGTCCAAGAATGACCGGAGAGCATTGACCAGTCGTCGATACTGTAATTTCTGACAGTAGTCAGTCCTTGTTTTTGAGTTTTAGCTGTCATTGAAGCAAAGGATAGTCATTGGTTTTTTTGGATGGGTGAAAGTTATTAAGCGAGCGCCCACGAGACTAACAGGGAGGTGTCTACATGCATTCGATGAACAAGTGGCTGAGCTTTGCACTCTTCTGCGCTGTTTTATCGCCTTTATTGGCCTATGCGGCCGAGCCGGACTTTTCGCATCTGATCATTCTGGTCAAAGAGCAAGGTTCTATATCCGGCGCTCAAGAAAAAGCTGTCGACAGAAATGACCCGTTAAATGAACTCAAGAAGCTTGTGCCGAACGTGAGGCCATTAGTGCCGGTTACCAAGGTACGGCCCAAGGAAGAGTTGCAGGCGTTGCAAAGGCATCGCTTGAATCGTTATTTCATCGTGGATACCCGACCCCTGACGAAAGAGCAGGCTCAAGCATTGGTTCTGAAGTTGAAACAAAACCCTTTAGTGGAGGCGGCTGATTTTGAACCAAAGGTAGACGGCATGCATAAAGATAACGGCGCGCCTGTTGCGAAAGTGGCAAGTAAAAACATTCCAGACTACACGGGGCAACAAAATTATCTGCAAGGGAAAAGTGCGGTCTCTCCGTACAGGATCGGTGGCGTGAACGCCTTGGAAGCCTGGAAGGTTCCGGGCGGCAAAGGTCAAGATATGCGCGTGATCTCCGCGGAAATAGATCATTGGTCGTACGATCATGTTGATTTACCAAAACCCTATCTGGAACTTACAGTCGACGCTGAAACGGGCTCCCATGACACTGCCAGTGCAGGCACGATTGCTTCCCGGGAAAATGGTTTTGGGACTACCGGCATCGTGCCATATTCCAGGCTAGGTTATCTGCAGTGGGGGTCGGATAGACTGCTGGAACTGGCAGACCAATTGCAGGCGGGCGATGTCTTGCAGTTGGGGGTGCAATACGATTACACGCCTTTCAGCGAAGTTGGCTGCACAGATGAATGCCATATGCCACTGGAGTACTACGGCCCGGTGCGCGACACGATTTCCTATCTGACTGAAGAAAAGGGTGTGCACGTGGTGCTGGCTGCGGCCAATGGCAACATCAATCTGGATCATCCTTATTTCAACCGTTATTTTGATCGCAACGTTTTTGACTCTGGCGCAATTTATGCGGGCGCTGTTGATCCAAAGACCGGCCTCAGAGCCGGGTATTCTGAATATGGCAGTCGCGTGGATTTGTTCAGTTGGGGAGAAAATGTGACCACTACCAGCTGGAGTCGGAGCAACCCAACAAAGGGCTATACCCATACCTACGGTGGTACGTCTTCATCCAACCCAATCCTTGCCGGGGTACTTGCTTCTCTGCAAGGGGTAGCACGTGCTAATGGCTTGGGTAATATTCCACCGAAAGTTCTGCGCGAAATTCTCGTTGATACAGGCTACCCGCAAATCAATGGTAATCGCACCGAAATCGGGGTACAGCCTGATTTGGAAGCCGCCATCAAAAAGATGTTGGAAGACGGGGAGGGCAAACCGCCTACAGGACGGCTTGCCGTGCCAGAGGAAGTAGCATCGGGCGAGACATTTAGCGCACATGTCTATGCGGAGTCACCAATAAACAAGCCCCTGACTTATCGTTGGACCGCAACCGGATTCGTGCCTCCGATAGGTAATACGGAAACGATGTTCTTCACTGCGCCGACCGTCACTGCGGATACTAGAGGTACCCTTTCTGTAGACGTTTCTGATGGCACGCATACCATTACGCTAACTGAGTATCTCAATATCAAGGCACCTGCCGGGGGTGGTGAGTGCGGCGACATCCCGGCCTGGGATGCCGGCAAAATTTATGCAGTCTACGGAGAAGAAGTGGCGTTCGAGGGGAAAAAATACCCACAGAACTTCTACAACCAAAACAAGCGACCGGATCTCCATTCAGCGGCGTTTGGCAAGGAATGGCGGCTAGGGGTTGATTGCCCATAACAAGCCACCTGCCGGGTATGTGTTGTTGTCTCTGCCGAAATCTCCAGCTGCCAGGGAGCACTGAAGGATCAGTGCTCTCCCGGCACGCTAGATCATCCCATCTTCGTAGCTCACTGGATCTGGCGCGATCAAGCTTCGTACCCCAAAAAAGCCTCTGCTCATCCGAGCGTCCAAGGCCGCGCAGCGAACACTCAGTGTGTTACCGGTCATTTCTGGTACGCAAGTACCGTAAAACCGGACAGAAAACCGCCTTTTTTCAACACTGCTGCTAGTGTTGTTCGATGCGCATGCCTTTCGCAGCGTGCCGTTGACCGAATATGTCGCAGCACCGCAAGCATGGGCCTTGCCGCACTCGTTAAGCTGCGCAACGGATGAGCACCCGTAAAGACATTGCGCTGCGCGCAGCCCAGTCGTTTTTGCAGATGCCCATTCACGGAAGGTGAATGTGACCTGAGTGTCTCGTCCAGCTTCACCCACCTGTCGCCCTGTTTCCTCTGCCCGAGAATCAGGAACAGGGCGACGGGTAGCCCCGAAAAGGGGTTTTGCACGCGACGCTTCCATCAATAACAAGCCCAAGCGGAGTACCACAGATGGCGTTCTTCACCGCAGCCAGCAAAGCCGACTTCCAGCACCAACTGCAAGCGGCACTGGCGCAGCACATCAGTGAACA
>NZ_JBOIBY010000482.1:0-2242 GCF_050739655.1 Pseudomonas sp. | reverse complement strand
GACCGGCATTAGGGCAAGCCTGGCTCCTACAAAGTCCTGTGGCGTTTACAACACCGAAGCCGTCTGCGGCAGTTTCGGCTGGCGATACAGGTCCAGCAGCACCTGGTCGAGCACAGACGATGCGCCGAATGGGGCCTTGTCGTTGAGGATCGCCACGACTGCCCAGGTGTTGCCATTGATGTCACGACTGAAGCCGGCGATGGCGCGCACGGTGTTCAGGGTGCCGGTCTTGACGTGGGCTTCACCGCGCATGGCGGTGGTCTTCAGGCGTTTGCGCATGGTGCCGTCGGTGCCGGCAATCGGCATCGAGCTGATGTACTCGGCAGCGTAAGGGCTGCGCCAGGCTGCTTGCAGCATCGAGGCCATTTCCCGGGCGCTGACGCGTTCGGAGCGGGACAAGCCAGAGCCATTCTCCATCACCAGGTGCGGCGCGGTGATGCCTTTCTTGGCCAGCCATTGGCGTACTACACGCTGCGCCGCTTTCGCGTCGTCACCGTCGGCATCAGTGCGGAACTTCTGGCCCAGGCTCAGGAACAACTGCTGGGCCATGGTGTTGTTACTGTATTTGTTGATATCGCGGATGATTTCCGCAAGGTCCGGCGAGAAAGCCCGCGCCAGCACCTTGGCATCTTTAGGCGTTGGCGCCAGTACATCCTTGCCCTGGATACTGCCGCCCAGCTCCTTCCAGATTGCGCGGACGGCGCCGGCAGTGTAGGTCGCGTGGTCGAGCAGTGACAGATAAGTCTGCGAGCTGCAGCCTTCACCCAATTGGCCGCCAACGGTCACGGTCACGCTGCCATCGGCCTGGGTCACCGGGTTGTAGCGCACGCCACCGGTGCATTGCTTGGAGTTGAGGGCCTTGACCTGATTGTCGATGCGGATACTGGCGATTGGCGGTTCGACCGAGACCAGTACCTTGCCCGAGTCGTTGCGCGCCACGAAACGCAGGGCCTTGAGGTTGACCAGCAATGCATCGGGCTTGACCAGGAACGGTTTGTTGTCGTCATTGCCGTCGTCGTTGAACACGGGCAGTTGCGGCTGCACGAAGAAGTTTTTGTCCAGCACCAGGTCACCGGTGACTTGAGTCACGCCGTTGGCGCGCAGGTCACGCATCAGCAACCAGAGTTTTTCCATGTTCAGCTTCGGGTCGCCGCCACCCTTGAGGTAGAGGTTACCGTTGAGGATGCCGCCGCTCAGGGTGCCGTCGGTGTAGAACTCGGTTTTCCACTGGTGGTTCGGGCCGAGCATTTCCAGGGCCGCATAGGTAGTGACCAGTTTCATGGTCGACGCCGGGTTAACCGATACATCGGCGTTGAAAATGGTCGGGGTGCCGGGGCCGTTGAGCGGAATCATGACCAGCGACAGGGCGTTGTCTTGCAACTTGCTGGCTTTTAGGGCCTTTTCAACATTGGGTGACAAGGACGTATTGATTGGGTCAGCGAAAACGGGGAGGGCCAGCGGGAGAAGGAGGCCGGCCAGCAACAATGGACGCAACGATTTGATCATCTGAAATAGAACCCTGCAGCCGAGGGGAAAAAGACGAGGACATGAATATGAAAGCCCTCAACGGTCATAAAAGTGTCGGCATTATGCCCCAAGGTGCCGTGGCTTGTGCCGTGCCTTGACCCTTCAATCCGCTATTTTTTTACCGACGGTAGGCGTCGCGGCCCAGAGAGTCGGGCAATCAGCGGCTTAAACTGTTAAAGTGCCGGCCGTATTTACTTAAGAGGATTGTTCCAATGGCGACTAACCGTTCCCAGCGTCTGCGCAAAAAACTGTGCGTTGATGAATTTCAAGAGCTGGGTTTCGAACTGAACCTGGACTTCAAACAAGATTTGTCCGAAGAAGCCATTGATGCTTTCCTTGATGCGTTCCTCAAAGAAGCCATGGAAGCCAATGGCCTGGGCTATGTTGGCGGCGACGACTACGGTCTGGTTTGCCTGCAGAAGCGTGGCTCGGTTTCCGAAGAGCAGCGTGCTGCTGTTGAAGCCTGGCTCAAAGGCCGCAGCGAACTGACCGAAACGACTGTCAGCCCGCTGATCGACGTCTGGTACCCGGAAAAGCCAATCAATCCGGTAGCTTGATGTTGAAAAAACGGCGACCCAAGGGTCGCCGTTTTTTTATGCCCGCTCTTTGTAGGAGCACGGCTTGCCGTAATGCCAGTCAGGTTGTAGGAGCGAGCTTGCTCGCGAAAAACGTAAACGATGACGCGATCATCCTGATTGGTCGCGGCGTCTACAGG
>NZ_JBOIBY010000481.1:0-3377 GCF_050739655.1 Pseudomonas sp. | reverse complement strand
GTCCTGAAGTTTTTCGCGAGCAAGCTCGCTCCTACAAATGCCTTAACTGACCGGCATTAGGGCAAGCCTCGCTCCTACAAGGAGGGCGTTGGTGCGCGTCAATGCGGTCCATCAGGTCGTAATAGTTTGCATCAATTTGTTACATTCATAGAATAGGTGCATTAATACGACCCATCCCCGAGCAACCGCCATGGCCATCAATTTCGACCTCAACGACCTGCAAGCCTTTCGCGCCGTGGTGGAGCAGGGCAGCTTTCGCAAGGCTGCCGACACGGTGCGCATCTCGCAGCCCGCCCTGAGCCGACGCATTGAAAAGCTCGAAGACGCGCTCGGCGTCAGGTTGTTTGAACGCACCACGCGCAAAGTGAGCCTGACCCAGGCCGGGCGCGGTTTCATGCCCAGCGTCGAGCGCCTCCTGGACGATCTGGACGTGGCATTGCTGGGCATCAGCGAAGTGGCCTCCAGCCGCCAGGGCCATGTCACCGTCGCTTGCGTGCCGTCGGCGGCGTACTACTTCATGCCGCGAGTCATTGCTCACTACCACCGGCAGTTTCCCCGGATCAAGGTCAAGGTGCTCGATTCCAGCGCCCATGACGTACTGAGCGCCGTGGTCAACGGCGAAGCGGATTTCGGCCTGAGTTTCATGGGCACGCTGGAAGCCGAGGTGGATTTCTTGCCCTTGGTGCAAGAGGGTTATGTAGTGGCGTGTCGCCGCGATCATCCGTTGGCGGGACGCCGCAGCGTGACGTGGGACGAGTTTTATCAGCAGGATTACATCTCGCTGGACAAGACCTCAGGCAATCGGTTTTTGCTGGATCAGGCGTTGACCCGCGTGGTGCCGCAGCGGCCGAGCATCTGCGAAACCCGCCATGTGACGACCATGATCGGTCTGGTGGAAGCGGGATTGGGCGTTGCAGCGGTGCCGTTGATGGCGATGCCGGCGGCCGATCACCCGATTCTCACGCGGGTGCCGCTGACCGATCCGCAAGTGATGCGCAGCGTTGGCTTGATCAAGCGCCGGGGCCGAACCTTGACCCCGGCAGCACTTGAACTTGAGCGTCTGGTGGTGGAGATGAAAATCGAGCAGCCTTCGCTCAGCGGCTGACGGAGTCCAGGCCAGTGGCTTTCACATCCGTTTGCGCCTGGGCCGAAGCCATGTAAGCCAGCAATGCTTTGGCTTCTTCCGGGTGTTGCGCGCCGACCGGGATGCCAGCAGCGAACCGGGTGACTGATTGCACCGATTCCGGGATTTTCGCCACAAAACTCACTCCTGGCACCGGGAGCAGTTCGCTGACCTGTTGGAAGCCCAGTTGATAGTCGCCGGAGGCAACCACCGAACCCACGGGGATTTTCGGAACCATGGTTGATTTACCTTTGAGCTGATCTTCGATGCCCAGTCGCTTGAACAACTGCTGCTCGATGTACACCCCGCTGGCACTGTCGGAGTACGCCACTGACCTTGCGTCAAGCAGGGTCTTTTTCAGGCCGTCGACGGAGCTGATATCGGGCTTCGGTGCCCCTTCGCGCACCACCAGGCCGATTCGCGAATCGGCCAGTTCGACCCGTGACGCGGGGTCGACCTTGCCCTGTTTGATCAGGTCGTCCAGCGCGTAACCGACCATGATCACCACGTCCGCCTGTTCACCCCGGGCCAATCGATTGGGGATTGCTTCCGGGGCTTTGCCCATCGAGGGTCCGAGTGCGGTGTCGAGGGTATTGCCGGTGGATGCAGCGAATTTCGGCCCCAGGAGCTTGTAGGCCGCCGTGAAACCACCGGATGTCATCACGCGGATTTCTTCAGCCTGGGCAGCGGTGCTCAGGCCAAGACTGAAGAGCACGCTCAGGGCTGCAACGTTGAATAGTCTTTTCATGTGTGTTCTCGACGGCCTCGGGTTCACGAAAGGGCAGGTTGCAAACGACCGCCGGTACGGCGATAGAGATACAGCGTGGCGCACAACGCACAGAGCGCAGCGACACTCATCCAGTAACCCGGTGCAGCCTTGTCCCCGGTTTACTGGATCAGGAAGGTCGACATCGCCGGGGTGAAACCGCCAAACACGGCGGTGGCCAGGCTATAAGCCAGCGAGAAACCCGCGACCCGCACTTGCACCGGCATGATTTCCGTCAGCGCCGGGATCATCGCGCCGTTGTACAGGCCATAAATGAACGACAGCCACAGCAGCACCAGCAGCATGTTGATGAAGCTTGGTGCCTGCACCAGGTACGACAGCGCTGGATAGGTGGTAGCCAGTGCCAACAACGCCATGGTGATCAACACCGGACGACGGCCGATGCGGTCGGAAAGCGCGCCGCCGATCGGCAGCCAGAAAAAGTTCGAGACGCCTACCAGCAAGGTCACCAGCAGCGCATCGGAGGTGCTCAGGTGCAGCACGGTTTTACCGAAGGTCGGCGCGTAGACGGTGATCAGGTAAAACGCCGTGGTGGTCAGGGCGACCATCATCATCCCGGCGAACACGATCACCCAATTCTGCGCCAGCGTGCGAAACACCTCGGCCATGCTCGGGCGGTGTTTGCGGGCGGTAAATTCTTCGGTTTCCTCCAGATTGCGCCGCAGGAAAAAGATGAACGGCACGATCATGCAGCCAACGAAAAACGGAATCCGCCAGCCCCAGTCAGCAATTTCCGCTGGCGCCATCCATTGGTTCAGGCCATAGCCAAGCGCCGCGGCAACGATGATTGCCACTTGCTGGCTACCCGACTGCCAGCTGGTGAAAAAGCCTTTGTTGCCCGGCGTGGCGATCTCCGAGAGATACACCGAGACACCGCCCAATTCCGCACCCGCCGAGAAGCCTTGCAGCAAACGGCCAATCAGTACGAGGGCCGGGGCAAACAGCCCGATGGTTTCATAACCCGGCACCAGCACGATCAGGATCGTGCCGCTGGCCATGATCGAGAGCGTAACGATCAGTCCTTTGCGACGACCGACATCATCGATGTAGGCACCCAACACCACGGCGCCCAGTGGGCGCATCAAGAAGCCTGCGCCGAACACCGCAAAGGTCATCATCAGTGAGGCGAACTCGCTGCTGGCGGGGAAGAACACGGCAGCAATCTGCGTGGCGTAGAAGCCGAAAAGGAAGAAGTCGAACTGTTCGAGGAAATTACCCGAGGTGACCCGGAAGATGGCACTGGCGCGAGAACGTCCGCGCGGGATTGAGGCTGTCATAGGTAAGTACTCCACCGCTTTTATGACGTGCATCGCTTGTACGCGGCGCACGGTTCTTATTGGGGCGGATAGTGGAGCAGGGGGATCTATATGTTAATTGCATAGTTGGCATGCATTGATGCATGAGGTGGATCAATGGCACTTTCCAGGCTGATCGTTCCCATGCTCCGCGTGGGAATGCAGCCGGGGA
>NZ_JBOIBY010000480.1:0-35722 GCF_050739655.1 Pseudomonas sp. | reverse complement strand
GAATGAACAGGTCAAACAAATCCAGCGCCCAGCCGAATGTCGAGGCAAATGCCGCCAGTAAGGCCTTGCCCGGTGGAATCTGCGGTGTATCGATAGCGGCGCTGGTTGGCGATGCAGTTGTTGTTGTTGTTGTTGTCGTGGTCATGGTTGCCTCACGCAAGACGTGTCTTGAGTTGGTTGGAACTATCGGAAACAGGCCGCTGAACACCAACGGCCGCCGGGTTCAATCGTGCGTCTGGAGCACGCGTTGCCAGTCTTGCGGCGCCGCGTGCGCTAGCTTGTCGAGTTCGACTTCCTGTTGGCCCGGCACCTGGATTCGTTTGAAGCGCATGGTCGGTGCCGACAGCGGCACCGTGGCGTCATAGCCCATCTTCGAGCCGACACCGTCACGGGTGGACGGGTCGAGTTTCGAGCCCTGGGATTCGTGGATCAGCACCAGGTCGCGGTCGGCCTGGAAACGGGTGGCAATCGCCCACTCGACTTCGGTGGGGTCATGAATGTCCACATCCAGATCCACCACGGTGACATGCTTGATGTCGTAGTGACCGCCCAGCGCGCCGAGGATGACGTTCTTGCCCTCGCCTTCGGAGCGTTTGTCGATCTGCACATAAAGGTGATAACGACACACTCCGCCCTTGCTCAGGTGCACGTCACGCACGCACGGAAAACTGCGGCGCAAGTGCGCGAGCATGGTCGCTTCGCGCGGGATGCCGCCGAGCAGCAAGTGTTCCAGGCCGCCGCCGACGATGGTGTGAAAGATCGGGTTGTGACGATGGGTTACGGCGTCGACTTCGATCACATGTCGCTCGGCGCGTTCGCCGTAGTACTGCGGAAACTCGCCGAACGGCCCTTCCATCTCCCGCGCCTTGGCCAGCAACCGGCCCTCGATGACGATCTCGGCGTCGGAAGGCACGCGAATCTGATGGGTCACGCAGCGCGTTACCGCCAGCGGACGGCCATGCAGAGCGCCGGCGATTTCCAGTTCGTCGTGATCGATCGGCACGATGGCCTGGGACGCCAGCAAGGTCAGCGGATCAGCACCAATTACCACCGCCACGTCCAGATCCTCACCCAGCGCCTCGACTTCCTGAAAGAAGGCCAGCGCATGGCGTGGCAGCAGCAATGCACCCAGTCGATTTGGGCTGCTCACCTGCAAGCGGTGAATCGAAACGTTCTGCACCCCGGTGCGCGGGTTGCGGGTAATCAGCAGGCCAGCGGTGATGTAAGGGCCGCTGTCGTACTCGTTGTGGGTGGGAATTGGTAGCAGTTTGTTCAGGTCGATCTCGCGATGCACCACTTGCTGACAAGCTGCATCGCTGACTTCCCGCCACGGCAGCGGATTGAGGCTGGCCGCCTCGAAACGCGCCAACACTTCAGCGGACTCCACGCCCATCGCCTCGGCCATCCACTGCCGGTCGGACAGCAGGCCGGAAACCACCGCAATCGAGTGGCCGCCAGGCTGGGGAAACAGTGAAGCGCTCTTGCCGTCCAGACGATTAGCAATCGCTGCAACGCCGAAACGCAGGTCCACGCCGGGACGTATCATTGCCAAACGCTGCTGGCGCTGCAAATGGTCGAGCCAGCCACGCAGGCTGGCGCCTGCTGGCAAGTCCCCGGCCATGTCGGCTTCGGGGGTGGAAAGGGTCACAGGCTGCATGGCCTTACCTCGTCATTATTGTTTTGGTGGCATGCCCGGTCGCCCGGCGGCGGGTTAAAGAACGGCTGATAGAAGTCCTTGAGCAACAAGGTGGCGATGCCCATGGTTAGCGCGGCCATGGTGCCGAACAGCGCCCCGGCCAGTCCTGCAACGGCGATCCCGGCCATCCATTCGTGCATGTGCCCGAAAAATTGCGCAAAGGCCTGCAACGATGGAATCACCGCCGGGAATTCCTTGCCTCCGGAGGTGAAGTTTTTCGCGCTTTGTGTAGAGCGTCGAACCCAGAAACTGATCAACGCCAAGACCACCCTGTAGGCGGCCACGATGGTTAATACCAGCCAGCTAGAAGCCATAAGTGGAACTCCGATTTTTATATTTATTGGACGGATTTCGGTGCAGCCGATCTCACCCTACGAGCCCCGCAACGGGTTTTCTATTAACGAATATTGATGCGCCCTATCAGTTTCAGTGAAGGGGCGGCAGGCCCTGCTCCATAGGGAGGCACGCCGTTGCCGACATGCTCCCGGGCCTGCTCGCCGGTACGCATTTACTCGCCGGTGAACACTGCCGGACGCTTGCTGTGAAACGCTTCGACGCCTTCCTTGAAGTCCTTGGAGCTGCGCAGGCGGCTGTAGCAGTGACCTTCCATTTCGATCGCGACGGTCAGCGGCGCATCTTCGTTGTCGTTGATCAGTTTTTTCGCCGTGCGCTGAGCCAGCGGCGAGAAGCGCCGCAGTTCATCAGCCAGCGCATCGACGGTGTTTTCCAGTTCGGTATCTGGCACGACCTCGGTAGCAATACCCCAGGCATAGGCCTGGTCGCCCGTAATGCGCTTGGCGCGCATCACCATGTGTTTGGTGCGGGTGATGCCGATGATTTTCTGCAGGCGTGCGGAGCCTCCCGAGCCTGGGATCTGACCCAGGTTCTGCTCCGGCAAGGCGTAGCGCGTGGTTTGCGAAGCAACGCGGAAATCGCAGGCCAGGGACAATTCAAAACCGACGCCGAAGGTGTAACCACGGTTGGCGACGATTACCGGTTTTTCGCAACGTGCCGGTGCCGCAACGTTCCAGGCCAGCTTCGAAACGTGCTCCGGCGAAGCTTCAAGGAAACCCTTGATGTCGCCACCGCTGGAGAAGTGTTCACCCACCGAGCGCAGCACGATGACGCGCACATCTTTGTGTGCATCGAGGGCTTCGAAGACCAGGCGCAGTTGATCGCGCTGCCCCATGGAAATGACGTTCAACGGCGCCCGGTTGAGGATGATGTCAGCGCGCTCGCGGGACACATCGACTTCAACCTGGAAGCCATCGAACTGAGTGTCGAGAAATTGCTGGATCGCTTGTTGTTGCATTGGAGTGTCCTCTGGATGATTAGCTGATGGCCTTCAAGGCCTGTTCCTGAAATTGGGCCAGCAGCACGCGCCGCAGCACCTTGCCAACTGGAGATTTGGGAATCTGATCGATGAACTGGTAACGCCGTGGCCGCTTGAATTTGGCCAGGCCCGAAGCGATGCAATGAGCATCGAGGTCGCATTCCGACACCTCGGCGCGCAGCTTGATAAACGCTGCAATGATCTTGCCCCACTGCTCGTCAGGCAGACCGACCACCACCACTTCTTCCACTGCCGGGTGCAGAGAGAGCATGTTTTCGATTTCCGCCGGGCTGACGTTTTCGCCGCCGGTGATGATCAAGTCATCGACACGACCCGTGACGAACAGATCGCCTTCCAGATCGAAGTAGCCGATGTCACCGGTGAAATACCATCCGTCACGCAACGCCTTGGCGTTCGCCTCAGGGCGGTTCAGGTAGCCTTCGAACGCCTCGTCACTCGCCAGGTCGGCGATGATCTGGCCCTCCTCCAATGGGTTGGCCTGCACGTCCACCGTTTCAGCATCGATCGGTACCACGCGCACGCGCTGGTTCATTGCACTGCGCCCTGAGGAGCCGGGTTTGCGACTGGCCTGCTGGTCGATGGTGAAGGTGTAGATTTCCGAGCTGCCGTAATGGTTGACGAACAACTGCGGCTGGAACGCCTGCTCGACGCGACGCATCAAGCCGTCGCTCATCGGCGCGCCGGCAAAGCCGATTTTCTCCACACTGGCTACTCGCTCGCGGGCGAAGGCCGGGTGCTCGATGAGCATGTGGTAGAGCGTCGGTACGAGGTACAGGTTGCTGACCTTTTCCCGCTCGATGGCCTGCAGCGTGGCTTCCACGTCGAACTTCGGCACACAGACGAAATGCCCGTCGATCAGCGCCATGGACAGCAACGAACGCACGCCCATGGTGTGGTAAAGCGGCATGACACCCAGCGTGCACTCGCTCTGGCGGTAGAGGTTTTGCGCTACGTGGGCCACCGCCGCGGCGCGTTCACTACGGTGCCGACGGGGCACGCCCTTGGGCTTGCTGGTGGTTCCGGAGGTGTACAGCAGCAGTGAAAAGTCTTCGGCGTCGGCCTGCAAAATGATGTCGGAGGGGGTCTGCGAACACAGCTCCTCGAAACTCAGGTCGGTGTCGGCGGCACGGATACCGGCGGCGATCCGTGGCAGCCTGGTGGCGGCGCTGCAACCGGCCACCGCGGCCACGGTCGCGTCGTCGTAAGCCAGTGCGCGGATTTGCGCATCTTCGATGCAGTAGCCCAGTTCATCGGCAGTCGAACGCCAGTTCAACGGGGTCATGACCACGCCCGCAAACTGACAGGCCCAATGCAGGGTCGCCATCTGCCAGCGGTTCTGCATCGCTACCAGCAGTCGGTCACCCCGTTGCAGCCCAAGGCGTTGCAAGCCCCGCGCTGCGCTCTGGATATCGACGAACCAGTCTTCATAGGTTTTCTTCAACGCACCGTCACTGACCGCCACGGCGTGCGGTCGGCGTTCAACGGCAGCGAGAAAACTGCGTCCGAGATCGAACATTATTGTTATACCCCTTTGTTCGTTTGGCGCTGGGCAGCGACTTCGAGCACGGCCTGGACGATGCCGGTGTAGCCCGTGCAGCGACATAGATGCCCCGAAAGCATGTCGCGTACCTGGGTCTCGTCCGGGTTGGGTACCCGTTCGAGGAAATCCACGCAGGACATGAGAATGCCCGCAGTGCAAAAGCCGCACTGCAAGGCGTGATGACGGCGAAAGGCTTGTTGCAGGTCGCTCAGTGTGTCGTCGTCGGCCAGGGACTCGACGGTCTCGATACGCCGCTCGTGCCCCTGTACCGCGAGCATCAGGCAGGAACGCATGGCGACCCCGTCCACCAGCACCGTGCAGGCGCCGCAGACACCGTGTTCGCAACCGACATGGACGCCGGTGGCACCGAGGTCGTGGCGCAGGAAGTCGCAGAGTTGGGTCCGCGGTTCGGCCAGCGCTTCGCGGGAGCGGCCATTGAGTTCCAGGCGAATCGGAAAGGTTTGGTCGGCAGTTACACGCATGTTCAGACTCCTTCGATCATCTGATGACCCAGCTCGCGAACCAGTTGGCGGCGATAGGCGGCGCTGGCGTGCACGTCGTCTTGTGCATCGAGCGACCAGGCGGTTTGATTGAGCGCGTCAGGCAGCGCCGCACCCCGTGGCAGGCTGCGACGTTGCGGACGGTCGGCGACCCCGCCGATGCCGAGTTCGACCTGGTCCGTCCCGATGGCCGCGGCCAGGGAGACAATTGCAAAGTCGCCGTGGCGCATGGCGATTTCGCGGAAGCGATAGGTGATGCCTTCGCGCTTGAGCGGAAAACGCACCTCGACGACCAGCTCATCCGCACGCTTGTCGGTGGTGAGAATGCCTTGGAAGAAGTCGGCGGCCTTGACGATGCGCTTGCCTTTTTTGGACTCGAGAACGATCTCGCCGCCCAGTGTCACCAGGCACAGCGGCAACTCGGCGCTGGGGTCGGCGTGAGCCACCGAACCGCAGACCGTACCGCGATTACGCGTCTGGAAGTGGCCGATCCAGGGCATCGCCAGTGCCAATAAAGGCACCTCGTCCATCAGGGTCGAACGCGCCAGCAACTGCGCCTGTCGCACCCCGGCACCTACCGCCAGGCAATCCTTGCGCAGCTCGATATAGGCCAGCTCGGCCACATGATTGATATCGATCAGCAACTTGGGTTGAGCCAGGCGCATGTTCAGCACCGCCATCAGCGATTGGCCACCGGCGATGATGCGAGCCTCCTGGCCGTACTCGGCGAGCAACTCAACCACCTGGCGACGGGTGTCAGCCCGAACGTAATCAAAAGCAGCCGGTTTCATTGAGCACCTCCCTTGCCAAACAGCGCGCCAAGCGAGGCACGCAGCCGCGCCCACCAGCCGGTGGAGATGGCTTGGCCGCTGACCCGTTGTGACAGACGAGTAAAGATTTGTCCGATGATCACTTTCGAGGCCCCTTGCAACATTCGGCCGCCGACCGCGGCGACTTTGCCGCTGACCGCCACCTGGTATTGGTATTCCAGACGTGTGTGGCCATTTTCCAGCTCGACGAAACGCACCTTGGCCTGGCCCTGGGCCGAGCCCATGGAACTGCTGCCGGAACCGGACAGACGCAATGAATGCGGTGGGTCCAGATCACTCAGGGCCACCTTGGCCTCGAAGCGCGCACGGATCATGCCGACGCCGACGGTGACGTCTGCGCGGTATCGGTTCTCGCCTTCAAGCACGAGGTCGTGGCAACCGGGAATGATCGCCGCCAGCGTCTGCGGGTCGAGCAAGGTATCGAAGACCTGTTGCGGCGAAGCAGGAATCACCACCGAGTCGTTGGCCCGCAACGCGGGTCCACCGGCAGGTGCTGCGTCCAGGTCTTCGTCGGGCTCCATACCGGCGGGCCGAGGGGGCTCGTCGATCCCGATGAGCGTGCGTACTTTCGATGGTGTCAGTGGCAGACGGATGTCCGAGCGACCGAGGGCGTCGGCCACCGCGTTGGCGATGCACACCGGCGTGCTCATGTTGTTGCCCTCGCCCACACCCTTGGCGCCCAGCGGGGTGAAGGGCGATGGCGTTTCCATGTGCAGGATCACCGGTTCGATCACTTCCGGTGCGGTTGGCACCAGATAATCGGCGAAGGTCCCGGAGAGGAAGCTGCCGTCCTCACCGTAGGCGAATTCTTCCATCAGCGCCGCGCCGAGGCCTTGGGTGAAGCCACCACGAATCTGGCCGTCGACCAGCGCGGGGTTGAGCAGGCGGCCGGCGTCATGGCAGGTGACGTAGCGATCGATGTGGATCTCGCCGGTCATGCGGTCGATTTCCAGACCACAGATGTCGAAGACAAAGCCGTAGCACAGCGAGCTATTGACCTGGTCCTGGTCGTCCGGGGCCACCAATTGCGGCGGGCTCCAGAACGCGGTTTCGCGCAGACCGCCACTTTCACCTTCCGGTAGCAGGCCCGGCGACCAGTGGGTCGCACCGGCAATCCGATGGAATGGCGCCACCGCCCCGCCATTGACCACAAAAATCTTGCCGCCGGCGAAACGAATATCTTCGGGACTGGCCTGCAATTGCTCGCCGGCAATCACGGCGAGGCGATCGCGGATCTTCAGCGCGGCCTTATAGACGGCACCGGCCACAGCGCCGGCGAAACGGCTGGAATAGTTGCCCGAGGCAATCGACCAAGCGTCCTTCTGAGTATCCAGCTCGACGTTGACCACGATGGATTCCAATGCAACCCCAAGCACTTCGGCGACGACCTGAGCGACGGTGGTTTGATGGCCCTGCCCTTGCGGTGCCGAGGACACATGCACACTGACGTCACCCAACGGGCCGACGTTGATGGTTGCGGTGGCGACAGCACCGTTTTTCGGACCGGCCTTGCGCCGCTCTTCGGGTGTCATCGCGGTGGTGATGTAACCCATGTTGGAAATCGAGGGTTCAATGACGGCGGCATAGCCAATGCCATAGATTCGACCTTCGGCCCGCGCCTGATCACGACGTTTGAGCAACTCGTCGAGTCCACCGTCAGCCGCCGCCAAGGCAATGCCAGCTTGGTAGTTGCCGGAATCGAGCAACGCACCGGCGGCCGCGCGATATGGGAAGGCATCGGCCGGCACCAGGTTGCGGCGGATCACGTCCAACGGATCAAGCTTCAACTGCACGGCGATATGTTGCAGCAGCCGCTCCAGGGCGAAATATACCTGCGGGCCACCGAAACCACGGTTCAGGCCGGAAGGGGTTTTGTTGGTCAGCACCACGCGGTTGCGCACTTGCAGATTGCGGATCGCATAGGCACCCGTCAGGTTGCCGTGCATGCGGTAGAAAGTCGCCGGTTCAGGCGCTCTAAGGTAGGCACCACAATCGTCGATCTGGTCATAACGCAAAGCGGTGATGCGCCCGTCTGCTTCTACCGCCGCTTCAATTTCGGTCACCCGATTGGTCGCCGAAGAAGCCCCCTGAAGATGTTCCAGACGGTCCTCGACCCACTTCACCGGTGCGCCGACCTTGCGTGACGCCAGCCCCATCATCACCACGTAAGGGAAAACCCCTTGCTTGATGCCAAAGCTGCCACCGGAATCTTTCGGTGTGCGCAAACGCAAGCGGTTGCCAGGCACATTCAGAGCCCGGGCCATGACCGTGTGTAATGCATAGGGGCCCTGGAAATTGGCCAGCACGTCATAAATGCCGGTGGCGCGCTCGTACTGAGCCAACACCACATAGCATTCAATGGGTGTGCAGGAACTGCGCGGAAACTTCACTTTGAGCGAGACCTTGTGCGGCGCCTGCTCGAAGGCCTGCTCCGGCTCGCCATAACGAAAGCGTCGTTCGTTGACCACGTTGCTGCCGACGGCTTCGTGCAGGATAGGCGCCTGTTCGGCGGTGGCCCGTTCTGGATCGATGATCGGGGGCAGCGGCTCGTATTCAACGCGCACACCTTCGATGGCGTCTTCGGCCAGATAGCGGCTCTCGGCGATCACCACGGCCACCGGCTCTCCAACGTAGCGCACTTTGTCGACGGCGACGCACCAGTGCTCCATCGGCTGACGTACACCCACCGGAAATGGCAGCGCCCAGCGTTTGACGTCTTCGCCGACCAGCACGCCGTGCACGCCTTTCATCAGCAGCGCACTGGAAAAGTCCACCGAGGTGATCCGCGCATGAGCGTGGGGTGAACGGATGATCGCCGCATGGAGCGTCCCCGGCGGGATCGCAGCGTCATCGGCATAGCAGCCGAGACCGCGCAACAATGCGGCGTCCTCGACACGGGCCTGACGGGCGCCGATGTGGCCGGTCTGATTTTCGGTAGCAGGTTGGAAACTAGTCATTTTTTCGCGGCTCTTGTTGTTATGCAGCGCGATAGCGTTAGAGCCGAGTGTGTGAGAAAGGCGCAGGGAGCGCCTTGCCTGGGGAGAGGGAGTTCTGCGTTGGAGTCTGACAATTTGCCTTAGCGTCTGATTTACAGGACTGGGACCCGACAGAATGGCCGCTCAGGGAAGGGACGCGGGATGGCTCAGGAAAGCTTCGATTTCTGCGTAGGGCATTGGTTTGGCAAAGTAATACCCCTGAAAAATATCGCAGCGACTGCCCTTCAGGAAATCCACCTGAGACGCCGTTTCCACGCCTTCGGCGACCACCGTCAGGCTGAGGTGATGGGCCATGGAAATAATGCCTTGGGTGATCGCTGCATCGTGAGGGTCGGTGGCGATTTCCTGGATGAACGAGCGATCAATCTTGATCTTGTGGATGGGCAAACGCTTGAGATAACTGAGGCTGGAAAAGCCGGTGCCGAAATCATCGAGCGCAATGCGCACCCCCAACGCCTTGAGCCGGTGCAACGTATCGATCGCCTGTTCAGCGCTATGCAACAGAAGCGACTCGGTGATCTCCAGCTCTAACTGCTCACCACGCAGACCATGTTTCTCCAGGGTGGCTTGGACACACTGGACGAAATTGCCACGCTGAAAATGCATCGGCGAAATATTCACCGCCATCGAGATGCCGGTGATGCCCTGCTCGCCTAACTGGCGCAAGTGCGCGCAGGCCGTATCGAGTACCCAAAGGCTCAGCGGGATAATCTGACCACTGTCCTCTGCCACCGGCACAAACACAGCGGGTGAGATAAATCCTTTTTCAGGATGCTCCCAGCGCAGCAACGCTTCGATCCCGACCACCCGCCCCGTGCGTGCTTCTATCTGCGGTTGATAATGCAGCTTGAGCGACTGAGTTTCGATAGCCTTTTGCAGGTCATTGCGCAGGCTCGCGTGCTCGCAAACACGCTGATTAAGATCGCTGGTGTACCACTGAAAGTTGTTGCGCCCTTGTTGCTTGGCTTTGTACATGGCCATGTCAGCCTGCTGGATCAGTTGCATCGGCTGCTCGATGTGACCATCGCTCAGGGTGATGCCGACACTTGCACTCACGTGCAGGTCAATGCCCTGGATGCAGTAGGGTCTGGCAATGCTGACCATCAATCGCTTGGCCACCGGTACAACGTCTTCATCACGAAGCAGGTCCGGGAGCAGAACGATAAATTCGTCACCGCCCATGCGCACGATGGTATCGCCGGGACGAACCTGCTGGGTCATACGCTGCGCCACCTCGATCAGCACCTGATCACCGAAGTAGTGCCCGATCGAATCGTTGATGGACTTAAATCCATCCAGATCAATGCACATCACCGCCAGACG
Source organism: Pseudomonas sp. (assembly GCF_050739655.1). GTDB lineage: Bacteria > Pseudomonadota > Gammaproteobacteria > Pseudomonadales > Pseudomonadaceae > Aquipseudomonas. Next base: position 25,483 of record NZ_JBOIBY010000480.1, on the reverse strand, counting down.
ACGCTTGCGCCGACGACTGATGTGACAAACCAGAACAAGCCGGTCTTCAAGCGAAACACGGTTAAGCAAGCCGGTCAGCCGGTCATGGCTGGCGTTGAAGCTCAACTGGCGCTCGTAATGCTTCTGCTCGCTGATGTCCCGGGCAATACCAAACACCCCGACGATTTCTCCGTTGACCATGATCGGCAGATTAGAGATGTCCATGGTCAGCAGATTGTCACTCTCGTCGAGAACCCGTGCCTCGAAACGCTGAGAATCTCCGGCGCGGGCTGCGGAAAAATGCTGACTGACCCGTTCCAGGTCTTCTTCGAGTACCAGATGGGAGAAGTGATGACCAATGAAATCGCTCGCGGTGTGCGGTTTCAGCTTCAGGCCCGCCGGATTCACACTCTGGATGTTGCCGGCCAGATCGAGGGCGAACACTGGATGGGGGTTGTAGGTGAACAAGGAACGAAAACGTTGTTCGCTTTCCTCCAGTCGTTGGCCATCACGCTCATGGCGGATCGCGAGGACTGCCAGTTGGGCTGCGCAGGCCAGTCGTTGAATCTGCGCCTCATCCGGTGCGTGGGTTCGGTTCTTGTACAGGGCAAATGTACCCAACACGCTTCCTTGATGGGAGAGCAAAGGCACCGACCAGCAGGAACGCAGGTTATGCCCCAGCGCCAGGCTGCGGAAACGCTCCCAGTTTGGGTCCCGGGCGATGTCTTCGGTAACCACAAGCTCGCGCCGGAACGCTGCGGTGCCGCAGGTTCCTTCGTGTGGACCAATGGCCATTCCATGAATCGCGTCACTGTATTCGACCGGCAGGCTGGGCGCCGCGCCGCTCAGCAAGCGTTTGCCCTCGGCATCAGTGAGCAGGATAGAACAGAAGGTTTCGGGGGCCTGATCGTCAAGCATCTGGCAGATGGCGCAAAGTATGTCGACCAGATGATGATCGGTCGCGATCATACCGAGAATGTCACGTTGCGACTTGGGGAAGGTCTTGCTGTGAGAGCTGGGACGAGTATTCATGGTGATTCCTGAAGACTCTCGAGGTCGTCCGGTCATCAGAGAGCCAGAAATAGTGGGCTGCCGATCACTGTCCACTAGTGCGTCGGACGCGCACTCTATAGAGCACCGACCAGCTAAAAAAAGGTTCAGATCCAACATAAAATACAGTATCAGATTGCCGCCGATTGGCTGACTTCGCTTTCTCGACTCGCTCGACCTAGGAGCACCCTCTGGCCAAATCGATTATGTCTTTTGCAGCGTACGTCGCCACAGTCCACCTAATGCCGTCCTAAGTCAGACTCTTCAATACTGAATCACTTAAAGTTTTGTGGCGCACGCGGAGCGCTTGTTTCAGGTCGACTCCGGCTCGGATTGATCGGCAGCAATCGGCACAGAGTGTTTAAAAACGCTAGATCCCGTTTCGATTTCCAAGGCCAGTAGCTGTCCGGCTTCGTAGCCTGATCAGGGTACGATGTCCCTTCCTGGTGAGCTAAACCGCCCCAGCAACACGCCAGATCATTCGTAGCGGCCAGGATGTGCTCAACGCATGGGCTCTTGGCGCAGGCGGCACATTGATAGCTCGCGCCATGGTCTACGAACTCGGCGCAATGGGCGAGTCAGGTGTCAGTAAGGCGTTGCAGATCCTGCACAAGGAGCTGGATGTGTCGATGGCGCATGCGGTCACACCGATATCAGAAACGTCGATCGAACAATTCTGGTCCCTGGCACTTTTTGAACGGCACTGCGAAGAGAAGACTATGAAAATTGACTTTTTAAATCTATCAGGCCTGGCTGCCCCCGTGGGTTTTTCACACGTAACCGTGGCTTGCGCATCAGAAAAGTACGCGTCCGAGATTGAGATCTTTACCTTCGGCAGAGGCTTGCGGACTCGGAATTCACGTACCAGCGTGCAAAAAAGACGTTTTCACCAGTCGATGAACCGGCAGTTTGGAAGGACCAACTTTTTCAATAGAATCGGTCGGTAGCGGCCGGCTGTGAAGTGCCATTTTCGATTCAAGCGGAGTACGCGTACCAACCTTGCGATCGTAACGAGAACAAGGTCGGTCTTGTGCGATCAGTCGACTGACTGTGGCACGCGCCTGAGCGCCTCAGCCATGAAGGGAGCTGTCTGGCTTGTTGGCGCGACCGCTACCTGCCGAGGCGTGCCGACCGCCACGATCCGGCCGCCCGCCTCTCCCGCGCCGGGCCCGACGTCGACTACCCAGTCGGCCTGGGTCACCGCGCGCATGTCGTGCTCGATCATCACTACGGTATTGCCAGCATCGACCAGGCGCTGCAATTGTACCAGCAAGCGGTCGACATCCGACGCGTGCAGGCCGGTAGTCGGCTCGTCGAGCACATACAGGCTGCGACCTCGCTGGCTTCGCTGAAGCTCCGTGGCGAGCTTGATGCGTTGCGCTTCGCCCCCCGACAACTCCGTGGCGGGCTGCCCAAGGCGCAGATAACCCAGCCCGATGTCCCGCAGTAGCTGCAACGGCCGCGCGATGGCGTCCTGGCTCGCAAAGAAGTCCTGGGCTTCTTCCACCGTCATGTTCAGCACATCGGCGATGTTGCTCCCATTCCAGCGCACGGCGAGCGTAGCCTCGTTATAGCGCGCGCCATGGCACGTGGGACAGGGTGCGTAGACGCTGGGCATGAACAGCAGCTCAACGCTGACGAAACCCTCGCCTTCGCACGTCTCGCAGCGCCCCTTCGACACGTTGAAGGAAAACCGACCGGCGTCGAAGCGACGACGGCGCGCGTCCGGCGTCGCGGCAAACAGTTTTCGCACGTGATCGAACAGACCGGTGTAGGTGGCCAGGTTGGAACGTGGCGTGCGGCCAATCGGCTTCTGGTCGACCTGGACCAGGCGCTGGATCACCTCCACATCGCCTGCAAGGTGGCCACCGGTGACTTCGATCATCGCCGGCCCTTCGCTGCTGGCGTTTTCGGCCGCATCGTCCTCGGGCTCGTGCCCCAGGTGCAACAACAACAGTTCCGGCAAGGCCTGAGCGGCCAGGCTGGATTTGCCCGAACCCGAGATGCCGGTCACCGCCGTCAGCACGCCGAGCGGGATGTTGGCATCCACGCCATGCAGGTTGTGCCGCCGAATACCTCGCAACTCCAGCCAGCCGGCGGGTTCGCGCCCACGGCTAGCCGGCGCGGGGATTTCATCGAACAGATAACGTGCGGTGCGCGACTCGGCAATCTCACGCAGCCCTTGCGGCACACCGCTGTAAAGCACATGGCCGCCCCGCTCTCCCGCATCCGGCCCCACATCCACCAGCCATTGCGCGCGGCGCATCAAGTCGAGGTCGTGTTCCACCACGAACACCGAATTGCCGGCATCGCGCAGCTTGTCCAGAGCGTCGTACAGCGACTGGCTGTCTGAGGGGTGCAGGCCTGCTGAGGGTTCGTCGAGCACATACACCACGCCAAACAGCATGGAGCTCAGTTGCGTGGCAAGCGCAAGCGTTGCAGCTCGCCAGCCGACAGCGTCGGGGTGGCCCGATCCAGGGTGAGGTAACCCAGGCCCAATCCGCGCAGCTGGCGCAGTCGCGCCATCACACCCCCGACCAGGCGCTGCGCGGCAAGGCGCTTCTCCTCCGAGAGCGCCGAGGTCCGGCGCACGTCAGGCGATTCGGCATGCACCGCACGACCGCGCGCGGCGCGTTCGGATCGATCACGACGGGTCGCGGCCAGGTCGGTGCCCTCCCCGGCTGCGTGCGCGCGAAAATCGCCCTGGGCGATGGGCTCGAGCAGTGCAGCCAGGCGGTCCAGCGGCATTTGCATAAACTCGCCGATGTCCACCCCGGCAAAGGTGACCGACAGCGCCTCGGCCTTGAGCCGCTTGCCGTGGCAGGTCGGACATGGCTTGTCTTCCATGTAGCGCGACACGCGCTTTCTCATCAATGCGCTCTGGGTATTGGCAAAGGTGTGCAGCACATAGCGTCGCGCGCCGGTGAAGGTCCCCATGTAGCTGGGATCGAGCTTGCGCTTGAGTGCGTCACGGGTTTGGGCAGGTGTGAAGCCCGCGTAGACGGGTACCGTGGGCGTCTCCTCGGTGAACAGGATCCAGTCACGGTCTTTCCTGGACAGGTCCTTCCAGGGGCGGTCGACGTCGTAGCCCATGGTGACCAGGATGTCGCGCAGGTTCTGACCATGCCAGGCCGGTGGCCAGGCGGCGATGGCCCGATCACGTATGCTAAGCGACGGGTCGGGTACCATGCTCGCCTCCGTCACCTCGTACACGTGGCCCAGGCCATGACACGCCGGACATGCCCCTTGCGGCGTGTTTGGCGAAAAGTCCTCTGCGTACAACATCGGTTGATGGGCGGGATAGGCGCCGGCACGCGAGTACATCATGCGTATGAAACTGGACAGCGTGGTCACACTGCCTACGGAAGAGCGCGCATTGCTCGCCCCACGCTGTTGCTGCAATGCGACCGCTGGCGGCAGGCCGTCGATCGCATCGACATCCGGAACGCCCGCCTGGTCGATCAATCGCCGCGCATAGGGGGCAACCGACTCGAAGTAGCGCCGCTGCGCCTCGGCATAGATCGTGCCGAAGGCAAGCGAGGACTTGCCGGAACCCGACACACCGGAAAACACCACGAGCGCATTGCGTGGAATGGCGACATCGACGTCCTTGAGATTGTTTTCCCGCGCGCCGCGCACTTCCACCAGGCCGCTGGCCGCAGTGTTGCAGGAGGATTCACCGAATGAAGGGTTTGGCATGGGTTCCCGTCCCGCTGTTCGTGATGGCAACGTGCTGATGATCCGGGTAGGCCGAACGCTCATGTTGACCGGAGTTTAGTGTTGCAAGTTCGGCGCCCGCGTTGAATCCCCTGCCCTGCCCCGGGAACCTTTCGCCTGTCGCTGTCAATCCAGCGACCGAACATTCGCTGTAGATGTGCCAGGCGCTGGTGGATTCGTTGCTGGAAGATGTAGAAAACCGGAGTCAGGCTCGCGCTTTGATGGGTTTCGGTGCTGCGTCCGGCTCCATATCCCAACACAGGGCATCGGGCAATTCGGCTTGCACAGTGGTGTGGATACGGGCTTAAGCAGGATCGCCAGCCCCCCCTCCACGGCTTTATCCCAGTTGGCATCGCTACACGTCCAAACTCAGCCGCGCCTCTGACGCTGCAAAGTGGCGGCAGGAGTGTTGGTTGGAGCGCCTTACTGGACTTGCTTAGCCGGGTAGCTTGGCCGCGAGGACGTCAACCTTCTCGATTGACGGCGGTGTGGCAAACAGCTCGGCAGCCTTGGCCATAAGCGCCGCTGCGACCTTGCCTGAAAGATGAGCCTGCCGGCCTGCTTCATCCGGGAAGGCGTCAAAGATGCCAAAGGTGGACGGCCCCAAGCGGATGGCGAACCAAGCCGTAGTGGCTGGTTCTTCCTCCACTATTGGAAGGCCACCCAAGAGAAAGCTCTCTACATCTTTCTCTTTCCCGGGCTTTGCTTCCAGACGAACGAACAACGCTACGTTGACCATGACGTGCCTCCTGTTGTTAGGACTACATCATCATGCGCCATGCTTTCCAGTAAGCCCAACGCAATATTCGCCGATATGCCGCCCAGCTCCAGCGTGGCGGGGATGAGGGGTAGCGTCGAGTCAGGTGCCAAACCATCGGGTAAAAAAGTTGCCTAAATTGGCAGCAAGATAAGCGCGCGAAGTGTTGCTGGCACTGGAGGATACCGAAAATTCGTTCAGCGACTACGGTAAGCGTCACCAACGACTATAGTCATCGATGAGCCAGAGCGAATCCTGCGGTTCTGCTACACACTTGGCCCTCAATCCAATTCCGCGAATACACGGCGGATCTCCTTTTGTTCCTTAATGCGGAACACGAACGGCTCGCAGCCGAAGACAATCAAACTCACGCTGAGATAGAGGGGTGTCGAGGCATCGTCGCCATTTATAAATCACATGGCGGTGGATGGAGTTATCCCTCCGGGCAAGTCGATCCCGCTGAGCAGACCCCAACCGCCCATCAATAAGGGCTCAAGCAATGCACACTTCAGAATTGGATGTTTCAAAAGAAACGAATGACGACCTGGTTCAAGGGCCGCTGCCGGCCGGCACTGTCGCGCCCGACTTCACTCTGTACGCAACCCCTGATCAACAGTTGCCGCTGCGCGAGCTAAAGGGAAACACGTGATACTGGCGTTTTATCCCGCTGACTGGACTTCGGTGTGCGGTGACCAACTGACTTTGTACAACCAGTTGCTACCCACATTCAGAGAATACGGTGCGGCGCTACTGGGTATCTCAGTTGACAGCGCCTGGTGTCATCAGGCCTTTGCCAAAGATCGGAATTTTCACTTCAGCCTGCTGGCCGATTTCGAGCCCAAAGGGGCTGTGGCACGACAGTATGGGGCGTACGAGTCCCACCTGGGGGTTTGTAAGCGGGCGCTGTTCGTGATTGACAAGGAGGGAGTGGTCGCCTGGAGCTACGTCTCCCCGATGGCAATCAATCCCGGGGCGGACGGCATTCTGGATGCGCTGGATGATCTGGCGAATTCATCACAAAGCACGCCAACCTAACATTAATAGGTGATCACATGGCCAATCTCAAAGTCCCGGTAAGTGCAACCGACCATCGCCAGGGAAGTGCGCAAGCCAAGGTCACACTGGTGGAATTTGGTGACTATCAATGTCCCTATTGCGGTGAAGCGTATTGGGTGGTCAAAAAGCTACAACAGCATTTTCGCGATGATTTGCAGTTCGTGTTCCGTAACTTTCCACTGACCACCGCTCACCCGCATGCGCTGGGTGCAGCTGTCACCGCTGAGTATGCCGGGAGTCGAGGATTTTTCTGGGAGGCTCACGACGAATTGTATGAAAATCAGGATCGATTGGGCCTGCCGCTGTTTCGGGCCATCGTTCTAAAACACGGCCTCTCCAGCGAAGAACTCGATCTTGCTATGCAAGACGATACTTACATACCCAAAATACAATCCGATTTTAATGGCGGTGTACGCAGCGGCGTGAATGGCACCCCAGCGTTTTACATTGTCGGGCTTCGCTATGACGGGGTTCCAGAGTTCACCGAGATGAGTCAGATGATTGAGCTTTCGTTAGTGCGTGGACGAAATCGCTAGAGAGCGACATCGGCTTGGCATCACCCACACCGTAGCCGAGGGCGAACGAGAGGGCTTGAAAATAGCAGCGTTCAATCTGGCCGATTGCTGCCTGTCGTGAAGGGCAGAAAACGACCGATTCTGTTGAAAAAGTCGATTTTTCAGGAAACGTGACGCTGAGCTTGGCCTCATCAAAGAACCTATTCACCACTGTTAAGTGGTTTTTCGGTACTTCGTTGACCGTTGCTGCTTTGTCAGTGGGTTAATTTGAGGGTTTTGCTTGAAATAGGCGTACCTATCCTGTGGCGGGCGGCCCTTGAGATGTAAGTTTGGCCAGTCGGCGCAGGTTCTGTACCGCAGCAGCCAGCGTGAACTCATCGGCTGCGCCACTCATCCCTCGTAGTCGCAAGCGATCCAGTTTCAAGATGCGCTTGAGGTGGGCGAACAACATTTCGACCTTTTTACGTTCGTGGCGAGAACGTACGTATTGCGCCGTCGCTGCGATGCGCCGGGCCACATTACGAGCGGCTTCGTGGACGCTGCGAACGATCTTGCGGAACGCCGTGTTCGGGCAACACTTGGCTTTCATTGGGCATGTCGCGCAGTCGGTTTGGCTGGATCGGAAGTTGATGGTGTTCGCTTTCGTCACGTGTGAGCGCAGGTTCTTGAAAGCTCTCCATTCGCTACGCAATGCCTTACCAGCAGGACAGCGATACTCCTCAGCGTCTTTGTTCCAGTGGAAGTCGCTGATCGAAAAACTGTCGTCCTTGCGCTCTGCTTTATCCCACACCGGCACATGCGGCTCGATATCTTTCTCTTCCACCATCCAGGCCAACATCGGTGCTGTGCCGTAAGCGGTATCGCCGATTAAGCGATCGGTTTGATGTCGAACAACTCTTCGACTCGATCAATCATGGTTTTGGTGCTCTCGACCTCGGCCGTTCGATGAGCCGGTGTGGGTTCCACATCCATGATCACGCCGTGCTCGGTATCGATCAGATAATTCGTCGAGTAAGCGTAAAACGCTGGGCCACCTGGAGCTGCGGTCCAGCGGGCTTGAGGATCGGTCAGCGACAGGCGCTTGGGTAGCGTTTCGGCCAGTGCCTCCTCATCAAGTGCTTCGAGGTACTCACGCACGGCGCGGGTACTCAGGGCCGGATCGCTCCAGTTGACTGGTTCATCGCCTGGTACACCGCGCTGCCGACTCGCATCCGCTTTGATAATGCTGGCGTCCACGGCAAAGCCTTCGCCCTTGATCAGACCCGCGTCCATGCAGCGACGCAGCACCTCATTGAACAGCCATCGAAACAGATCACTGTCCCTGAAACGGCCGTGTCGATTTTTGGAAAACGTCGAGTGATTGGGGACTTCATCCACAAGGCTCAGCCGGCAGAACCAGCGATACGCCAGGTTCAAATGAGCCTCTTCGCATAACCGCCGTTCGGAGCGAATGCCATAGCAATAGCCCACGACCAGCATGCGGATCATCAACTCAGGATCAATCGACGGACGCCCAATTGGGCTATAGAAATCGGCGAGATAGTGGCGCAAGTCGCTCAGATCGAGACACCGATCAATGCTGCGCAGAAGGTGATTGGCTGGGATGTGATCTTCAAGGTTGAACGAGTAAAACAGTCGCTCCTGCCCACTCGATAACTGTCCCATCATGCTGCGTACTCTCCCGCTGGCCGATGAGCAGATTTTGCCTCAGGCCAAGCAGGAGAGATACTTTTTCAACAGAGTCGACCCATAGCTGTCGTTCACCAGCGGAAAACTGCTCCGCAACGGACTGCTGAAAATAGCTCAGCGGAGAAACCAAAAACCTTCATCAGATCGTCGAGGTTTCAAGCGTATCGGCTTCATTGAATAGTTCGCGCATCACCACCACGAACGCTTCAGCCGGACGGGATGGCTTCTGGGTTTGCGACGAGGCGATCACGACTCGTTGCGGTGGGATGCTAGCGTCAAATGGGCGACACACGATGGCTCGCCCGTCGTAGCTCAAGTCTCCAGCGGGTCGAGTGACAAGAATCGACACTCCGTGCCCATGTGCCACGAGTGAGCGCACCATTTCCACCGAGCGCAACTCCATAATGACATTGGGCTCTAAACCGCCCGTGCGGAACAGTGACAGGAAATAGTCGCGACTGTGAGGCAGGTCTAGAAGGATGAAGGGCTCGGTTTGCAAATCCTGAATACACAAGCTGGCTTTTGCTGCCAGATGATGCCCTTCGGGCAGCAGCACATAAGGTGATTGCAGTCCCACCGCCTGTAGCTTGACCTTACGAGCCAGGTTCATGTCATAGATCAGCGCTAAATCAAGGGTGCCGCGCTCCACCCGTTCGATCAGTTCCTCGGTGTCACCTTCGACAATGGCGACTCGTACCTCAGGAAAACGCTGCTTGAAGCGCTCGACCATGGTGGGGACATGTCGCGCGCCCAACGTTGCAAAACAACCCACCGAAAGGTCTCCAACCACGCTATCAGTCTCCTTGGCAGAGAGCTGCGCGGCACTTTGCAGTAGCTGCCTTGCTTGCTGATAGCGGCGGGTTCCGGCGGAGCTGAGTTCGATCCCTTTGCCTGGAATCCTCACGAACAAGCGCTCATCCCATAAGGCTTCCAACTCCGCAATCGCGTTCGATATCGAGGGTTGGGACACACTCAGCGACTTCGCCGCATTGACGGTACTTCGACATTGGGCCGCTGCTACAAAGTATTCGATTTGCCGAAGGCTGAAGTGAATCATTATTTTTAATTCGCTGTATCAACAGTGCATATTTTTAATTATACACCCCGCCGCTTAACCTCAGTCCATCCACAGCCTGTGTCCTTCCAAAAAAACGCGCTGATCTGGCGCAGATGCTGCACTAACAATATCGAGGATTCGCCCATGGCTCGTTCAACTGCGCCTGTTGCACCGAGGTCGGTAATTGAAACCCGCTCCATCGATTACATACCGGAAAACGAGCGCCATGGCAGCGCATTCGGTCAGTTCACACTGTGGCTGGGTGTGAACCTGAACATCACGGCCATCGTCACCGGGGCTTTGGCGGTGGTGCTGGGAGGCGATGTATTCTGGTCGTTGATTGGCCTTCTGATAGGCCAAGTACTTGGCAGCATCGTCATGGGCCTGCAAGCCGCCCAGGGGCCGGCGATTGGCCTGCCACAGATGATCCGCAGTCGCGTGCAGTTCGGTGTCTATGGTGCGGTCATTCCGCTTGTACTGGTGAGTTTGTTGTACGTAGGGTTCTCGGCGGGCGGCACGTTGCTGGCCGGTCAATCCGTGGCGAAAGTGCTATCGATCGCGGACTGGCAGGGCATCATTCTGTTCGGCCTGGTAACCCTGTTGTTGGCGACCCTTGGGTATCGCACCATCCACTCCATCGCCAAAGTAGCCAGCGTGGTGGGCGTCATTGCCTTTATCTACATGTTCGGTGCGTTGCTGGCCCGGCACGATATCCATGCGCTGCTCGACAATCGTCACTTCGTCGCTGCCAACTTCGTGTTTTCGATCTCGTTGGCAGCCGCCTGGCAGATTTCGTATGGGCCATACGTAGCGGACTACTCCCGATATTTGCCCAGTCAGACGTCCAAGTTGAAGATCTTTCTGGCTGCATCGCTGGGCACAGTACTGGGATCACAGGCCGCCATGACCTTCGGTGTGTTTGCCGCAGCCCTCGCCGGAACCGCCTTCTCGGGCCATGAGGTAGAGTTTGTCGTAAGCCTGGGCTCGACGGGTTTGTTGGCCATGATCCTGTATCTGGTGGTCGGCTTCGGCAAGATCACCATGATGACCCTCAACGCTTACAGCAGCTACATGTCCAGCGCGACCATTGTCAGCGCGTTCTGCGGCGTCAGCAAAGTGTCTCTGACCCATCGCTTCATCTACGTGCTGGGAATGGTGTCCGTTGCAGTGCTGATTGCCCTGGCCGGTTCCCACAGCTTTATCAGTGCGTTTTCTTCCTTCCTCATTTTTCTCCTGGCGTTCATCACCCCCTGGAGCGCTATCAGCCTAGCCGACGTGTTCTTCGTAAACGGCACGCGCTATGACCTGGCAGCTCTCAATGATCCCGCTGGCCGCTATGGCCGTTGGAACTGGCCGGTTATTGTCACCTACTGCTGTGGGGTACTGATGGAGTTGCCGTTCATTTCCAGCGGTTTCTACACCGGACCGGTCGCCCGTGCGCTGAACTATGCAGATGTTTCCTGGGTGGTCGGCCTGCTGGGTACCGGAATGCTTTATTGCCTGGTCAGTCGGCGAATGGCCGCCAGGGTGCCACCGTCCCTGACGCCTGCTCTCGACAGCAAAGCCTAACTGGATTGCCAATCCAATCAGCCTTCACTCCACTCTCAGGTAGTCTTTTCATGACATCGGATGAATCCCGCTTCGCACGCGAAAACTTGCCCGGCGACCCATACGCAATGCTGTTGCACTGCGCGAACCGCTGGCCGGACAAGGAGGCGCTCGTATTTGACTCCACACCTCAGCGGCTGACCTTCAGCCAATGGTTGCTGGCTTCCCAGACACTGGCCTGTGCCTTGCGGCGGCGCGGGATTCAACCCGGCAGCTCGGTGGCATTGTGGGCGGAAAACAGAATCGAATGGCCAATCGCGCAGGTCGCCATCGCTGCCATTGGTGCGGTGCTGGTGCCGGTTAATACGCACTTTCGCGAGGACGACCTCCTGCATGTGCTGGACCACAGTCAGTCGGTGGCGATCTTGCTTTCCGCGCGCTTTCGCTCCAGTGACTATCTGTCCATGACACTGGACACTCGTAACCGGTTACCCCTTCTGCGCGACGTGATTTGCTTCGACGGACCTGAACTTCACGCTGAGAATTGCTGGAGTTACGCAGCACTGATGAGCGAAGGACCGCAGCTGCCATTTCAGGCGTGGCCCTGGTCGCCTCGCGAGCTGGCCAGCATCCAGTACACCTCCGGCACCACAGGGCGGCCAAAGGGCGCTGAACTGTGCTTCGAAGGCATGTTGATGAATGCACGAGGAACCGTCGCGCGTCTGGCGGTTACCGCCGAGGATCGCTGGACTTCCATCATTCCGCTATTCCACTGCGCGGGCTGCATTATGAATGTGCTCTCAGCGCTGGCCGCAGGGGCTACGTATGTGGGGGTCAGCGCCTTCGATGCCGAGCGAATGTTGCACCTCGTGGAGGCCGAGCGCTGTACGCTGCTGACGGGCGTTCCCACCTCTTATCTGGCCATGCTGGAGCACCCGCGACGAACACAGTACGACCTTGGCTCGTTGCGGGCGGGTACTTGCGGTGGCGCCGATTGCGACCCGGCTTTGCTCGAACGCTGCGCGTCTGCGTTCCCGATTCCAGGCCTGGTGCAGGTGTACGGCCAGACCGAAGCCAGCACCCTTATCGCTTTGGACAGTTGCGAGAGTGCGCAGCGATTCACCACCGCCGGCATGCCATTGCCAGGCATGCAGGTGCGCGTGTGTGATCCGGACAACGGACAGGTGCTGGCCTGCGGTGAGACCGGGCAGGTTCAGGTGCGCGGGCCCATGGTGATGCTCGGTTATCATCGTGACCCGCTGGAGACTGCTCGTTGTATCGACCTCGATGGCTGGATGCAGACGGGAGATCTCGGACGCGTTACCGCCGATGGCCGAGTGGAACTTGTGGGAGGACGGTTACGCGACATGATCATCCGCGGTGGCGAGAACATCTACCCGGTGGAGGTGGAGAACCTGCTGCGCGGCCACCCGGCGATCACCGAAATCGCTGTATTTGCCATGCCGGATCCTTTCTACGGCGAAGTGGTCGCCGCGGCGGTCGAGTTGGGTGGGGCGCTCTCCGCTGCGCAGGTGAAGCAAGCGTGTGCCGGAAAAATCGCTGGGTTCAAGCATCCATCCAGGGTGTTCAAGGTCAGCCAATGGCCCATGACGTCCAGTGGAAAAATACTCAAGCGCGAGCTGAAAGCCCAAGCCATGGCGATGCAGTTGGAGGAATTGCCATGAGCACACCGATCATCGGCCACCGGCATCACTGCGCATTCGTACCAGGGCTTCAAGAGACGGCTGCCGCCATCGGTAATGCTGGGGTGCAAGTGGTATCTACGCCGGCACTTATTGCTCTGCTGGAGGAAACGGCGGGCAGTGGCGTTCAGGCTTTCTGCGTTCCGGGATGGGGCACGGTTGGCACTAAAGTGGATATTGCGCATTTGAGCCCGGCCTGGCCGGGCATTGAGGTCCAGTGCGAAGCCGTGCTGGAGTCGACCAAGGGCCGCACGTTGAGTTTCGGGGTGAGCGCGAGCCAACAAGGGCGGTTAGTGATGCGCGGCCATCACGAACGAGTGATGGTCGACCTCAGCCGCTTCTCCATACCGCAACCAATCAGCGCGGGCGAGCCAATTGAGTTTTTTTTCGATTTTCACAGTCCATGGTGCTACCTGGCTATGCCGCGCTTGCGAGAAATCGCCGCTGCCCATGGTCGAGCGATTCATTGGCGGCCTATGCACTTGGCCAACCTGATCGATCACATCGGGGGGCGGCGACCACTGGAAGCATCGTCAGCATTTGTGCGGTGGTTTCAGCAGGATTTGCAGGATTGGGCTCGACTGAGACGCTTGACGCTAAGCTACCACCCTCAGTTTCCATTGCGGCCTTCCCGAGCTTTGCGTTGCAGCTTGTATGCAATCGAGAATGGAAAGGGCGTGGAGTTCATCTTCAACGTGATGCGAGCTTACTGGAGTGAAAACCGGGATATCAGCGACCTGGAGATCCTCGGCGATCTGGCGATTGCAGCAGGCCTGGACCGAAGTGCAACTATTCAAGCTGCTTCCGATGAGCGATTCAAACTGGCACTGGAGGCTAACAACGATCAAGCCGTGCAGGTAGGCGTTTTCGGTGCTCCGACCGTCATCGCCGATTCGAAGCTGTTCTGGGGCAATGATCGGCTGGAAATGATGGGCGATTATCTAGCCCAGAGTAACGGTCAGAACAATTAGTCCCTAGCGATGGAGGAGCGTGAATCAGCCTTAAAGTGTGGGAAGGTTTCTGCATTGCATCATTTGACGAACCGCTCCTCAATTCATACCCGGGAGCAAGTCGGCTGACTGCTTTTGGCCGATTCTGTTGAAAAAGTAGCTCCCCTGTCTGATCGCTTCCTTGAGTGGTGCAACACGCTCGCCGGGCTTAGCAGCACGGTGCGACGCAACCGGCAGCGCATCGTGCGCAATTTTTGCCTGTATCGACAGCGCACCGAACCGCAGTGCTTTGTACCCGACCCCAACCACTTCCCACGACCCTGTCCCGCTGTCACCCCCGTCATCTTCGGTTCGAGCGAGGTCGCGAGTATGCTCGCGGCTGCGGAGCAATTAGGTCCGGTGCCCACGTCGCCTCTGCGGCCAGCGGTCCTGCGGCTGGCCGTCGTGCTCCTCTATACGGCAGGATTACGTCGCGGCGAACTGCTACGGCTGACCCTAGCCGATGCCGACTCGGCGCAAGGCGTATTGCATATCCGCGAATCGAAGTTCCACAAGTCCCGCTTCGTTCCACTATCGCAGGACGCCCATCGTGAACTGCGCGCCTATCTCAAGCAGCGGCTGGCGCCGCCCTTCAGCATCACGCCGAATTCTCCCTTGCTGTGCAACTGCGCCAGAGGCTTGCGCGGCTATACGGGGACAGGAATAAGCCGTGGCATCCAAACGCTATTCCAAACGGCAGATGTTCACAGTAGCGATGGTCGACGGCCGCGGATTCATGACTTTCGGCATAGCTTTGCCGTCCAGGCACTGCTGCGTTGGTATCGGCAAGGCGCCGATGTGCAATCCAACTTACTGAAACTAGCGCTGTATATGGGACACGTGTCGATTGTCTCTACCGCTTATTACCTGCGCTGGATGCCGGATATTGCGGCAGCGGCCAGTGATCGCTTCCAAGACCACTTCGGCCATTTGATTGTTGGAGGTGCGCCATGAAGCCCGCTCGGCCCAACTCGCTTGGTAATTGCATCACGCACTTCTTCCGGGAATACCTGCCCGAGCTCCTTGGCATGAGCCTGCACACGATTCGCAGTTATCGCGATGCTGTCGTGCTGTACTTGCGATTTGCCTCAGGTCGCAGCAAACGAGGCGTCGAGGATTTGGACCTCGACGATTTTACGGCAGATCGAGTCAGCCAATTCCTGACGCATCTGGAACAGGAGCGTCACAACGGTGTCGCGACGCGCAATGCACGGCTGGCCGCTATCCATACCTTTGCCCGATTCCTGGCCAGCGAACACCCGGAGCATCTAGCCGAGCTGCAGCGGGTACTTGGGCTGCCGTTCAAGCGCGGCGCCCGAAGCGTACCCATGGCGTATTTCGAGGCTGACGAAGTCGACGCGATGCTCAATAGCATTGATCGCACTACCGACTCGGGGCGGCGCGACTATGCGTTGTTTGCACTGATGTTCAATACCGGTGCGCGCGTGCAGGAGGTACTCGATCTGCAGGTACGCGACGTGAGAACCGAGCCACCGCACCAAGTACGTCTGCGTGGCAAGGGCGGGAAGATTCGTTTATGTCCCATCTGGCCGCATACCGCGGGGTTGTTGCGGGAACTGGCTCAGCAGTCGGTACAGACCCTAACGCCGGAGGCGTTTCTGTTCACCAACCGACACGGTGCCAAACTCACGCGGTTCGGTGTTCGCTACCTCCTCAAGAAATATGTGGCCGCGGGTACACCGGTGGCCAACACCATGCGAGAGAAGCGACTTCATCCGCATTCGCTTCGACACGCCACAGCGGTTCATTTGCTCAAGGCTGGCGTTGACTTCGCCACCATTAGCCAGTGGCTGGGCCATGCGACGCTGAACACCACCATGGTCTATGCCCGGATGGATTTGGATATCAAGCGCCAAGCGCTTGCCCAGGTGTTCCCCGAAGTACTGGCACCGCCACGTGCCGGCCATCTGTCGCCGGCTGCGGTCGATGTGGTCGATTGGCTGAAACGGCTGTGAGTGGTTATGTGGAGTTCGGGCGGCTGGAGTCGGCGCAGCGCGCCATGTTTACTGCTCAACTCCACATAACGAGGTGCGTAACATAAGTCCAATAATGTTGAGCTCAACATTATTGGACGACTGGGGCTTGGCACCGTTTACCGCTGCACAACGGCGCGACATGCTTGAGCTGTTGGACGACCGTTACGGTAACCGTTCGACGATGGTGACGAGCCAGATGCCGGTGGATAAATGGCATGCGCTGATCGGCGATCCGACCTTGGGCGATGCGATCCTCGACAGGCTGGTGCACAACGCTTATCGGATCGAACTGAAGGGCGAATCGATGCGCAGGCGCGCAACGAAATTGACGGCGGCAGGGGCTTCAGACTAACAATGCAAACCTGCGTCGCTGCGCTCCGACTGCCTGTCCGAATGGGCGTGGAACGAGTGGCCGGATGTTGATGGGCTGAGTGTCCGGATGGCGTGGAATCCGCAACCCAGACTAAAACGATGAGCAGTGCAGCGACCTTGTTCTTCGGGCGATTCACCTGCTTTTTCTCCCACTCACTAGCCTTGATCCTGCACTCGCCTAACACCTCGGCTGGCATCAACCGGATTGCCAACAGAATGCCGAGAGGCAGAATGATGACGTCGTCCAGATAGCCCAGTACCGGGATGAAATCTGGAATGAGGTCGATGGGGCTCAGTGCGTGGGCCACCACGAAAATCGCAATCCATTTGGGTAGCCACGGCGTTTCGGGGTGCTGGTAACAGAACCATAACACCATGGTTTGTCGTTTCAGGCCTTTTGCCCAACGACGTAGATGCTCATGGAGGTCTTTCATCTCAGCACCTTTAAAAAATCGAGGACAAATTCATTGCGACTACTCGTTGATGGCCTCCATTGAATGGAGAGCTGTTTCACCCCGCTAGCGGGAAGCAATCCAGTGGGTAGTCAGCACACGGGTTTGCGGCCAGGGACTGGGCTTAAGTGCACTTTCGTCTGGTAACAGCAGCGCATTACTGCGCCGCCGTCCCCTAAGAACCGGACATGAGAGTCGCCCCTCATCCGGCTCAAGCCGTTCAACAGCACCATCGTCTGGTACCGGGCAATTAATCAACGTCCATCGCGGCTCGACGTCGGGCAAAGTAAGACGACCACGCAGGATCAAAGGGATTAGCCAAGCCACGTATTTTGGCATGCCGAACGATTGGAATCGTCGACGCGCGAAAAAGCCACCATCGTTGGACAATACCTTCGACTTTGGTTTGCGCAGCAAATACCCAGTTTTGGTACCTCACTGTGTGGAAGTATCTCTGTCTTACCCAGCCGGCGCCTTTATTGGGATGCCGACGCAGGGCCCATGTCCATAAGAGACGCCAAATTTGAGCATCTATCGATGAAAACAGAGACTTGGATACCGCATGACGGTGATACATGGCCCAGCCGCGAATGATCGGATTGAGCTGTAGGATCAGATTCGCCTGTGTGGCACTTTTGTTGCTCTTTACGATTTCTCTAACCTTGTCCAAGAGCGCCTTTACGCTCTTGTTGGCCGGTTTGATGAGCAGCTCGGCAAGTGGTAACAATTCCCACCAGCTCTGCGGGGTGGCAGCATCCACTCGTCGATAGGTTGTTGTGAACTGTGCAAAACTCATCTTTCCGCTTTTGAAAGCTTTGCGCAACTCCGTGGAAGGGGCTGCATGGGAAGCCATGCCTCCAATTGCGGAGTATCTTTTCGACAGTTGCACGGCCACTGTCGGTCAACCAGAGCACGGTAAGCGCATCCATCTGTGCCTGGGCAAACTCTAGGTGCGAATCGAACGGAGGCATTTGTAGCTTGTAGTTATCCTCGGCTACATCGAACTGATACTGCAAGGCCTTGACGGTCTGCTCGGTAGAGGTCAATTGTTTGCTGTTCAGTTCGTTGAATTCAGCAACCTCGTTGGCTGTCCGGCCCTGATCCCGCTGGAGATCTTCCATCGTGCTGTACAGGTCGGCGTTGCTGCCGAGGGTGTTGAGCGCATCACTGAAACCTGAAAAGTCTGCAAGATTCACGGAGTTCAAGCCTGGTGTGAATCGCAAAGCGTTCCGTAGGATTAATGTCCCGCCCCAACTGTTTAGCTAAAGCTCTGCCAGCAACTCGCCGATCATTGGCAAACCCCGTGTAAGCGTGGCGATGGCCGGGGGAAAAACCTGGCTAAGTCAGTATTACCAATTCGGTATACCGCTATGGTGCAGTCGATCCTATAAACCGCGGCTGATTGATTGAACTCATGCTGAAATCGTCTATCGTCTCAGTGGATGCCATGCATCGACAGGTAAAACCTGCCTTTCCGGACCCGATTTGGCAACGCAGATATCTGCAGTGAGATCCCAGTAAAAACGTTGGACGAAGGTCGAAGGTCACCACGTTGGGTCGTAGACAAATGGAATTGCCTCACCGAGTTTAAAACCCAAGTAAAGCAACCACTGCCAGCAATTACCCAGCAGGCTGTGGTGTAGGGATGTTGTGCGGGAGGCTTATCCATTAGAAATGGAGGTCCGTCCGCACATGAACACCGACAATTTCAATCCGCAGGCTAAAATTTTCTATCGGCCCATCGACGCCGCGTTGCGATGGTGCAACCTCGTCGATTACGAGGCCGAAATATTACAGGTCGCCTGGCAATGCCCGGAGAAACTCGGAACCTTGTTCCCTCAATGGCCTTGCCTTCATGCCAATACTGAAAGAATTTACGATGCGATACGTAACGGGGAGTTACCTTACGGGTACCTCGGCATTTCAGTGCCGATAGGCAGCCCCATAGACCCAGGTCAGATAACGGTACGACATTCTGACTTACGCCGCTGGATGCAATGTCACTACTCTGATCAGCGACCGGAGTTTCTTTTCGGTTCAGCCAATGACACCAATGCCCCCATCAGCCCGGTAGCTTACCTGTCCCTCCAGACCGAGCGCGATGCCCTTGTGCAAGAACGCAATGTTCTGCAACGCCAGCTTCACGACGTTGAGTCCGACCTCCAAGCACTGGGACTGGAACAGCAAAGCCTCAAGACGTTGGTAAAAACGCAGGGGCCGCTCAGCGAGCGAAGCGAACACAATTACCTGCAAATCATTGGCGCCTTGATCTACACCATCTTGGACAAATCCCCGGCCGGCAAGCCCCTGTCCGTGTTCGAGGACCAAGCCGCGATTGTCGATGCCGTGACCGTGCGTTTTGCGGACTTTCCCGGCCTCAAAAAACGAACGTTAGACGGTAAGTTCGCCGCCGCCAATCGCGTCCTCAAAAAAACCACTTGAGCCAAACAGAATTGCACTGCAATGCCCGCAATTGCAGTGCAATGACGCCCTCGCCTTTCTGCTCTTCAATTCAGGTCACGTCCCATTACGCGCCAACTGACGCCAGGAGTGACCAGCATGTCCAGTTCATCCACCCCGCTCGCTAACATCCCTCAACTACCGGCCGAACGCCACATTATGCGCCGTGATGAAGTGGAGAGAAAAACCGGGTTTAAACGGGCGCACATCTACAACCTGATGAAAGAGGGGCGCTTCCCCCAAGCCAAACGCATAGGTCTGCGCGCCGTGGGCTGGGACTCTCAGGAGATCGAGCGCTGGGTTACCGAACGGCTGGGGCAGCAGGAGGGATGACCATGCGCGTGGTGTCGGTGATTTCCACCAAGGGAGGTGTGGGCAAGACCACAGTGACAGCCAATCTCGGTGGTCTCCTGGCCGATGCCGGCCTGCGCGTGCTGTTACTGGATCTGGACAGCCAGCCCACGCTATCCAATTATTACCCGTTGGATCATATCGCGCCAGCGGGCGCCTACGAGTTGATCGCGCTCAACCTGATTGATCTCCCTCAGATCATTTCCCGCACGCGACTGGTTCACCTCGATCTAATTCTCTCCAACGACCATCAGGGACAACTCTACTCTTTGTTGCTGAATGCTCCGGATGGACGTTTGCGTCTGCGCCACCTGCTAGATGGAGGATTTCGCGATCATTACGACTTGCTGCTGATTGATACCCAGGGTGCGCGTAGCGTGCTGGTGGAGATGGCGGTCCTCACCTCTGATCTGGCGCTCTACCCGATCAACCCGTATATGCTCGCGGCCCGCGAGCTGAGCCGCGGCACACTGAAACTCCTCGGCGATCTGGAGCCTCTCCGCCACCTCGGTATCGCCGTGCAGCCATTGCGACTGCTGCTGAACCAAGTGGACTCGGTCAGGTTGGATGCACGGATGATCATTCGCGGATTACGCGACAGCTTCCCTGCCGTCACCTCGATTGCAGTGCTGAACACCGTCATCCCCAATCGAGTGGCCTATGTGAATGCCGCCTCGCTGGGCTTGCCGGTTCACCGGGCCGAAACGCATCGCCCCATCGGTCGACGCTCGCCCTCAGCACTGCAAACCCTACAAGCCCTCGCCATCGATCTGTTCCCCGAATGGCGGGCTGCCGTCTGTACAGTCCGCTCCAGAGCGAAGAGGACATTATGAGCATCGCCAACCTCACACCCCCCTACTCACTCGAAGCAGAGCAAGGCGTACTCGGCGGGCTGATGCTGGACAACAGCACCTGGGATGTACTGGCCGATCGGCTGATCGCTGAGGATTTTTTTCGCTCCGAACATCGGACAATCTTCAAGGCCATCGCGGCCCTGGCGCAACAGAATAAACCCTTCGACGTGGTGACCCTATACGAACAACTCACGGACCAGCCCGAATGGGGTGGACTCGCTTATTTGGGTGAACTGGCCAAGAACACGCCGTCGGTGGCCAATATCAAGACCTACGCAGAGATTGTTCGCGAACGGGCTCACTTGCGCCGACTGATCCAGCTCGGGTTCGCGTGCAGCCGCGAAGCCGCTGAACCGCAAGCTAGCAGCCAATTGGTCCAGGAGCTGTTCGAGCAACGGCTGTTCGCGCTGGGCCAAGCGCACCAACGACAAGAATTCGTCGACCTGAATCACTGCTTACTTGGTGTGATCGAGGAGATCGACCAGCACTTTAACAGTGGCGAGATCACCACCGGCGTTCCCAGCGGACTGGTCGACCTGGACCTCAAGACCGCCGGCTTTCAGCCGGCCGATCTGGTGGTGGTCGCCGCGCGCCCGTCGATGGGCAAAACCAGTTTGGTGCTGAACTTTGTCGAAACCGCCCTCGCCGCTCGCCCCTGCGCGTCGGTGCAGATCTACAGTCTGGAAATGCCAGCACGGGCGCTGGTGTATCGGCTGCTGGCCATTCTGGGGCATCTCTCGCTGGCCAACCTTATGAAAGGCCAACTGAGCGACGACGATTGGCCCCGCCTGACGGCCGCTGCCGCCAAACTGCAGGGCTATGGAGAGCGCTTGATCATCGATGACAGCCCGGCCCTGACCTGCATGGCGTTACGCTCTCGCGCCCGGCGTGCAGCTCGCCGCTTTGGCGTACCTGCCTTGGTGATGGTCGATTACCTGCAACTGATGCGGGCCCCGGGCCGCGAGACGCGTAACCTGGAAATCGCCGAGATCTCCGCAGGTCTCAAGGCGCTGGCCAAGGAGCTGAACTGTCCGGTCATCGCCCTCTCCCAACTCAACCGCGCCCTGGAACAACGCAGCGACAAGCGCCCAGTACTGGCTGACCTGCGCGAATCGGGTGCCATCGAGCAGGATGCCGACCTGATCCTGTTCGTCTACCGCGATGAGGTGTACCACGCAGAGAGCGCCGATCGCGGCACCGCCGAATTGATCATCGGCAAGCACCGTAATGGACCAACCGGCTTCCTGCGGGTCGTGTTCTTGGCCGAGCAAACCCGCTTTACCTCCCAGCATGCCAACAGCGCTTGGCAAGGAGTTCCCTGATGCCTCAAGCCCTTCCACACACCGACCTACCGACCGGGCATCCGCTGCTGAATGTTGTGAGCGAAGAATACTGCACTGTGGTGTTTCGTTTGCAAGGCGGGCGCCCGAGCATGAGTGAGTTTCTGTTCGAATTGTCCCAGTACGTTGAACGCTTGGGGACCGTCGAAATAGTCCGCTTCCAAGTCGGTGATGACTTGGGTCACCCACACGCATGAGGCTTGCCGAATGGAAAAGTCGACTCAGGAGGACATTACCGGCAAGCTGCTGGCCGGCCCCTTCGGGCACCACCTCGAGGTGAATCAGGTCGCCGATCCTATCGTCGACACGCCCATGCTGGTGACCCTCGAGCAGCTGCGGCCATATGAGCACAACCCGCGCTTCCTCCGTAATCCACTGTACGACGATCTCAAGGACTCGATCCGCGAGCGTGGTTTGGATCAACCGCCGCCGATTAGCCGGCGCCCGGGTGAAACCTATTTCATCATCCGCAACGGTGGTAATACCCGTCTGGCGATCCTTGGCGAGCTGTGGCAAGAGACCCGTGATGAACGTTTTTTTCGCATCCACTGTTTGTTCAAGCCCTGGAGCAATGAAATTAGCGCCTTGCTCGGTCACTTGGCCGAAAGCGATCTGCACGGTCAACTTACCTTCATCGAGCGGGCACTGGCGGTCGCCAAACTCAAAACGATGCTCGAACAGGATGGCCCCGCACTGCCCCAACGCGACCTGGCCAGCCGCCTGGCTGCAGGCGGCTATCCGATTTCACAGACGCACCTCAGCCGGATGCTCGGCACTTTGGAGCACTTGCTGCCAGCCATTCCGCAAGTGCTCTATGCCGGCTTGGGAAAACATCAAGTTGAGCGTTTGATTAGCCTACGCAACCAGACCGAGCAGACCTGGAACCGCTACCCGTCGAACGCCTATGCCTTCAATGAGTTCTGGCTCGACACATTGGCCAGCTTCGATGCAGAGGCGGAGAGTTTTGATGTAGAGCGTGTTCAGGATGAACTGCTTGAGCGGATGAGCAAAGTGCTCGGGCAGTCTTATCGCATGTTGGCATTGGAACTGACCGCCAGCCAACGTCCCCAGCCGCAACCAGGCATCGTGGTAAGCCCATTGCCCGAACTCGCTCATCACTCGAACCTGCCCGAATCAGCCCTATTCGCTCTCCAAGCTCGGACCAGTTTCCCGGACTCTCAGCACCAAGACAACGCTATCGCCGTGCAGCCCACTGTGCGGATAGACGCCCCAATAGCACCGTCACCCAATCCCACTTCACGGGTACAGCACATCCGCGAATTGATCGCCCGCGAGACCACGAACGAGTCACGGTCAGACGTTGAAAATCAAGCCGTCGTTTCCACGCGGCCCCAGGCGGATGGGTTTCACAGAGTGGGCGACCTCTGGCATATAGAACCCGCGCATGACACCTCCGAACAGCTTCGCTCCGCCATCTTCAACCTGGCACAGCGCCTGGCGAGTTACGCCGGACAGACCGACAGCGTAGTCGAGCAGTTGGACGGGCTCGGCTATGCCCTGCGGATGGAGTCGCTCGAACTGAGCTCACCTCGAGTCACCGGCATTCAGCTGCTGCTGACCGCCCTGATGCGGGCGCATGACGAGGTCAATTGGGAGGATCGCCACCAACTGCCTGCGGCCCTGTTCGGCCAGTTGCTGATTGGTGTCTATGAGGTCCCGATAAATGATCGCCCCGCCCTGAACACGGGCTTGGAACGCCTACCTGATGAGCAACTGATCCAGCTCTTTCGCCTTATCCGCCTGGCTCGACGCCTGATCGAGAAGATGCTTGAGCCTTCTCTCGCCCCTCCGGAGGCATTGTCATGAGCCTGTCCTTTAACCTACTCAATCAGGCCATGCTGACCCAGGTGCTGCATGAACTGCGTCAGGGAAACCTACAGCGCTGCAAGGCGTTAGGCTTGGGCGAAGACGACCTCACCCTGCTGCAATCCTTACCGCCCACCACCTTGTCGCGCCTGGCCCATGCCAGCGTATCCTGGGTCGAAATCCGCATCGATTCACCGGTGCTGCGGCGCCTGATTGAGCAAGCCGATCGCGACGAACAGAACGAGCGACTGATCAACCGGGCCCTCAAACTTGGTGCCAGCAGCACCATCATGTACCAGTGCTTCGGCTTGACCCATTCGGAAACCGCCATGCGCCGTCGGCTGTTGAAAATCGAAACCCATAAGGGCCGCCCGCATCACCTCAGCGAAGCACAAGAGCATGCGCTCTGGCGGCGCTGGTGCCAGTTGCGTGAGCAGGAAGGCAGCGAGGATCAACTCGACGCCATGATGATGCTGGCCGAGGAGCAACAAATCAGCCTGGTGATGGTCTGGCAGCAAATCGCCCAGCACAGCACTCAGTCGTGATTGCGATGACGACCTCCCGTTGGCAACGGGTGCTGCAACAGTGCGCCCGACAGATAGAAGATCAGTGGCCTACCCGTCCACCACCCCCCAAATCTGCCACCTACGGCCCGCAGGCCGGCTTTCTCTACAGCGGCCAATCCCTCGATAGTGTGCCGCGCCGCTTGCTGTTGGACAGTCGCTTGACGCCGCTCGAGCGCAACGCTTGGCAGGTATTTCGCTTGTTATTGGGCGGCCAGGGCTTGGTCCCCCCCCGCTACCAAGATTTGCAACCTTACTTGTCGACTGTCCCCTATGGCCCTGTAGCCTCTCGCGAGACCATCGCCCGCGTGCTCAGTGTGCTCCGGCTCACCCGCTGGCTCAGCCTGGTAGCGCACGGACGCGACCCCATCACGGGGCGTCTACAAGGGTCTGTATATGTGCTGCATGACGAGCCACTGACTCCAGCAGAAGCCATGGAACTGGATCCGGACTATTTGGAGCTGGTCGGGCATTGCCTTAGTCATGCAGCCAAGAATGTTCGTATCGTTGCGCAGCACGTCCTGACAGAGGTTGAGCGGGATACCGATATTGATCAGCGCCGGCTACCCACACGACTGGATGTGCTAGCCGAACGTTTGACAGCGCAGGCATTGGAGACACCCTTCCCTGACGCCCTCCTGCACGAATCCGAACTGGATGAAATGGCCGCCGTTCGGATTCGTGCAACGCCCAGTTCGGAGTCCGAACTCGGCTTAGAACCCAACACTGACAACGGCGTTCGGAATCCGAACGCTGCCTGTACTGTATTAAAAGCGTGTATTAGTACTGTACAACACATGAGCCCCGGTATGGAAAAGCCGAGCTTGCAGTGGCCGGCAGGTTTGCATCTGCGCCCAGAGGAGCAACAGGCCGCTCTCCTTGCGCTGAACAAATTAGAGCCTGGTGATTGCCAGGCAGTGTTGAACGAGGCGGGAGCCCGCTGTGCGGCTGGCGGCATCCGTAAACCTACCGCGTACCTGATGGGCCTCATCCAGCGTGCGCTGCGCGGTGAATTCCATCCCTGGGCAGGTCAGGCCGCAGCGTCCCCCTTCGTCAGCTCAAGTGCGACTGCACCACCACCACCACCACCACCACCACCACCACCACGTTCCAGAAAACCGGGCGAGCCGCTATCACCCTTGGTGCAAGCTTGCCTGGATGAATTGCGTCAGCTCCCCGCGAAACGCCCTGGCGGTCAGTAGATTTG
>NZ_JBOIBY010000479.1:0-7984 GCF_050739655.1 Pseudomonas sp. | reverse complement strand
ACCATGGCACGACTAAAAGAGATTTACCGGAAGGAAATCGCACCGAAACTTAAGGAAGAACTTAAGCTTTCGAACGTGATGGAAGTTCCGCGCGTTACCAAAATCACCCTGAACATGGGTCTGGGCGAAGCGATCGGCGACAAAAAAGTCATCGAGCACGCTGTTGCTGACCTGGAAAAGATCACCGGCCAAAAAGTCGTTGTGACCTACGCTCGTAAATCCATCGCTGGCTTTAAAGTCCGTGAAGGATGGCCGATCGGCGTCAAAGTGACTCTGCGCCGTGAGCGTATGTACGAATTCCTGGATCGTCTGCTGTCGATCTCCCTGCCTCGGGTCCGCGACTTCCGCGGCCTGAATGCCAAGTCCTTCGATGGTCGTGGTAACTACAGCATGGGCGTTAAAGAGCAGATCATCTTCCCGGAAATCGACTACGACAAGATCGATGCTCTCCGCGGTCTGGACATCACCCTGACCACCACTGCCAAGAACGATGATGAAGGCCGCGCTCTGCTGCGTGCATTCAAATTCCCGTTCCGCAACTGATTGGAGTAGGACCATGGCCAAGATGAGCATGAAAAACCGCGAGCTGAAGCGTCAGCTCACGGTTGCCAAGTACGCCAAGAAGCGTGCAGCACTGAAAGCTATCATCGTTGATCTGAACGCAAGTCCAGAAGCGCGTTGGGAAGCTACAGTTGCTCTGCAGAAGCAGCCACGTGACGCAAGCGCTTCGCGCATGCGTAACCGCTGCCGCCTGACCGGTCGTCCACACGGCGTTTACCGCAAGTTCGGCCTCGGCCGTAACAAACTGCGTGAAGCTGCCATGCGTGGTGACGTACCGGGTCTGGTTAAAGCCAGCTGGTAAGTACTGTCAAAGTCTCGGTGTCCAGGATCGCAAGATCCTGACCACCGGTGGCCTTGAATCTGGATCAAGCCCCTATTGGGGCTTGATTCATTTCTGGGGTGTGTCTAGAATACCCGGCTCGCCTGAGCCCGTGTTTTTATGCTCGGAGATTCTCGGCGACACGTAGTAGCCGTAAGGCTAATTTTTCTGTATTAGGAGCGTCTAGCCCATGAGTATGCAGGACCCGTTAGCGGACATGCTAACTCGAATCCGTAATGCCCAGATGGCTGAAAAGTCCGTCGTAAGCATGCCATCTTCTACTTTGAAGGTAGCTGTTGCCAAAGTCCTGAAGGACGAAGGTTACATTGCGGGTTATCAGATCAGCAGCGAAATCAAACCACTGCTGTCTATCGAGCTGAAATATTTCGAAGGCCGTCCGGTTATCGAAGAAGTGAAGCGCGTTAGCCGTCCAGGCCTGCGTCAGTACAAGTCCGTCGAAGATCTGCCGAAAGTTCGTGGCGGTCTCGGTGTGTCTATCGTCTCCACCAACAAAGGTGTGATGACTGATCGTGCTGCGCGCGCTGCCGGTGTCGGCGGCGAAGTTCTTTGCACTGTGTTCTAAGGGGGGATAAGCATGTCTCGCGTCGCTAAGAACCCCGTTAAGCTGCCAGCCGGTGTCGAAGTAAAATTCGCAGGCCAACAGCTTTCGGTGAAGGGTGCCAAGGGCACTCTCGAACTGAACGTCCATTCGTCCGTTGAAGTCGTTGAAGAAGCTGGTGAGCTGCGTTTCGCTGCTCGCAATGGCGATCAACAAACTCGCGCAATGGCCGGTACCACTCGTGCGTTGGTAAACAACATGGTCCAAGGCGTAAGCCAAGGCTTCGAGCGCAAGCTCCAGCTGGTCGGTGTTGGTTACAAAGCGCAAGCAAAAGGCACAGTGCTGAACCTGGCTCTTGGCTTCTCGCACCCAGTGGATTACGAACTGCCGGAAGGCATCACCGCTGAGACTCCTAGCCAGACCGATATCCTGATCAAGGGCATCGACAAGCAGCTGGTAGGTCAAGTGGCCGCCGAGATCCGCGACTTCCGTCCACCAGAGCCGTACAAAGGCAAAGGTGTGCGCTACGCGGACGAAGTCGTCCGTCGTAAAGAAGCCAAGAAGAAGTAGGGCATAGCAAATGACCGACAAAAAAGTTACTCGACTGCGTCGCGCTCGCAAAGCACGCCTGAAAATGCACGAACTCGAAGTCGTGCGTCTCTGCGTGTTCCGCTCTTCGCAGCACATCTACGCCCAGGTCATTTCGGCCGACGGCAACAAAGTCCTGGCAAGCGCCTCGACTTTGGATAAAGAACTGCGTGATGGGGCCACTGGCAACATCGACGCGGCCACTAAGGTTGGCCAGCTGGTCGCTACGCGTGCTAAGGCCGCTGGCGTCTCGCAGGTGGCTTTCGACCGCTCTGGCTTCAAGTACCACGGCCGCGTTAAAGCGCTGGCTGATGCTGCTCGTGAAGCTGGGCTGGAGTTCTAAGTTATGTCAAATAACGACCAAAAGCGCGACGAAGGCTACATCGAGAAGCTGGTTCAAGTTAACCGCGTAGCCAAAACCGTTAAAGGCGGCCGTATCTTCACTTTCACCGCGTTGACCGTGGTTGGTGATGGTAAGGGCCGTGTTGGCTTCGGCCGTGGCAAGTCGCGTGAAGTGCCTGCTGCGATCCAGAAGGCTATGGAAGCTGCTCGCCGCAACATGATCCAGGTTGATCTGAACGGCACCACTCTGCAGTACGCAATGAAGTCCGCTCACGGCGCTTCGAAGGTGTACATGCAGCCTGCTTCTGAAGGTACCGGTATCATCGCTGGCGGCGCTATGCGTGCTGTCCTCGAAGTTGCTGGCGTTCAGAACGTTCTGGCCAAGTGCTACGGCTCGACTAACCCGGTAAACGTGGTTCACGCCACTTTCAAGGGTTTGAAAGCAATGCAGTCTCCTGAATCCATTGCCGCCAAGCGTGGCAAAAGCGTCAAGGAGATCTTCTGATCATGGCTACCGTAAAAGTAACGCTGATCAAAAGCATGACCGGCCGTATCCCTAACCACAAACTGTGCGTTAAGGGTCTGGGTCTGCGTCGCATCGGTCACACTGTAGAAGTCCAGGATACTCCCGAGAATCGCGGGATGATCAACAAGGCTTACTACATGCTGCGTGTCGAGGGTTAATCGATGAAACTCAATGATCTGAGTCCAGCGCCGGGTTCCCGTCGCGAAAAGCATCGTCCGGGCCGTGGTATCGGTAGTGGTTTGGGCAAGACCGGTGGCCGTGGCCACAAAGGTCAGTCCTCCCGCTCCGGTGGCACCATCGCTCCAGGCTTTGAAGGCGGTCAACAGCCGCTGCATCGTCGCCTGCCGAAGTTCGGTTTCGTTTCCCTGAAAGCCATGGATCGCGCAGAAGTGCGTCTGTCCGAGCTGGCTAAAGTGGAAGGCGACATCGTCACCGTGCAGTCCCTGAAAGATGCCAACGTGATCAACGTCAACGTACAGCGTGTGAAAATCATGCTGTCCGGTGAAGTGACTCGCGCTGTCACTATCGGCAAGGGAATCGGCGCCACCAAAGGTGCGCGTGCGGCTATCGAAGCAGCTGGCGGCAAGTTCGAGGAATAAATGGCTAAGCAAGGTGCTCTCTCTGCGCTCGGCAAAGGCGGTATGTCTGAACTTTGGGCTCGTCTGCGTTTTCTGTTCCTGGCGATTATCGTCTACCGAATAGGCGCACACATCCCGGTTCCAGGTATCAACCCGGACCGACTCGCGGACCTGTTTCGACAGAATGAGGGGACCATTCTTAGCTTGTTCAACATGTTTTCCGGCGGCGCGCTGGAGCGGATGAGCATTTTTGCACTGGGGATCATGCCGTACATTTCGGCATCGATCATCATGCAACTGATGACAGCCGTCAGCCCGCAGCTGGAACAGTTGAAGAAGGAAGGTGAAGCTGGCCGTCGCAAGATCAGCCAGTACACCCGCTACCTCACCGTCGCTCTCGCTCTGGTCCAGGCTATTGGCATGTCCATTGGTCTGGCCGGGCAGGGCGTTGCGTTCACTGGTGACTTTGGCTTCCATTTCGTCGCGGTATCCACTTTTGTGGCTGGTGCGATGTTCATGATGTGGCTGGGTGAGCAGATTACTGAGCGTGGTGTTGGCAACGGTATCTCGATGTTGATTTTTTCGGGTATCGTCGCCGGTCTTCCGAGAGCGATCGGGCAGTCTTTTGAGTCTGCACGTCAGGGTGATATCAACATCTTTGCCCTGGTTGCCATCGGTTTGCTGGCAGTAGCGATTATCGGTTTCGTGGTGTTCATTGAGCGTGGTCAGCGTCGTATTGCTGTTCACTACGCCAAGCGTCAGCAGGGCCGCAAGGTTTTTGCTGCGCAGACTAGCCACTTGCCGCTGAAGGTGAACATGGCCGGCGTTATTCCGGCCATTTTCGCGAGCAGCATTTTGCTGTTCCCGGCTTCGTTGGGTGCCTGGTTCGGTCAGTCTGAAGGTATGGGCTGGCTGCAGGACATCTCGCAGTCGATCGCTCCTGGTCAGCCGTTGAATATTCTGCTGTTTAGTGCAGGGATTATTTTCTTCTGCTTCTTCTATACGGCGTTGATGTTCAATCCGAAAGACGTAGCGGAAAACCTGAAGAAGTCCGGTGCCTTTATTCCGGGCATTCGTCCAGGTGAGCAGTCTGCGCGCTACATTGATGGCGTTCTGACTCGCTTGACCATGTTCGGTGCTCTATATATGACGGCCGTCTGCCTGTTGCCCCAGTTCCTGGTGGTTGCAGCAAACGTTCCGTTCTACCTTGGCGGGACCTCGTTGCTGATCGTCGTCGTGGTTGTGATGGACTTCATGTCCCAAGTACAATCGCACCTCGTTTCGCACCAGTACGAATCCCTGATGAAGAAAGCCAACCTGAAGGGTTACGGCAGCGGCATGTTGCGCTGAGTACCCATAAGGTTCGAGGAGTTGGTGATGAAAGTTCGTGCATCGGTGAAAAAGCTGTGCCGTAACTGCAAGATTATTCGCCGCGAAGGTGTTGTTCGAGTAATTTGCAGCGCGGAACCGCGTCACAAACAGCGCCAAGGCTGAGTGTGATTGTGCTTCAAGCCCGGTAGCTAGTGCGCTACCGGGTTGATTATTTGTTATTACAGCGATATTATCTCGCGCCCTATTTCTTGGCTTCCGGGGCGTAGGTAGCTGTCAATTGGAGTCCCACTGAATGGCCCGTATTGCAGGCGTTAACATTCCAGATAACAAGCATACTGTTATCTCGCTGACCTACATCTATGGTGTTGGTCGCACTACTGCACAGAAGATCTGTGCAGACGCTGGTGTAAACCCAGCAGCAAAGATCAAGGATCTGAGCGACGAGCAAATTGAACAGCTGCGTGGCGAAGTGGCGAAGTTCACCACTGAAGGTGACCTGCGTCGCGAAATCAACATGAAAATCAAGCGCTTGATGGACCTCGGTTGCTATCGCGGTCTGCGTCATCGTCGTGGTCTGCCAGTACGCGGTCAGCGTACCAAGACCAACGCGCGTACCCGTAAAGGTCCGCGTAAGCCGATCCGCAAGTAATCGCCCCAGCGAATCGACAGGAATTTAATCATGGCAAAACCTGCTGCTCGTCCTCGTAAAAAAGTTAAAAAGACAGTGGTTGATGGCATCGCCCACATCCATGCATCTTTTAACAACACCATCGTGACCATTACCGACCGTCAAGGTAACGCTCTTTCCTGGGCTACCTCCGGTGGTTCGGGTTTCCGCGGTTCCCGCAAGTCCACCCCGTTTGCTGCTCAAGTAGCTGCTGAACGTGCTGGTCAAGCTGCGCTGGAATACGGCCTGAAAAACCTCGACGTTAACGTCAAAGGTCCAGGTCCAGGTCGTGAATCCGCAGTCCGCGCTTTGAACGGCTGTGGCTACAAGATCGCCAGCATCACCGACGTGACGCCAATCCCGCACAACGGGTGCCGTCCGCCGAAGAAGCGCCGCGTGTAATCCAGGAGATTGTAAAGAATGGCTCGTTACATTGGTCCAAAATGCAAACTCGCTCGTCGCGAAGGCACCGATCTCTTCCTGAAGAGCGGCGTGCGCGCGATCGAATCGAAGTGCAACATTGAAGCAGCACCTGGTATCCACGGCCAACGCCGCGGTCGCCAGTCCGACTACGGCACCCAACTGCGTGAAAAGCAGAAGGTCCGTCGTATCTACGGCGTTCTCGAGCGTCAATTCAGCGGCTACTACAAAGAAGCTGCTGGCAAGAAAGGTGCAACCGGTGAGAACCTGCTGCAACTGCTCGAATGCCGTCTGGACAACGTTGTATACCGTATGGGCTTTGGTTCGACTCGTGCCGAATCCCGTCAGCTGGTATCGCACAAATCCGTCAGCGTAAACGGCCAAACCGTTAACGTCCCGTCGTACCAGGTTCGTGCTGGTGACGTGGTCGCGATTCGCGAGAAAGCAAAAAATCAACTTCGCATTGTCCAAGCTCTCGATCTGTGTGCCCAACGTGGCCGCGTAGAATGGGTAGAAGTAGACACTGAGAAGAAGTCGGGCGTTTTCAAGAACGTTCCAGCTCGCAGTGATCTGTCCGCCGACATCAACGAAAGCCTGATTGTCGAGCTCTACTCCAAGTAAGGGCTAGAAAATAGGTGCATCCATGCAGATTTCGGTAAATGAGTTCCTGACACCCCGCCACATTGATGTGCAGGTTGTCAGTCCAACCCGCGCCAAGATCACTCTCGAGCCTCTCGAGCGTGGCTTTGGCCACACCCTGGGCAACGCGCTGCGCCGCATCCTGTTGTCCTCAATGCCCGGCTGTGCAGTAGTCGAGGCCGAGATTGACGGTGTGCTCCACGAGTACAGCGCCATCGAAGGTGTACAGGAAGACGTAATTGAAATCCTGTTGAACCTTAAAGGTCTGGCTATCAAGCTGCACGGCCGTGACGAAGTTACGCTGACCTTGTCGAAGAAGGGTTCGGGGGTGGTTACCGCTGCCGATATTCAGCTGGATCATGATGTCGAGATCGTTAACCCCGATCACGTAATCGCTAACCTGGCGTCTAACGGCGCCCTGAACATGAAGCTCGTAGTAGCTCGTGGTCGTGGTTATGAGCCGGCAGACTCGCGTCAGAGCGATGAAGACGAAAGCCGCAGCATTGGTCGCTTGCAGCTCGACTCTTCGTTCAGCCCGGTTCGCCGTATCGCATACGTGGTGGAAAACGCCCGTGTCGAGCAGCGTACTAACCTGGACAAGCTGGTTATTGATCTGGAAACCAACGGTACTCTGGATCCTGAAGAGGCTATCCGCCGCGCTGCAACCATTCTGCAACAGCAGTTGGCTGCGTTCGTCGACCTCAAAGGTGACAGTGAGCCAGTGGTTATCGAGCAGGAAGACGAGATCGATCCGATCCTGCTTCGCCCGGTTGACGATCTGGAACTGACTGTACGTTCGGCTAACTGCCTTAAGGCGGAAAACATTTACTACATCGGCGACCTGATTCAGCGTACCGAAGTAGAACTGTTGAAGACTCCGAACCTGGGCAAGAAATCCTTGACTGAAATCAAGGACGTTCTGGCCTCCCGCGGTCTGTCCCTCGGCATGCGCCTCGACAACTGGCCGCCTGCAAGTCTTAAGAAGGACGACAAGGCGACTGCCTGATCGTCGTAATCACCGAACGTAGTGTTTGGTAAGGAATGAACCATGCGTCATCGTAAAAGTGGTCGTCACCTGAGCCGCACCAGCTCGCACCGCAAGGCCATGTTCCAAAACATGGCGGTGTCGCTGTTCGAGCACGAGCTGATCAAAACTACTCTGCCAAAAGCTAAAGAACTGCGCCGCGTTGCCGAGCCGCTGATCACTTTGGCCAAGACAGACAGCGTTGCTAACCGTCGTTTGGCTTTCGACCGTACTCGTTCGAAAGCTATCGTTGGTAAGCTCTTCAACGACCTGGGCAAGCGTTACGCTACCCGTGAGGGTGGCTACCTGCGCATCCTCAAGTGCGGTTTCCGCGCTGGCGACAACGCGCCTATGGCGTACGTCGAGTTGGTTGATCGTGCTACTGCTGGCGAAGCTGTATCCGCCGAGTAAGACGTCAGTCTGAAACAA
>NZ_JBOIBY010000478.1:0-7484 GCF_050739655.1 Pseudomonas sp. | reverse complement strand
ACGGCTGCTTGAAGTTTTCCATGAAGCGAAAACCCATCATCAAGCCCAGGCCGATGGCCATGTCGCTGTAGCCGGAGAAGTCGAAGTACAGCTGCGCGGTGTACGCCAGTGCGCCGAGCCAGGCATCACCCGTGGTCGGGTTTTGCAGGGCGAAGCAATGGTCGGCCACCACCGCGAGGGTGTCGGCAATGAAGACTTTTTTGATGAAACCCTGCATGAACCGTGTGCAGCCCTCGGAGAATTTGTCGAGGGTGTGGGTGCGGTTGTTGAACTGATCGGCCAGGTCGCGGAAACGCAGCACGGGTCCGGCGATCAGGTGCGGGAAGATCGCCACGAATGCCGCGAAGTCGATCAGGTTGCGGGTCGCCGGTGTGTCGCCACGGTAGACGTCGATGATGTAGCTGATGGACTCGAAGATGTAGAACGAGATACCGATCGGCAGCAGCACGTGGGTCAGGATGAACGGCGACAGGCCCACCGACGTCATCATCGCGTTGATGCTGTCGACGCCGAAGTTGGCGTACTTGAAGTAGCCCAGGATGCACAGGTCGACGGCCACGCCGAGCAGCAGCCAGCGCTGCGCCGGTTTGGTCCTGACGCCTGCGGCACCGACTTTCAGGCCGATCCAGTAGTTCCACAATGTGACGGCCGCGAACAGCGCCAAAAAGTCCACACGCCACCAGGCGTAGAACACGTAGCTGGCAATCAGCAGCAGCAGGTTGCGATAGCGTTGCCCGCTCAGGTAGTACAAGCCGAGAAAGATCGGCAAGAACAAAAACAGGAATACATTGGACGAAAAAACCATCCCGATCTCTCCTTGTTTAACCAACAGTCAAGGGCCAACGGCCCCCCCAAACCCCCCACGAAATTCGGGAGAGCTACGATCGTTCCCACGCGCTGCGTGGGAATACCTCACTGGACGCTCTGCGTCCGCTTCGGCATGTGACGCGGAGCGTCACGGGCTGCATTCCCACGCAGAGCGTGGGAACGATCAATTTGTGTTACGCCTCAGGAACCCTTCTTGCCCTTTTCATTGGCCGGGTCATAAACCTTGGTCAGGTCACCACCGAGGCGGAAGGTCTTGAATGGTTGCATCTCGTGTTTCTTTTTCAGCACATCCGCCGAGCAGGTGTAGAGGCTGCAGAAGGGTTCGAGCCAGGCGAATTTCATGTCCTCTTTCAGATCGGTCATGTCCTGTTTCTTGCCGTTCTTGCTCTCGAATTCATCCGGGTCTTTCACCCCGGCCAGTACCCGATCACCCAGGCGTTTCAGCGCGCCGTTGTTCTCCTGACGCAAATCCACACCGTTTACCTGAGCGAAGCTGGCGATCATCGCCAGTGGCGGCAGGGCGTAGTTGTGGTAGGCGAGGGCGCGTTGTTGGCGCTTGAGTTCGTTGGGCAGGTAACCGTCGGCGTCGACCTGATTGGCGCCGACCTTGAACTCCTTCACAGACCAGTCGAACAGGTCGCGACGGTTGGTGGCGATGGACGTAGCCATCACCGACCAGGCGGCCCAGTACGAGTGGTTGTTGGTCTTGTCCAGCGGCAGGTTGTCCCAGTCGCTGACCACCTGATCGGCCATCTTGCTGAACCAGGCTTCGATCAACTGCGATTCTTGCTGATGATTGGCCAGCGGATGGGAATCGGAGAACTTCAGGCGAATGTACGAAGAGGCCATGCTGCCCAACGCCCATTTGCGCATCGACTTGCCGGTGTGGTTGAAGTCCTTGGACATCAACGCGTCGGCCTTCGCCCATGCTGTCAACCAGTTGAGCGTGCATTCCAGTTGTTCCGGGCGACCGTCACGCATGAACTGCATCACTCGTTTGGCGGTGCCGCGCTCGACCTTGGTGATGTCGGCGGTGCTGTCGCGGAAGGCCTTTTCCGATTGCACATTCAGGGTCGAACGCGCCTTGTCCGAGCCTTCATATTTGCTGCGAAATTGCAGGGCACCGGTATAAGGCGTCGGCATGGCTTCGCAGCCATCGCCGCCGTCACCGGTTTTGACTTTCTCGATCGGCGCAAAATAGCCCTGTGGCGGGCGCAGCGGTGCAGCCGCTTGTGTGGCGCCGGCGAATATCGCCAGGCTCAAAAGCGTCGGTGCCAACAGCGTTGAGAGTTTTGAATTTCGCATGGCAGACCTCATTGCCCGGCCGAAGCGGTACGTTGCTCAGCGCCCGGGAATACGTTGCGTTTGCAGATTTTCGCTTCGACTTTCTGAGGCGCGGCACCCGCTTTTTCAGGGCCCTGGACTTCGACGGCCAGCAGGTTCTGCGAGGCCCAGTCTTCGTCCGTGCGCAACTCGAAGGCGAAACGCCCGTCAGTGTCGGAGGTTTCCGGTTTGTCGATCTTGATGTCCTCGTGGCGACCGTTCATGTACCAGAGGGTGGCTTGCAGGGTTTTCACCGACGTGTCGGCGAAGCGGATGTCGACCTGGTGACTGCTGTTTTGCAGGTTCAGGTTTTTACTGTTGACCATCAATTCGTTCTTGCCCGGCTTCAGGGTGGCGCTCCCTGACATCTGTGCGTCCTTGCCTTCGCAACCGTTATCCAGCAGCGCCATCATCTGGCGGTAGATGGTTTCCTGGTCGAGGCGATACAAAGGCGAGAATTCCCAGATAAGAATTTTCGGCGGTTTCTTCTGGAACTCGTCGCTGCCCAGGTATTGCAGCATCGAACCTTCCAGGCCACCGCCGGGGAACGCTACGTTGAGAATGTCGGCGCCGATGGCCTCTTCGAGGAAACCGGCGAAGTTGTAGTTCTTGCCACTGTGACTGGTGCCGACCAGGGTAATTTCCGGATTGCCGGAATCACCGAACAGATCGCCATCGCCTGCTTCGCCTTTTGGCTCGGTGGTGAATTGATCCATGTACTGGATCGCGTAGCTGGTGCCACAGAGTTGACCGGCCATGTTGTGCAATGTTCCGGTCTTGCCCATGCGACCCGACTTATGGGTCTCGAATTCACGCTTGGGAATGTCGGCGAAGGCCGGGATCTGCTTGACCTTTTCGGCGACGATTTTCGCGGTGCGCTGGGCGCCGTACGGGGTCCAGTGCTGGTCGCCACGGAAATAGAAATCGTGGGCGGGCAGGGTGTCCGGCAGTTGTTCGTTGGTCAGTGGCGACAGGTCCGGTACGACGTAGCCCATCTGCGCAAAACGTCCGAGCATGGTCTTGTAGTTGCGCAGCGCCTTGTCGAAATCGAAGCTGGCTTTCTCGGCCGGATTCAACTTGTTGCGGTTCACCAGGCCACGGGTCGGCTGGTAAACCACCACCAGTTCCACGCCTTTGCTCTTGAACGCATCGTGCAGTTGCTTCATGCGTTTGTAGCCGGCCGGAGTGGTGTCGAATTCGGTGCGCAGGTCTTCCTGGGTACGGAACAACCAGTCGCCTTGGGCTTGCACCAACGTGGTGAAGTTCTGCTGATAGCGCGTGGTGTAGTTCTTCGCGTCGTGGGCGGCTGGGCACAGGCTGCAGCACGGTTCGGCACTGAATTTCGGTGCCTGTGCTTCAGAGGTGCCCGCATCGGCTCGCACGCCGCCGCTGGCCGCGAGAATGCCAGCGGTCAGGGCAGACAGGCTGAGTAATTTGATCAAGTGTGGGTGCATAAAATTATCCTCAGTCCCGCATATCGGTCTGGCGTTCGACAGGGTCGATCAGCACGGCTTTCTGCTGGCGCACCAGCAGGTCGAGAATTTCATCCTGGCGCTCGCCGAGAATCCCCGAGAAGCTGATGCCACTGGATTTGGTCGGTGCGAGCATGGACACGCGATACAGCTCGACGCTCAGCGGCGAGTCGATGGACAGCGGGCCGCTGCCGTTGGCCGCCAATTCACCGCCGACCACGATCAGTGACACCTGGGCGTCGAACGGGTCGAGCTTGATGTCACGGTCGGTGTCGGAGAGGTCCTTGATATGGCCGTAGACACCGGTCAAACCGTTGGCCATGGCGACGTTTTCGTAGAGGCGAATGTTCACGCTGTTACGAATGCGGATGCCGTGGCGGCGGTTGCTCACGACCTTGTTGCCCCACAACAGGTTGTCGGCACTCTCGTAGAGGGTGATGCCGTCGGTGTGGTTCTGGTAGATCTCGTTGTGGGCGATCAGGTTGTTCACGCTGTTACGGTCGATCACCAGGCCCGACAGCTTGTTGTCGTAGCTGCGGTTGTTGAAGATGAAGCTGTCGTTGACCTCACGGGAAATAATGATCCCGTGCTTCTTCTTGGTCC
The DNA here is from genome assembly GCF_050739655.1 of Pseudomonas sp. GTDB lineage: Bacteria > Pseudomonadota > Gammaproteobacteria > Pseudomonadales > Pseudomonadaceae > Aquipseudomonas. The sequence continues at coordinate 3,258 of NZ_JBOIBY010000478.1, read as the reverse complement.
CGAACACCGTGTTGTCGGCGATGATCAGTCCATGGGACCGGTCATGCGGGTCGATGCCGTAGACGATGTTGTCTTTGTAGGTGTTGCCCTTGACCACGAAATCGCGGGTTTCATAGCAGTAAAAGCCGTACCACATGTCCGAGAATTCGGAGCCGACGATCCAGCCGGTCGGTTCAGATCGCTTGAGCACCTTGGCCATGTTCGGCGTGTACTGGGAAATACTCACGCCATAGGACTTACTGTTGGCGTAGCCGAAACTGGCGATCTTGCTGTTGGCGATGTAAGTCTCGGTGCCGCCCCAGGACAGCAGGAACGGACGGAATTCCGTCGGCGAGCTGAACGTCGCCGGGCCGTTGTCCTTCTCGCGCCAGCCGGTGATTTTGGTGTCGCGCACGAACAGTTGGCCGTCGTTGACCAGGAACGAACCGGCCTCCTGGGACAGGCGCAGTTCCTGGGTCTGCTTGTCGATTTCCAGGATGCCGTGACGGCCGACCACGATCGGCAACTTCGCCAGGTAAACCCCAGGCGCGGTTTCGATGACGTATTTGGGTTGCTTCTTCGCCAGGTCCTTGAAGTTCATGTAGCCGTCGTCGACGAAGATCGCCTGCGGGATGCCGTGCTGACGCACCACCCACTCGGCCATCTTGTTGTCGCCGCCGATGAAGTCCTTCAGGGCATCCTCCTGCATCATCCGGCGCACGCTGATTTTACCGGCCTTGCTGCGCACGATTTTCGCGGCGATGGCTTCGGCGGTGTAGCCCGAGACATCCGGCAGTTTCGGCGTGGCCAGTTCCAGCGGCGCGGTCGGCGCGCTGCTGACGGTGTAGGTCTTGGCCTGTTGCAGTTCCTTGGCCGTGGTTACCGGCTTCGCCGGTTCCACATTGGCGAAGGCAGTCGCGCTGGCCAGCAGCATCGCGCCGGCCAACAGGCTGATCGAGCCTTTTCGGGCTGGATGATTCATCTGGGAGACTCCCTTCGCAATGTGCATCAGAAGCGCCAGATCACGTCGATGAATGCGCGGTGCATGTACGAATCGACTTCCTTGCCGTAGGCATCGCCCGGCTTGAACACACCGCCACGGAAGCGCACCAGGGCCGAAGGCTCATCGATGGACTGGCTCAACGCCGCCGGCAACAGGCCTTGCTTGAAGTACTTGGTGACCACCAGGTCCATCTCCTGACCGAGGTCTTTTTCGCCATCGTTCAGCGGCAGCGAAGTGCTGGAGAGGATCGCGCCGGTCACGTCGTCGGTGTTGTTCTCGACGGCGTTGATGCCATTGCTGCCGACTGGCTTGTTGCCGTCGACGCGCCAGAACTTGTGGTAGATCAGGCTGGCGTCGTATTCGTCGTTGAGCATCCACGAACCGAACAGGGTGGCGGTCTGCATGTTGTTCATTTCGCCACGGAAGGCTTCGCCGAAACGGTGTACCCGCGAGCGGGTGCCGGTGTAGTTCGAGCGATTGCTTTCCAGGCCGTTCTGTTGGTACTCGGCGCTGGCGCGGGCATAGGCGGCACCGACTTGCCACTGCGGGTCGAGGCGCAAGCGCACGCCGACATCGGTGGCCCAACCGTTAAGGTCATCACCGCGCTTGGCTTCGGTCGGGCGTGTGCCATCGGCATTCAGCGGGTTGACCGTGTCGGTGTCGCCGCGCATACCGGTGATGCTGCCCCAGTAGTTGACCGTGTTGGTGTTGCGCCAGTTGTAGGCATCACTGTCGGCGGTCAGGCCGATCCAGCTGATGTCGCCGTTCTGTTTCTTGTCCAGCGAATCAGCCGGTACGCCTGGCTCCGGGAAGTCGAGCTTGCCGTTGTCATGGGTGTGATGACCGCGAATGCCGACCCAGTTGCCGGGCGTCCACTGGTACGAGGCATCGGCGTAGGCGTGCAGGCGATCCTTGTCTTTCGGCGCCAGTTCCTTGAGGTCGGTGCGGTACTCGCTGAAGCGTTCGGCGATACCGACGTTGGCGCGCAGCAGGGTGGTATCGAAAGTCCAGTTCAAGGCTTCGATGTTGGTGTCGCGCCATTGGCCGTCGTCGTTGCGCAGGCGCTGGCGACCCAGCTTCAGGATCTCGCCGGGGTAAGGCGTGAAGCCGCTGTAGCCGACCCAGAATTCGCGCATCGCCAGGTAGTTTTTCTTGGTCTCGCGATCACCGTTGTCGGTGGTCTGGGCACCATCGGACTGTTGCAGGGTGTCGGTCTCGATGATGTCGGTGGACGTCACCGCCTGACCCATGGCGTAGGCACTCCACGCGCCGCTTTCGCCGTAGACCCACGGACGCAGGTCGAGGCCGACGCCATTGACGTCGCCACCGGGGGCGGTGCCGAGGTCGCGGTCGTCTTCGGACTGGCCGGTGATTTTCACGTCCAGGCCGAAGTTCTTGGTTTCTTCAGTCATCGCAGCGAGCGTCGGGCAAGACCAGATCAGCGCGAATGTCAGGCCGATACCGGCCTTCATGAATGGATTCAACTTCATTTGGATTCCTCGCTGGCTTCTTCTTGCAGGGCGTTCAGCTCCGGCGTGTTCGGGCTCAGGGCACCGCGCACGGCCTGTTCTTGTTTCAACAGGCGTTGGGCTTCGGCCAGCCGGTCGGGCGGCAGTTGCGTTTGGATTGTTTGCGCAAGCTCGGTGGCTTGCGGAGTGTTCTGGGCCAGGGCCAGTTGGCTGAAGACGTAGGCGTTCAGCGGATCAGGCTTGGTGCCCTTGCCTTGGGAAAACAGTTGGGCAATGGCGAAGTCGGCGCTGTTCTGGCCGTTGCGCGCAGCGGTCAACAGATGGTCGAGCGCTTTCTGTGGATAGACCTTGCCCAGGTAGCCACGGCGATAGATCTGGCCGAGGTAGTAATCGGCGGCGACTTCGCGGCCGACGGCTTTCTGGAAATGCGCTTCGGCGACCTTGGCGTCAGCCGGCACCAGTTTGCCTTCGAAGTAGAGCTTGCCCAGCAGCAGTTCGGCGCGGGGCTGGTCGGCGGCGCGGCCGTTGTCCAGGTACTTCATCATCTGGTCGACGTCGCCCATTTCGGGGAAATCGTAAAGCAGTTGCGCAAGGGAGACCCACGAGGCCGGGTAGCCCGGTGCGATCGGTTCGAGCAGCGACTGTGCGGTTTTCTCGTCGGTCTTGCCCAGGGTCGAATCGGCGAGCACGCGGGCGACGCTGTCGACGCGCTGCGCCGAAACGGTGCCGCGAGCGTGAGCCGCTTGCATCTGTTTGATGAGCTCGGCCTGTTGCTCAGGCTTGGCCTGTTTTTGATAGACCGTGGCC
>NZ_JBOIBY010000477.1:0-1003 GCF_050739655.1 Pseudomonas sp. | reverse complement strand
TTTGGCCGGGTTCGGCGATCTGCAGTAGGGCCATCGTTATCAGGACTTATCTGTATATCAGGCGTGCGACCGGAGCGGCACTGGGTTAATCGTCGAGGCGCTCTTCTAACTGGCGCACTTCGTAGGTCAGCTTGTCGAGGAACTGCATGCGCCGCATCAGGCGTTCGGCCCTTTCGCGGTGCGCGACATCGTTCCAGCAAGCGGCAAAGTTTTGGTTCAGCTCTTCCTGGGCAGTCTTGAGGCGACGCTTGAAGACGGCAACGCCGTTCAGGTCGGCACTGTCCTGCAGGTCTTCGAGCTCTTCACGCAACTCCATCTGTTGCAGAAGAAATTCCGGATCATGCACCGTGACCTCAAGTGGCAGCTCACCACCATTCAAGGCAAGCAGATACCGCGCACGCTTGGGTGGGCTCTTGAGCGTCTGATAAGCCTCATTGAGGCTCGCCGATTGCTCGAGCGCCAACCGTTGCTCGCGCTCGGAAGCATCGGCAAAACGGTCCGGATGAACGCTACGCGCCAACTCACGGTAGCGCGTAGCCAGCTGATCGAGGTCCAGGTTGAAGCCCGGTTTCAGCTCAAATAAAGCGAAATGACAAGGAGTACCCACGACAAGCCTCAGATGTTGAAGCTTTCGCCGCAGCCACATTCACCGCGCACGTTGGGGTTGTTGAACTTGAAGCCTTCGTTCAACCCTTCCTTGACGAAATCGAGCTCGGTGCCGTCCAGGTAGGCCAGGCTTTTCGGGTCGATAATCACTTTTTCTCCGTGACTTTCGAACACCTGATCGTCCTCGACCACCTCGTCGACAAACTCCAGCACATAGGCAAGGCCGGAGCAGCCTGTGGTGCGAACACCCAGACGAATCCCTTCACCTTTGCCGCGCCCGTCGAGGGAGCGCCGCACGTGTCGAGCGGCCGCTTCTGTCATGCTGATAGCCATCGGTGACTCCTTACTCGTCGCCAAAACTCGAAAATCAGATCAAGCCTTTCTTCTGCTTGTAGTC
>NZ_JBOIBY010000476.1:0-1925 GCF_050739655.1 Pseudomonas sp. | reverse complement strand
TGCGCTCCTGCTTGCGCTTGTTGGTGCCGGCGAGCTGCACGGCCTGCGTGGCGGGATCGTCCTTGAAGGTTCTGGCGCGGGACATCATTTCTTCCCGCCTCCCTTTGCAGCTGCTGCGCCGGCGGCGCGCGCGACCCCAGCGGCGCCACCGGTGCCGACGGTCATGGCCGTCCGCGCAATCATGATGAGCGTGCCAGAGGAACCGGCCGCTCCACCTGCAAGGGCCGAGGCCCAGCCTCGCACACACAGCATGAATAGGATCAGCACCCCCTCGACCAGAAGGAGTTGGCTGGTTTGCCGGTTTCGCAAGCCTAACAGGATGCGGAAATACTCCCCTTCAAGGCGAGCCATCTCTTTCGGCGAGGATCCGCTTTTCACATAGTGCATCGGGCAGCGATTTCGGAAGCCGTTTTCGCTGACTCGAGGGCGTTTTGCTGGCCTTTGGGTGCCTCAGAGCGTCTGTGGACGGATTTGCCCCAACGAACGCATACGCGTCAAGTTGTAGGCCGTCATCGTCAGCACGAACAGGTGGTCCACGCGCTTGAGTCCCCGCACCATCACCTGACGAATTCCACCCACCGTCTTGGCCCAGCCGAAGCCCTGCTCGATAAGTTTGCGTTTGCGCTGCGACAACGCATAGCCCTCGCTCGCAGCAATGGCGTCGGGCACCGCGGATCGCCGACCCGAAGTGTTCTGGGCCACGTGCGGTGTCACGCCCATGTCCTGGCATGCCTGGACGAACTCCTGCGCGTCGTAGCCCTTGTCCGCACCGAGCGTGACCTTGGTATCCGGACTCGGGGCCGCTTGACGGGCATCCTTGATCATGACCTTGGCCGCTTCGCGCTCGGCAAAGCCATCAGCCTGCGTGACCATCGCGTTGGCAATCAGGCCATGGCGGTTGTCCGAGAGGGTATGGCCCATGTAGCGCAACTCGCTGGCGGTCTTGCCCTTGCGGTACAGACGCGCATCGCCATCGGTGCGCGAGGCGTGAGTCTCGTTGCTGCGGCTTTGGCCTTTGAAGCTGGTGCTACCCGTCGTGTTGTTGCCCGCATCATCATCGCCGCCGCCGTCTTTGCGCACGAAGCTCCTGTGGCTGGCCCATGCCTGGATGAGGGTGCCATCGACGCTGAAGTGTTCGCCCGACAGCCAGCCCTTGCGATCCGCGGTGTCGACGATCTGGTTAAACAGTTCGATGATCGCGTCGTGGGCGATCAGTCGCTCGCGGTTCTTGGTGAAGACGCTGGGTACCCAGACCACATCGTCCATGGCCAGGCCAATGAACCAGCGATACAAGAGGTTGTACTGGGTCTGCTCCATGAGCTGGCGCTCCGAGCGGACGCTGAAGAAGATCTGCAAGAGCATCGCGCGCAGCAGCTTCTCGGGTGCGATGCTGGGGCGCCCGCCCTTGATGTCGGCCTCATACATGCCGGCAAACAGGTTGTCCATCTTGAGCAGCGCCTCATTGACCATTGCGCGGATCGGGCGCAGCGGGTGATTCGCGGGTACGAAGTCCTCCAGGCGGCGCATCGTGAACAAGCTCTCGGTGAAGGTGTCGGCTCCGCGCATCGTCTGGGGTCTTCGTTTGCAACTATCGGGGTGTCAACTTCCAACGCCTGAGGCCTGTCACGCGCCGACTGGTGGGGTGGTATTTCAGCACCCTGCTAGGCCCAAGCGTTCCCGATGCCAGCCCATGCTTGTCCATGCGCCGCACAGCTTCACGCTGGCATCCCTTGTCTTCAAATGAACGCGCGACGAAACGCCGCAGGTGGTGCTGCGATGGCGCGGGTGCACAATCGATGAGCTCCCCACTTCGCTTGAGCGGAGTCATGAAACTCTATGAACGCTGCGCGAACGACATCGCGGAATTGATCCGCAGTGGCGTCCTGCGGCCTGGCGACAAGCTGCCTTCGGTACGGGGTGCGAGC
>NZ_JBOIBY010000475.1:0-7818 GCF_050739655.1 Pseudomonas sp. | reverse complement strand
GGCTAGCTCCCACACTGATTTTCGGCTGGTCGCAATTTCTGTGACTAACCCAAGACAACTGTGGGAGCTAGCCTGCTAGCGATGACGGCAGCACATTCACCACCGCTATCGCCAGCAAGCCGGCTCCTACAGGATTGTGGTGCGATTTTGGCGATATTTCGCACAGGAATATCAGCGCTTCTGAAGGCTGCTTCCCTTTCTTTTGCAGGACATTTCCTAGATCATTTCGCTCGCTTGCGCCTGGCAAATTCGGTGGCTAGTCTCGGCCCGTCACTGCTCATCAGTGATCGGGTTTAGTCGCCCGGATCCTCTCTGGGCGCACAGCGCTACCTTTTTTTGGGTGTTTTTTATTGCCTGAATTTTATGGTGGCTGTGCGCATGGCACCTTCGGGTGCGCCGGGTTGCCTAGAGACCGGTCGACTAACTTGTGCACAGCCGCCACCCTATTCGTTTAGTCGCGAAATCGGTTGGCTCCAATTGACTCTGGGAGTTATACCAATGAAAAAATCCGTACCCGACCCACCACCCGAACCCACCTCTGAAGACTCCATCAGAGATCGATCCGCGCTCTACCGCGCCATTGATTTCTACCTCACCGGCGATCAGCCTTCCTCACTCGATGAATTGCGCTTCTACAACGTCAGCAAGGACGTGAGTTACGAAGACACTCAACTCTATATCGCCGATCTGCTGCGTTGTGCCTCGGTCACGGCCTATCAATGCGGCGACCATCTCAAGGGCGCCGACCGGGCGATGGTGTTTTCGATCTGGCATTTGCTGGAGATTGCCAAGGCGATGGTGGATCACTCCATTGAATGCCTGGGGATGAAGAAGGGCTGAATCAAGATCAAAAGATCGCAGCCTGCGGCAGCTCCTACAGGGTCAAGCGTTGATGCGAAATTCGGCATCCATGCATCCTCTGTAGGCGCTGCCGCAGGCTGCGATCTTTTGCGTTAGCGATGCAAAACGTACTGCCCGACAAACCTCACCGCATCCTCATCGCGGCCGTCATTGACGACGCGGGTATTGAGCGTCAACCGCGCTCGGCCATATCGCTGGAACGTGGCCAGGAATTTCTTCCAGATCACCGGATCCGGTGCCTGGCATATGGCGTTGGCATCGCCCGTCACCGGCAGCGGATAGCTGATCTGCCCTTCCTGAATCACGATGTGCCCGTCCGTGATGCCTTCTTCCTTGAGCCGCAAATGCAACCAGCCCCAACCAGCCAGCACCGCGCCGCAATACAGGCTGCCACCGAACATCGTGCTCTTGTGGTTGACGTTGGCGTCCAGCGGCAAATGCAGGCGCAGTTGCTGGTCGTGCCAGTCCAGCACCGTGAGGCCCATGTCCCGGGTGAGAGGGATGTCGTGGTGCAGGACGGATTCCAGTTGACGACTGTCGCGGCTCATTCAGGAGACTCTTGTTGGCAATGGATGATTTGACGGTAGCTCAATCGAGATCGTCGGTGTGTGTGGCCGCGCCGCTGTCGGCAAAGCTCAAGCCGTGTTTACGCAGCTTGTCGTGCAACGTCTTGCGTGGAATGCCCAAAGCTTCGGCGACACTGCGCACCGAACTGTGCGAGCGCGCCAGTTCGGCGGCGATCAGGGTTTTTTCGAAGTTTTCCACCTGCTCGCTCAGCCCACCGCTGACCATTTCCACCACGGTGCCAGCGGCGCCCTGCGGCTCATTGTTGTCCAGTGCCAGTTCCAGGCCGAGGGCAAAGCGTTCGGCGGCGTTTTGCAGTTCGCGCACGTTGCCGGGCCAGGTGTGGCGCAGCAGCAGCGCACGTTGCCCAGGCTGCAATTCATGGGGCGGCAAGCCGTGGCGGGCGCTGGCCTCGTCGGCGAAGTGCTGGAACAGCATCAGTGCATCCTCACCCCGTTCACGCAGCGGCGGAATGCGCAGCGGCGCGACGTTCAGGCGGTAATACAAGTCGGCGCGAAAACGCCCCTGATCGGCTGATTGCCGCAGGTCTTCCTTGGTGGCGGCGATGATGCGAATGTCCAGCGGGATCAGTTGATTGCCGCCCAGGCGTTCGACCACTCGCTCTTGCAGCATGCGCAGCAATTTCACCTGCACGTCCAGGCTCATGCTCTCTATTTCATCGAGAAACAACGTGCCGCCGTTGGCGAATTCGAACTTGCCGATGCGCCGTTTCTGCGCGCCGGTGAAAGCGCCGGGTTCATGACCGAACAGCTCGCTTTCAACCACCGATTCGGCCAGCGCTCCGGCATTGATCGCCACGAACGGACCGTTTCGGCGGCTCGATAAATCATGCAGCGCTCGGGCCACCACTTCTTTGCCGGCGCCGGTTTCGCCGAGGATCAACACGTCGGCCTTGGTCGCTGCCAGGGCGCCGATCTGCTCACGCAGGCGCAGCATCGAGGGCGATTGGCCGACCAGGCGCGCGCTCAGCTCATTGCGATCGCTCAGGGCCAGACGCAGGCTGCGGTTATCCAGCACCAGCCGGCGCAGGGCCAGGGCGCGGCGCACGCTGTCGAGCAGGGCATCGCTGGCGAAGGGTTTTTCCAGAAAGTCATAGGCCCCGGCGCGCATGGCTTGCACCGCCAGCGGCACATCGCCGTGACCGGTGATCAGCAAGACCGGCAGCTCCGGGTCCTGGGCGTGAAGTTCGGTCAGCAGCTCCAGACCGTCCATGCCCGGCATGCGGATATCGCTGACCACCACGCCCGGCCAGTCGCGTTCCAATTGCCCGGCAAAACCCTTGGCTTCGGCCAGAGGCAGAACTTTCAGGCCGGCAAGGTCAAGGGTCTGGCTCAAGGCCTGACGCAGATGGGGATCATCGTCGATCAACACGACCTGGATGCGATTGTCGATGGTCATGCACTTCGGTCCTCGGACGGTTGCAGGCTCACACCGGGTGCGCCTGCGCGGAGTTTAAGGGTGATCAGTGCGCCGCCTTCCTTGTGGTTGGCGAACGACAGTTCACCGCCGAAGGCGCGCATCAGGGTCTCGCAGATCGCCAGCCCCAGGCCAAGCCCCTGGGTGCGGGTCTTGGTGGTGTAGAAGGGTTCGCTGGCGCGACCAAGGGCTTCCATGCAAAAGCCAGGGCCATTGTCGCGAATGTACAGGTTGACGCCATTGGCGGTGGATTGGGCACTCAGCCAGAGTTTGCGTGGCGGGCCTTTTTCGGTCAGGGCATCCAGGGCATTGGCCAGCAGGTTGCCAAGCACCTGCCGTAGACGGGTTTCCCCGGCTTCGACCCATAAGGTCGCGGCGGGTAAATCACGGATCAATTCGACGTCCATGCTGCGCCTACGCTTGGCCAGCAGCGCCAGCGCATCGTCCAGTGCCGGTTGCAGGGCGACGCTTTCCGGGGCGTGGCGATCGCGCCGGGCAAAGGCGCGTAAATGGGCGATGATCGAGGCCATGCGCCCGGTGAGTTCGCTGATCAGCTTGAGGTTGCCACGGGCATCATCGGTGCGCTGATGGTCGAGCAGAATTTCGGCGTTTTCTGCATAGCTGCGGATGGCCGCCAGCGGCTGGTTGAGTTCGTGGCTGATGCTCGCCGACATCGTCCCCAGCGCCGACAACTTGCCGGCTTGCACCAGGTCATCCTGGGCGCGCACCAGTTCTTGCTGAGCCTGTTCACGTTCCAGCACTTCCTGTTTCAGTCGGCGGTTGAGGCCTTCCAGGTCGCTGGTTCGCTCGGCGACCCGGCCTTCCAGTTCGAGTCGTGCCTTGCCTTCAAAGTCGATCCGCTCCAGGTAATGGCGACGACGCTGCATCATCAGGCCAAGCAAAAGCATCACCACCAACAGCGTGGCTCCACCAATGGCCACCACCGTGCGCACCGGACGGTCGATCAAAGTGCGCGGAGCGAGGATGCTGACGTTCCAGCCGGTTTCCGCAATGGGTTGGGTCTGGGTCAGCCAGGCGTTTGGATTGAGCCTCAATGGCTTGGGGTCGCGGGTCGGGTAGGGTTGGATTGCGGTGATGGCGTTGCGCTCGTCTTCACTCAATGGGCGGGTCGAACGAAAGCGCCATTCCGGTCGCGAGGTGAGGATGACCACGCCGTTGTGATCGGTCAGCAGCAGTTGTTCCGGGGTTTTTCCCCAAAGGCTTTCGGTGTGGTCGAGGTCGACCTTGACCACCAGCACGCCGGTGATTTTCTCGCCATTGCGAACGGCTGCGGCGAAGAAGTAGCCGCGTTTGGCCGAGGTGGTGCCCAGCCCGAAAAAGCGCCCGAGCCTTCCTGCCATGGCTTCGCTGAAGTACGGCCTGAAGGAAAAATTGCGCCCGACGAAACTGTCGTGCTTGTCCCAGTTGGAGGCCGCCAGGGTCTTGCCCTTGGTATCCATGAGGTACATGACTTCGGCGCCGGTCTGGTGGCTGATGTTTTTCAGCAGGCGGTTGGCGTTGCCTTGGGTGACGCTATCGTCCGGCGCCCCCAGCACGGCGCGCAGGGCCGGCAAGTCGCCCAGAATCTGCGGCAGCACTTCATAGCGGTGCAGGGTGCCCAACAGGTTGGCGACGTAAAGGTCGAGGGTCTGGCGGTTTTGCCCAGCCAGTTCGCTGCGGTAATAGCGCTCGGCCAGATGCTCCAGCGGCCACAGCAACGGCGCCAGGCACAGCGCGAGCAGGGCCAGACTGCGCCAGCGGGGTCTGCGGGGGAGGGTCGGAGTCATGAGCATCGAGCGCCTGATGGTATCGATGCATTATGCCTAGGCGGCGCCCCGCGAGCACCCTGCAAGTCACCGCTGGGCGAGATGGGCCGGGAAGGGGTTGCTTATCGCCCCGAGCAGTGGCGATATAGGCGCCTAATAAAATTACAGGGGTCGTTGTATGCCGCTCGCCACGTTGATTCATCGCGCCAGTTTGCCCAGCCCGCAAGTGTCTGCGGAGCAAGCGCTTGAGCTGTTGGAGGAGCATTACGGGCTGAGCGGAAGGTTGCAGGCCCTCGGCAGCCAGCAGGACCTCAACTACCGTGTCGACAGCGAACAGGGGCGTTTTGTCCTGAAAATCTGTCGGGGCGATTACTCGGCGCTGGAGTTGCAGGCTCAGCATGCGGGGCTCAAGCATTTGGGTGAGCATCCTGATGTGCATGTGCCTCGCGTGATCACGGCAAAAAACGGTGCGGACCTGCTGTCCCTGGAGGTCGCCGGCCAAGCCGTACACGTGCGCCTGCTCGATTACATCGAAGGCCAGTCGCTGACGCACCTCGAACATTTCAATCGCACCGTGGTAGCCGGGTTCGGTCGCTTGTGTGGTGAGATGGATTTGGCGCTGGCGGATTTTGACCATCCGGGACTGGTGCGCACGCTGCAGTGGGATGCCCGTCACGCTCAGGCCTTGATCGCGCATTTGCTGCCGGTCATTCAGGACGAGGGTCAACGCAAGCTGATCAGCGAGGCGGCCGAGCAGGCCGAGCGCCACTTGCAGCCATTGCAGGACAAGCTGCCGGTGCAGGCCATTCACATGGATATCACCGACGACAACGTGGTGTGGCAGCGTGATGCGCAGCGTCATTGGCAGTTGCAAGGCGTGATCGATTTCGGCGATCTGGTGCGCACCTGGCGCATCACGGATTTGTCGGTGACCTGCGCTGCGCTGCTGCATCACGGCGAAGGTGATCCGTTCTGCATTTTGCCAGCGGTGCAGGCCTATCACGCGGTCAATCCGCTGACCCATGAGGAGTTGCTGGCGCTATGGCCGCTGATCGTCGCCCGTGCGGCGGTGTTGGTGCTCAGCGGTGAACAGCAGGTCAGCATTGATCCGGGCAACACCTACAGCCGCGACAACCTGACCCACGAGTGGGAAATTTTCCGCGTCGCAACCTCGGTCCCGCTGGCGCTGATGGAAGCGGCCATTTTGACGGCGGTTGGCCAGAACCTGCCGGGTATTGGCAGCGAAGGCTTTGCGCCGTTGCTGCCGAGCCTGGTCGGGCGTGAGTTCGCCTTGATCGATCTGGGCGTGCTCAGCCCGCACTTCGAAGCCGGTAACTGGGAGCAGGAAGGGATCGATCAGCGATTGCTCAGCGAAGCGGCGGCGGCCCACGGCTTGGCGGCCAGTCGTTATGGGCAATACCGTTTGTCCCGCACCCGGCCAGACAGCGCCATTGAGCCGGACACTTGCCCGTTGCACGTCGAGTTGCGTGTGCCCCAAGGTACAACGGTCGAAGCGCCGTTTGCCGGGGTGGTGCATCAGCCTGCGGCGGGCGTGCTGCAACTGGACGGCCCGCAATTGAGTGTGCGGTTGTGGGGCGTTACTGCGTCGCTACATGCCGGAGCCGCGTTGGTAAAAGGCCAGGTGCTGGGTTCTGTCAGCGGACCGCTGATTGTGCAGTTGAGCCGAGGGTCTTCATTCACTGCTCCCCTGTTTTGCTCACCTTCGCGGGCGGCCGCATGGCAGGCGTTGTGCCCGTCACCGGCGGCCTTGCTGGGGCTGGCGTGTGACGCTGAAGAAGAGCTCGATTCGCAGACCTTGCTGGCCCGTCGCGACGCGAGTTTCGCCCGTACGCAAAAACACTATTACGTCGACCCACCGCGCATTGAACGCGGCTGGCGCAACCACCTGATCGACATGCAGGGCCGCTCCTATCTCGACATGCTCAACAACGTCGCGGTGCTCGGCCACGGTCATCCACGGATGGCGGCGGTCACCAGCCGTCAATGGTCGCTGCTCAACACCAACTCGCGTTTCAACTACGCCGCCGTTGCCGAGTTCTCCGAGCGCTTGCTGAAACTGGCGCCGGATTCCATGGACCGCGTGTTCCTGGTCAACAGCGGCAGCGAGGCCAATGACCTGGCGATTCGTCTGGCGTGGGCTTACAGCGGCGGGCGCGACATGCTCAGTGTGCTTGAGGCCTATCACGGTTGGACGGTGGGTGCGGATGCGGTGTCGACGTCGATCGCCGACAACCCCAAGGCCTTGAGCAGCCGTCCGGACTGGGTGCACCCGGTGACGGCACCGAACACCTATCGCGGTGAATTCCGTGGCCCGGACAGCGCCCCGGATTACGTGCGCAGCGTCGAACACAACCTGGCCAAGGTCGCTGAGCAGAAACGCCAATTGGCCGGCTTCATCTGCGAACCGGTGTACGGCAATGCCGGTGGTATCTCGCTGCCGCCGGGTTACTTGAAGCAGGTCTATGCGCTGGTTCGTGCTCAGGGCGGCGTGTGTATCGCCGACGAAGTGCAAGTGGGTTACGGGCGCATGGGGCATTTCTTCTGGGGCTTTGAAGAGCAGGGCGTGGTGCCGGACATCATCACCATGGCCAAGGGCATGGGTAACGGGCAGCCTTTGGGCGCCGTGATCACGCGCCGGGAAATCGCCGAAGCGCTGGAGAACGAGGGTTACTTCTTCTCGTCCGCTGGCGGTAGCCCGGTCAGTTGCCAGGTCGGCATGGCGGTGCTGGATGTGATGGAGGAAGAAAAGCTTTGGGAGAACGCTCAAGTTGTGGGCGGATATTTCAAGGAGCGTCTTGAAGCCCTCGTCGATATTCATCCGCTGGTGGGTGCGGTGCATGGTTCCGGGTTTTATCTGGGCGTGGAGTTGATCCGCAACCGCGAGACACTGGAACCTGCGACCGAAGAAACCACGGCGTTGTGTGATCGCCTGCGTGAGCTGGGGATTTTCATGCAGCCGACGGGGGATTTCTTGAACGTGTTGAAGATCAAGCCACCGATGGTGACCTCGCGTCAGAGCGTGGATTTCTTTGTGGATATGCTGTCGAAGGTGCTTGCTGAAGGCCTCTAATCCGTACCGCTGACCCCTGTAGGAGCTGCCGCAGGCTGCGATCTTTTGACTTTGATTTTTCAGGATCAAGATCAAAAGATCGCAGCCTGCGGCAGCTCC
>NZ_JBOIBY010000474.1:0-1641 GCF_050739655.1 Pseudomonas sp. | reverse complement strand
GGCGTGCCTGACTGTCAGTCAGGTGCAGTCCATTCCTTGGGCTGCGGCACCATCATCTGCATCGCTGTTGCTGGTGACTTCGGTGTTTGTCACGCCAATTGTCACGAGGGGGAATGCCGCAAAGCCTTGTGCGATGAGGGCTGCAGCAGCGGTAGGAGCGCCCGTCTCTTTCCGGGAGAAAGAGACGGGCGCAGGTTGGCGCAAAGAAATGGCCAAGCGGATAGATTGCTGCAGGGCAGCTACGAAAAGGGATGAATTGCCGCAGTGGGCACACAGGTAAAAGTAGGCATCCATCACATCGTTGTGACCGTGCGAGCCGCCGGACGCTAATCGCCTTTGGGAGAACCACCACGGTGTGGCGTAGCCTTAAAGGTTCTGGCTACCTGGGTTGCTGTCAACGACAGCGCTTTGCCCGATCTTTTCTACGCCTGTGGATAATTCGGGTCAAGGCTCGAATTTTCGAGAGTTCTGCGGCTGTGGATGAAATTATCCACCGGTGGAAATCCGTGGTTTTCCACAGACAGTTGCGTGGGCTTTAGATTTTTCAAGTGAGGCCCTTCCAAGCAGGGCGGCTTTGCAGCCCTGTTTGGAAGGGCCCGTGTGGAAGGCAAAGCTATGGAGATTTCACTAGCGTGTTAGCGCTGGAATGCGCCACGTTCATCTTCCAAGGTGCTGATACCGTCACCGACCGCATTGACCCCGAGAAGCTCCGAAGACTTACGCGACAGAAACTGATTAACCCGCGTATCAAACTGATCCCGCAGGCTCGCCGTAAGCCCAACCCTGAGCGCATCAAGATAATCGGCATACCACTGCATCATGATCCGCCGTTGTGTCAGGTACAGCGCCTGGTTGTACTCCCCAGCAATCCCACCTTCGACATGCGCCAGTTGACTTTCAACATGATCCTTCAGCCATCCATGTTCGCGCAACAGCGTGCTCGCGGTGTGGCGAACGCCATGGCTCACCATCCGCCCTTTATAGCCAATCTTGGCAAACACCAGATTGATCGTGTTCTCACTGATGACGGGCCGTTTCTCACCACTACCCGGAAACAGGTAGCGGCTGCGCCCAGTGCATTGGTGCAGCTTGATCAGCATCGCGATCAGTTGATGGGGCAGGGGACTGACATAGTCCCGGCGCATCTTCATGCGTTCAGCCGGTATGGTCCACGTCCCTTCTTCAAAATCGATTTCATCCCACGTCGCATACCGAACCATGCCGGGTCGGCTCGCCGTCAGTATTGCCATCCATGAAGCAATCCTCGACGGCAATCGGCTGGTAGTCTTACTCAGTGCCTGAAGAAATGCCGGCAGCTCGCTTTCACGCAAATGCGGATAGTGCTCAGGGGGAGGAGGGGCCAACGCAATGGCAAGCAGTTCAGAAGCTGGATTGAGCTCGCACAGCCCCCGCGCAATCGCCTGACTGAAAATCTGTTTGAGCCAGGTCCGGGCCTTGTCTGCCACGTTGAACGCGCCACGTTTTTCGATGCTGGCCTGCAGCTTCGCGCAGTCGGCCCGAGTGATGTCCTCCAACTGCTTCTCACCAAGCGCTGGCAGTAGATCCTTATCGAGGTAGTCGCGAATCTTCTTCAGCGTCGCAGGGCTGCGACCAGAGTCAGCCTTGAACTGATACCAGTAC
>NZ_JBOIBY010000473.1:0-3191 GCF_050739655.1 Pseudomonas sp. | reverse complement strand
TCTTCAGCAATACGAAGCGCTTCATCAATCGAGACGATGCCAATCTGCTCGCCGTCAGCGCCAATTAACCGAACCTCGCGTGCCGAGATATTCTCGTTGATCGGGGCTTTCGGTGCAGCTCGTTTATCTTGTCTCATTTCACGCTTAATAATAATTACTCCGAATCTTGGCGACCACGCCGGGAAACCGCTTGCGCGAGGAACTCAGTGAATTGGGCGACGGGCATCGAGCCCAGGTCAGCACCTTCACGAGTACGCACAGCGACAGTCTGCGTCTCGACTTCCTTATCCCCGATAACCAAGAGATAGGGAACCTTGAGCAAGGTATGCTCGCGGATTTTAAAGCCGATCTTTTCATTTCTCAAGTCAGACTTGGCACGAAACCCGCTTTCGTTGAGAGTTTTTTCGACCTGAGCGACGAAATCTGCCTGTTTATCAGTGATATTCATCACCACAGCCTGAGTCGGCGCCAGCCACGCAGGGAATGCACCTTCGTAGTGCTCGATCAGAATTCCGACGAAACGCTCGAAGGAACCCAGGATCGCCCGGTGCAACATCACCGGATGCTTGCGGCTGTTGTCCTCGGAGACGAATTCGGCGCCCAAACGGACAGGCAGGTTAAAATCGAGCTGCAAGGTACCACATTGCCAGACTCGACCGAGACAATCTTTCAGCGAGAATTCGATCTTCGGACCGTAGAAGGCACCCTCACCCGGCTGCAAGTCGTACGGCAGGCCAGCGCTATCAAGGGCTGCAGCCAATGCAGCTTCAGCGCGGTCCCACAACTCGTCGGAGCCGACGCGTTTTTCCGGACGAGTGGACAGCTTCATCTCGACATCTTTGAAGCCGAAGTCGGCATAGACGTCCATGGTCAGCTTGATGAATGCAGCGGATTCAGCCTGCATCTGCTCTTCTGTACAGAAGATGTGGGCGTCATCCTGAGTGAATGCACGCACACGCATGATGCCGTGCAGAGCGCCCGATGGCTCGTTGCGGTGGCAAGCACCGAATTCGGCCAATCGCATTGGCAACTCGCGGTAGCTCTTCAGGCCCTGGTTGAATACCTGTACGTGGCACGGGCAGTTCATTGGCTTGATGGCGTAGTCGCGGTTTTCCGACTGAGTAGTGAACATGTTGTCGGCGTAGTTGGCCCAGTGCCCGGATTTCTCCCACAGGCTGCGGTCAACGACTTGAGGAGTCTTGATCTCCAGGTAGCCGTTATCGCGTTGAACCTTGCGCATGTACTGCTCGAGCACCTGGTACAGCGTCCAGCCGTTAGGGTGCCAGAACACCATGCCCGGCGACTCTTCCTGGGTGTGGAACAGGCCCAGACGCTTGCCGATCTTGCGGTGATCGCGCTTCTCGGCTTCTTCGATGCGCTGGATATACGCTGCCAGCTGCTTCTTGTCAGCCCAGGCAGTGCCGTAAACGCGCTGCAGTTGCTCGTTCTTGGCGTCGCCACGCCAGTAGGCGCCGGACAACTTGGTGAGCTTGAAGGATTTCAGGAAGCGGGTGTTCGGCACGTGCGGGCCGCGGCACATGTCGACGTATTCTTCGTGATAGTACAGACCCATAGCCTGCTCGTTCGGCATGTCCTCGACCAGGCGCAGCTTGTAGTCTTCGCCACGGGCCTTGAACACTTCGATCACTTCGGCGCGCGGAGTGACTTTCTTGATCACGTCGTAATCTTTTTCGATCAACTGCTGCATGCGCTGTTCGATTGCAGCCAGGTCGTCCGGAGTGAAAGGACGCTCGAAGGCGATGTCGTAATAGAAACCTTCGTCGATGACCGGCCCGATGACCATTTTGGCCGTCGGATACAGCTGTTTGACCGCGTGGCCAACCAGGTGGGCGCAAGAGTGGCGAATGATCTCCAGCCCCTCTTCATCCTTTGGCGTAATGATTTGCAGCGTAGCGTCGCTGTCGATGATGTCACTGGCGTCGGCCAGCTTGCCATTGACCTTACCGGCCACGGTGGCCTTGGCCAGACCGGCACCAATGGATGCGGCGACCTCGGCGATGGATACCGGGTGATCGAATGAACGTTGACTGCCGTCGGGAAGAGTAATAGTTGGCATGGCGCCTCCTCTCCTAGTGGTGACCCCTACCAAAGGTCACGTGGGTTGGGATGAGCCAGTACAAGATCCGATCCAGGCCATTCAATGACGAACGCCTGCCTTACAGCGGCAGGAGCCTTGCGGCCAACCGGAAACCGAACCAGAGTGACTGGGATTCAAATCAGGGTTATTCGAGCGATTGCCGCATCCGGGATTATGGGTCGACCGGAGCCTGCAAAAGCCCGAGCCAGGCATGCTAGCACAGATGAACGGTGATGACGGCGTGGAGGTTTGCTGCCAGCGAAAATCCGGCGCTTTTATGCCAAAGTGCTGAACTTGATCCCGGCTTTACCCCTCAGATAACAAGACATTGACCCACAAGGAGCATCCCCGCATGCGTCTGAAATCTTTATTCGCTGTAGTCGCACCTATCGTTCTTCTGCTACCGCTGGCCGCCCATGCCGACTGGCCGAAGGGTGAACGCGAGAAGTACATGGCACAGTGCACCGAGGCGGCCACTCCGCAGATCGGCGCTGCGGCGGCAAAAGCCCACTGCGCCTGCGGTGCCGATGCAATCAAATCGTACCCGGCCAAGGACCTTCAGGCCTTGATGGACAATCAGGCCAGCGACGCCCTGAAACAACAGGCGCTGACTCAGATTTCCAAGTGCAAGGCCAACAATTCGGAGAAAAAATAAGTCTGAAAACATGCTGGAAAAGCGTTTTCAGCCGATGAATCGCCCCTGAAAATCGCCTTTTCCTACAATTCATGCAGGTTTTACAGCTTTTTTTATCACCTTTACTTTCGGCTGAAAGCCTTTTAAACCGGGGCTTTCAGCCATCTCAAGCAGCAAAGAAGGCGTGACTGTCGGGCAAACAGCAACTGCGGGGGGCTCCCAAAGCGCACATTTCGACTATGATACCCGGGTGTGCCCAGTTGGCCTGAGCAGCACAGTACTACTGAAAATATAAGTTTCTTGGAGATACACCATGTCTAATCGCCAAACCGGCACCGTTAAATGGTTCAACGATGAAAAAGGCTTCGGCTTCATCACTCCTCAAGGTGGCGGTGACGACCTGTTCGTACACTTCAAAGCTATCGAAAGCGACGGTTTCAAAAGCCTGAAAGAAGGCCA
>NZ_JBOIBY010000472.1:0-8445 GCF_050739655.1 Pseudomonas sp. | reverse complement strand
TGAACGTGGACATGAACCTGGAACCGTTTCGACGGATTAATCCCTGCGGCTACGCCGGGCTGGCGATGACCCAGCTGAGCGATCACGCAGGATCGATTGAATTTGCCGAGGTAAGTGCCCGGCTGCGTGCGCAGCTCGTCAAACACCTCGACTATGCTGAGCAGACGACCCTAACGGGCGGAATCGACTGATATGACTACTGATGCAGTGCAAACCATGATCCCGACGCAGGATGTCACTGAGCGTCCGGCCCCGCGTGCCAAGGTTGAAGCCGGCGTAAAGCTGCGCGGCGCCGAGAAGGTTGCACGCATCCCGGTAAAGATCATTCCGACCACTGAACTGCCGAAAAAGCCTGACTGGATTCGTGTTCGTATCCCGGTGTCCCCGGAAGTCGATCGCATCAAGGCTCTGTTGCGCAAACACAAGCTGCACAGTGTGTGCGAAGAAGCGTCCTGCCCGAACCTGGGTGAATGCTTCTCGGGCGGTACGGCGACGTTCATGATCATGGGCGACATCTGCACCCGTCGTTGCCCATTCTGTGACGTGGGCCACGGTCGTCCGAAACCACTGGACGTCAACGAGCCGGAAAGCCTGGCCATCGCCATTGCCGACCTGCGCCTCAAGTACGTGGTAATCACCTCCGTAGACCGCGACGATCTGCGTGATGGCGGTGCCCAGCACTTCGCCGATTGCATCCGTGAAATCCGCAAACTGTCGCCGAACGTGCAGTTGGAAACCCTGGTTCCGGATTACCGTGGCCGCATGGATATCGCCCTGGAAATCACCGCCGCTGAGCCGCCGGATGTGTTCAACCACAACCTGGAAACCGTGCCTCGCCTGTACAAGGCCGCGCGTCCGGGTTCGGACTACCAGTGGTCGCTGACCCTGCTGCAACGTTTCAAGCAGATGATGCCGCACATCCCAACCAAGTCCGGCCTGATGCTGGGTCTGGGCGAGACCGACGACGAAGTCATCGAAGTCATGAAGCGCATGCGCGAACACGACATCGACATGCTGACCCTGGGTCAATACCTGCAGCCGTCGCGCAGCCACTTGCCGGTGCAGCGTTTCGTGCACCCGGACACCTTCGCCTGGTTCGCCGAGGAAGGTTACAAGATGGGCTTCAAGAACGTCGCTTCCGGCCCGTTGGTACGTTCTTCGTACCACGCCGATGAACAGGCGAAGCTGGTCAAGGCCGAGCTGATGTCGTCCTGATCTGCTGAAAGACGTGCAAACGCCCGCAAGGCATTCAGTCTTGCGGGCGTTTTTTTGTCTGGCCCACGGTAACTACCGTCTTTCCTGCAACCTGCGGGGCGACAATCGCTCTTCTGTTTGTCCCCGTTCCTGACTACTGTGTGCTGAAGTGTTCACGCAGGGAGATTCATGGATGACCGTTCGACCGATTCACACCCTTTGTCCTCACGCTTGCGTTCCGGCCTTGCCGTCGGAAGGGACGATCGGGGTCATTGCGCCTGCCGGCCCAGCGGCGCTAGATACCGATAAAGCCGTGCAATGGATGCGCGCGCGAGGTTATGCGCTGAAAGTGTTTCCTGGCGTATACGAGAAGAATGACTACTTGGCCGGCAGTGATGAGGTGCGCCTCAATGACTTGCACGCGGCATTCGCTGACAGCGAGGTCGATGCGATCATTTGCCTGCGCGGTGGCTACGGTACGCCGAGGTTGCTCGATCGTATCGATTTCCAATTGCTGCGCAGTCATGCCAAGCCGTTTGTTGGCTACAGCGATATCACCGCGCTGCACTTGGCGATCAGCCGTTACGCAGGTTTTGTGACGTTTCATGGCCCGTTGCTTAATGCCGATATTCTTGGCGCCAGACAGAAACCCACGGAGTCTTCATTTTTCAACATGCTGCGTGGGCAGCTGAAAGCGGGGAGTGTGTTGGCGCACCCTCTGGCTTACCCGTTGACCACGATCGAGCCGGGCATTGCTCATGGGCGATTGCTGGGGGGCAATCTGTCGATGATCGCTGCGACCATGGGCACGCCCTACGAAATCGACGCCGAAGGCGTCATCCTGTTCATCGAAGACATCAATGAGCCGTTGTACCGCATCGACCGGTTGCTGACTCACCTGCGACTGGCCGGCACGCTGGGCAAGCTGCGAGGGGTGTTGGTAGGGGATGTGGCGGGGGTTGAAGTCCCTGCGCTGGAGCGGTTGCTCAAGCAGACATTTGAGCCATTGCAGATTCCGGTGCTGTCCGGATGGCGTAGTGGGCACTGTGATCCGAATCTGACATTGCCCTTGGGGGCGCTGGTCAGACTGGATGCGGGGAATCAGGAGTTGGTGTTGGAGCAGGATGTAGTGGTCAAACGGTAGATATTCGTCGCCTGAAAGTAAGCCTTCGCGGGCAAGCCTCGCTCCTACGGGTATCCATACCTTGTAGGCGCGAGGCTTGCCCGCGAAGCTTTAGCGGCTACGCAAACCTTCAAGCAACTTGTGCGTCGGGTAACCATCCGCCGGCCAGCCGAACGACTGCTGGGCACTGCGAATGGCTTTGCGGGTATTGGCGCCGATAATGCCGTCCGCAGTCCCCGCATCGTAATTCTGCGCGCTGAGCAGGTTTTGCAGTTCGATTCTTTCGGTACGGCTCAGTGGCAAATCATCTTTAGGCCACGTGCCGCTGATCAGGCCTGCTCCGTTGAAGCGCTCGGACAAGAGGCTGACTGCCAGGGCGTAGGACGACGAGTTGTTGTACTTGAGAATCGCACGGAAATTGTCGAGGACCAGGAAGGCCGGGCCCCGATAGCCAGCGGGCAGCAGCAGCGCTGCGGACAATTGTTCGGTACCAGCCGGGACCTGGCCGCCATTGGGTAGCGTGACACCCAGTTGTCGCCATTCGGCAACGCTCTTGCGAGTCGTGCCGTCGGCCAACACGTAGTTGAAAGTGCTCGGCAGCTGCACTTCAAAGCCCCATGGCTGGCCTTTCTGCCAACCGGAGCTTTGCAGGTAGTGGGCGGTCGAGGCCAGGGCGTCGGAGGCGCTGCCCCAGATGTCACGGCGGCCATCACCATCGAAGTCAACGGCGTGGGTGTTGTAGGTCGTCGGGATGAACTGGGTCTGGCCCATGGCACCAGCCCAGGAACCGAGCATTTTCTCCGGCTCGATATCACCCTGTTGCAGAATTTGCAGCGCAGCAATCAATTGCGCATGGGCGAACCCCGGGCGACGGCCCTCGTAGGCCAGGGTCGCCAGTGAGTTGATCACGGACTTGCTACCCTGGAACTGGCCGAAGTTACTTTCCATGCCCCACACGGCAACCAGCGCCTGACGATCGACGCCATAGCGCTGTTCGATGCTTTGCAGGGTGCTGGCGTATTGGTCCACCAGCGCCTGACCTTTGCGAACGCGCAGCGGCGACAGGGCGCCGTCGAGGTACTCCCACACCGGGCGGGAAAATTCCGGCTGGCTGCGGTCGGCACGAATCACGCTGGGGTCGAAGCTGACATTGGCAAATGCACGGTCGAACAAGTCAGCACGAATGCCGGCAGCGAGCGCATCCTTGCGAAACCCTGCCTGCCATTCGGCGAAGGTCTGGGTTGGCTGGATGTCGAGGTTTTCACCGGTCGGAACCACAGGCGCAATGACCGCAGGCGCGGTGGCGACAGGCAAAGTCTGAAGGGGTTGGGCGTCGGCGGCGGTGGGCTTTTCCGCGCAGGCGACTAGCAAAACGAGGCTGGAGGCAGCAATCAATTGGCGTAGGTGCCAACGACGGGAAAGACAAAGGGGCATGCACGGGTCCAGGGAAAACGGATCAGGTGCAGACCTTAACATGTTGAGCGGATGCTTGCCTTTCAGGCCGCCAGAAAGTAAGAAGCCTCCCAGTTGTCAGACTGGAAGGCTTCGCGGCGGTAGCTGCCTTTGCCCTTGCCGGCTCGTTCCTGGCGGCTGCGGAACAGAGGCTGGGCGACGATGGATTTGGCCTTGTTGGGGCCGTGTTTTGACGGCTTTTTGCTCATGATGGGGCTCTCGCAATTGGGTGGGTTTTGCGGCGCAGATATTCGGCCGAAATGGGGCGGGTGTCTATAGTGCAAATGCATGCGTGATTTGTAGGAAGGAAGATCAAAAGATCGCAGCCTGCGGCAGCTCCTACAGGGGAATGCGATCTTTTAATTTTATTCGGCAGGCAATGAAAGCCGCTGGCCGGCCATCAACAACGTCAAGCGGCTCAAGCTCATCCACGGCGAGCCGGCGGCCTGGCCTTTGATCTGCGCGTCAATGCGCTGAGCCTCAAGCAGCAACTGCGCCCAGCGTTGCGCTGAATAGCGTTGCAGGGCTTTGCTCATCAGCGGTTTGCGCTTGTCCCAGACGGGCGGCCTGGCCTGGCTGAAGGCTTTGTCCAGTGGAGTTCCCTGGCTGTATTGCAAAGAAATATTGGCCAGCAGCCGCAGCTCCCGAGCCAGCGCCCAGAGAATCACCGGAGGTTCGACACCCTCACCGCGCAGGCCTTCGAGCATGCGCAGGGCATGAGAGGCTTCGCCATTGAGAATCGCATCGGTCAATCCGAAAACGTCGAAGCGCGCACTGTCGGCCACCGCGGCCTGTACGGTTTCGACGGTGATCTGACCGCCTTCGGCCATCAGCTTGAGCTTTTCGATTTCCTGGGCAGCGGCCAGCAAGTTGCCTTCGACCCGTGCAGCGATCAGTTCTACGGCGTCCTGACTGGCGGAAAGCCCGGCCTGGGACAAACGCTGACGGATCCAGCCAGGCAATTGACCAGCATCCACCGGCCAGATTTGCACGAACTGTGTCTGCGGGCCTTCGACCAGCGCCTTGCCCCATTTGGTTTTCTGCGCGCTGCCGTCGAGCTTGGGCAAGCTGATCAGCAGCACAGTGTCTTCGGCCGGTCGCGAGCAGTACTCGATGAGCGCTGCGGCGCCTTTGTCACCGGGCTTGCCGGAAGGCAGGCGCAGTTCCAGCAGGCGCTTTTCGGCGAACAACGACATGCTGGCACCAGCCAGCAACAACGTACCCCAGTCGAAACTGGCATCGGCGGCAAAGACCTGACGTTCGTCGAAGCCCTGCTGACGGGCAGCGCTGCGAATGGCGTCGGCGGCTTCCTGACACAGCAATGGATCATCGCCACTGATGACGTAGACCGGCGCAAGGGCGCCTTGCAGGTGTTTACCGAGTTGGGCGGGGGCGAGTTTCATAAGAGAGGGCGAACGGGGCGCCTGGGCGCCCCGTAAGTCTTACTGTTGCGGCAGTTCGATGGGCGACTGACGCGGAGTTTCCGCTTCAGCCTTCTGCGCCGCTTCCAGTGCCGCGGCTTCCGCCTTGGCCTTGGCTTGGGCGGTTTGCTGCAACTGATCCAGTTCAGCCGGCGTCAACTGCTGCAGGCGCAGCATCATGCGTTGAACCAGTTCACGGCGAGTGTCCTTGCGGGCATCGGCGGCTTCCTGGTCAGAACCCACCAGGTTGTTGCCGTCGTGGATAAAGATCTTTTGCACTTCAAGCTTGTCGCTCAGCAGCGGCAGGTTGCCCTGCCCCAGAATGTCGTAGTTGAGCACCGTGGTTATCTGATACTCGCCCGTACGTCCGGCGCCGGCATAGCTGAGGATGCGCTGGGTTTCCTGTTCATTGGCCAGGAACAACTTGTAAGGCGCGCCGGTGTAGACCTTGACGCCGCTGCTTTGCAGTACCTGACGCAGTTGGGTCACGGTTGAACCGTATGCGTCGCGGGCACTCAGGTCGAGTTCCTTGATCGCAAGTTCCGTGGAGCCGGTGCCGCGCAGCTGGAAACCGCAGGCGCTCAGCAGAATTGCGAGGCCCATCACCAGCAAGTTGCGTTTGATCATTGTGTTGCTCCCCTTGAAACCATGTGGGCCGATCATGCGGCCCGAAAGGTTTTATTCGGCGCCAGGCATGGCCTGGCGCCTGATCCAATTAGCTGGCGACGATGTTGACCAGTTTCCCGGGCACCACGATCACTTTGCGAATCGTCAGGCCGTCGACGAAACGCAGTACGTTTTCGTTGGCTCGGGCGGCGGCTTCGACTTCCTCGCGGCTGGCGCTGGCAGGCATTTCGATGTGACCGCGCAGCTTGCCGTTGACCTGAATCACCAGTTGCAGGCTGTCCTGTACCAGCGCGCTTTCGTCCAGTACCGGCCAGCCAGCGTCGATGACAGGGGCAGCATGACCCAGTTGATTCCACAGCTCGTGGCTGATGTGCGGCGTGATCGGGGCCAGCAGCAGCGTCACGGCTTCCAGGCCTTCGTGAATCAGTGCGCGGTCCTGTTCGGTGGTTTGCGCGGCTTTTTCCAGCACGTTCATCAGCGTCATCACCTGGGCGATGGCGGTGTTGAATTTGTGGTTCTGGCCGACGTCGTGGCTGGCCTGCTTGATGGCCTGGTGGATCGAGCGTCGAATGGCTTTCTGCTCGTCATTCAGGCTGGCGACGTCCAGTTTGCCCGGCAGGCCCTGGGTGACGTGCGCTTGAGCCAGACGCCATACGCGCTTGAGGAAACGGTGCGAACCCTCAACGCCGGAGTCAGACCATTCCGCGCTCATGTCAGGTGGCGAGGCGAACATCATGAACAGGCGGCAGGTGTCTGCACCGAACTGGTCAATCATCGACTGTGGGTCGACGCCGTTGTTCTTGGACTTGGCCATCTTCTCGGTGCCACCGATTTCCACCGGCAAGCCATCGGATTTCAACTTGGCGCTGATCACCTTGGCCTTGCTGTCGCGCTCAAGCTCGACGTCCGCCGGGTTGAACCAGGTGTAAGCACCGTTGGCTTCGCGACGATAGTAAGTCTCGGCGATCACCATGCCCTGGGTCAGCAGGTTCTTGAATGGCTCGTTGGAGCTCACAAGGCCTTCGTCGCGCATCAGCTTGTGGAAGAAGCGCGCGTAGAGCAGGTGAAGAATCGCGTGTTCGATACCGCCGATGTATTGATCCACCGGCAACCAGTGGTCGGCCGCCGATTTCTCGACCAGGCCGCCCTCGAAATGTGGCGAAGCGTAGCGAGCGTAATACCACGAGGACTCGACGAAGGTGTCCATGGTGTCGGTTTCACGCTTGGCAGGCTGGCCGCATTTCGGGCAGCTGCACTCGTAGAACTCTGGCATGCGGGCCAGAGGCGAACCGGCGCCATCGGGTACGACGTCTTCCGGCAGCACAACGGGCAGTTGATCTTCCGGTACCGGTACATCACCGCAAGTGTCGCAGTGGATGATCGGGATCGGGCAGCCCCAGTAACGCTGACGGCTGATACCCCAGTCGCGCAGGCGGAACTGGGTACGCGAGGCGCCCAGTTCTTTCTTGATCAGTGCCACTTCAATGGCGTCGAAGGCGCCGGCGAAGTCGAGGCCGTCGAACTCGCCGGAATTGATCAGCGTGCCGTGTTCGCCATAGGCATCCTGCCAAGGTGCAGGATTGGTGTCGCCCGAGCTGGTGCGCACTACGGATTTGATCGGCAGGCTGTACTTGGTGGCGAATTCGAAGTCGCGCTCGTCGTGGGCCGGAACGGCCATGACCGCGCCATCGCCGTAATGCATCAGCACGTAGTTGGCGACCCATACCGGCAGTTTTTCACCGGTCAGCGGGTGCTCGACGAACAGGCCGGTCGGCAGGCCTTTTTTCTCTTGAGTGGCAACGTCGGCTTCGGCAACGCTGCCGCCCTTGCATTCAGCGATGAACGCTTGCAGCTCAGGGTTGTTCTGCGCGGCGAGGGTGGCCAGGTGGTGTTCGGCGGCCACGGCGACGTAGGTCGCGCCCATCAGGGTATCCGGGCGGGTGGTGAAGACTTTCAATGTGCCGCTTTCGCCGATGGAATCGACGTTGTACGGGAACTGCACTTCCATGCCGCGGGACTTGCCGATCCAGTTGCGCTGCATGGTCTTGACCTGTTCAGGCCAGCCCGGCAGGTCGTCGAGGCTCTCCAGCAGCTCATCCGCGTAAGCGGTGATCTTGAAGTAGTACATCGGGATTTCGCGCTTTTCGATCAGCGCGCCGGAACGCCAGCCGCGACCGTCGATCACCTGTTCGTTGGCCAGAACGGTCTGGTCGACAGGGTCCCAGTTCACGGTGCCGTTTTTACGGTAGATCACGCCTTTTTCGAACAGGCGGGTGAACAGCCATTGTTCCCAGCGGTAGTAATCGGGCTTGCAGGTGGTCACTTCACGGGACCAGTCCACCGCCAGGCCCAGGCTGCGCAGCTGGGACTTCATGTAGGCGATGTTCTCGTAGGTCCACTTGGCGGGCGCTACGTTGTTCTTCATCGCGGCGTTTTCCGCCGGCATGCCGAAGGCGTCCCAACCCATGGGTTGCAGGACATTCTTGCCTTGCATGCGCTGATAGCGGGAGATCACGTCGCCGATGGTGTAGTTGCGCACGTGCCCCATGTGTAGCTTGCCGCTGGGGTAAGGGAACATCGACAGGCAGTAGTAAGTCTCCTTGCCTGGCTGTTCACTGACTTCAAAGG
>NZ_JBOIBY010000471.1:0-8305 GCF_050739655.1 Pseudomonas sp. | reverse complement strand
CGTTGTCGCTGTTGCTGGCCGTGCTGCTCGGGTTGCTCGGCGCCAGTGCCAAGCTGTCAAAAGTCAAACTGATGCGCGTGCCTGCCCAGCTTTACACCACACTCATTCGCGGCGTTCCGGACCTTGTCCTGATGCTGCTGATCTTTTACAGCCTGCAAACCTGGCTGACGTCGTTTACCGACTACATGGAATGGGAATACATCGAGATCAACCCATTCAGCGCCGGGGTCATCACCCTGGGCTTCATTTATGGGGCGTATTTCACCGAAACCTTCCGCGGTGCGATTCTCGCGGTGCCACGGGGTCAGGTCGAAGCCGCCACCGCCTATGGACTCAAGCGCGGCCAGCGTTTCTGGATCGTGGTGTTTCCGCAAATGATGCGTTTTGCCCTGCCGGGTATCGGCAACAACTGGATGGTCATGCTCAAGGCCACTGCGCTGGTGTCGATCATTGGCCTGGCCGATCTGGTCAAGGCCGCTCAGGACGCTGGCAAAAGCAGCTATCAGCTGTTCTATTTCCTGGTACTCGCCGCGTTGATCTACCTGGTCATCACCAGTGTTTCCAACTTCATACTGCGCTGGCTTGAACGCCGCTACGCCGCCGGTACCCGGGAGGCCGTACGATGATCGAACTCCTGCAGGAATACTGGAAACCCTTCCTCTACAGCGATGGTCAGAACATCACCGGCCTGGCCATGACCCTGTGGCTGCTCAGTGCATCGATCTTCATCGGATTTCTGGTGTCGATCCCGCTGTCCATCGCCCGGGTTTCACCGAACTTCTACATTCGCTGGCCGGTGCAGTTCTACACCTACCTGTTCCGTGGCACACCGCTCTACATCCAACTGCTGATCTGCTACACCGGGATCTACAGCCTGGCTGCCGTGCGCGCACAACCGCTGCTCGACAGCTTCTTTCGCGACGCGATGAACTGCACCATCCTGGCCTTCGCCCTGACCACCTGCGCCTACACCACGGAGATTTTCGCCGGGGCGATTCGCAGCATGAACCACGGTGAAGTCGAGGCGGCCAAGGCTTATGGCCTGACAGGCTGGAAGCTGTATGCCTACGTGATCATGCCATCGGCGCTGCGTCGCTCGCTGCCTTACTACAGCAACGAAGTGATCCTGATGTTGCACTCAACCACCGTGGCGTTCACCGCGACCATCCCGGACATTCTGAAAGTCGCTCGGGACGCCAACTCGGCGACCTTCCTGACCTTTCAATCGTTTGGCATCGCCGCGCTGATCTACCTGACCGTCACTTTTGCGCTGGTCGGCCTGTTCCGTCTCGCCGAACGCCGATGGCTGGCCTTCCTTGGGCCAACCCACTAGGACAACGTAAATGCGCCACCAGATTCATGACTTGCTGGCCCCACTGCCGGGCACAGCACGACAGATCCACAGTTTTCACTTCGGCCCGCAACCGGCCAAAGGCAAGGTCTACATCCAGTCGTCCCTTCATGCCGATGAAATGCCCGGCATGCTGGTGGCCTGGCACTTGAAGCAACGGCTGACAGAGCTGGAGGCGGCTGGCCGTCTGCGCAATGAAATCGTCCTGGTTCCGGTGGCCAATCCCGTTGGCCTGGAACAAGTGCTGATGGACGTGCCGCTGGGTCGCTACGAGCTGGAAAGCGGACAGAACTTCAATCGCTGGTTCGTCGATCTGAGCGAGGAAGTGGGCAATGCCATCGAAGGTCAACTCGGTGAGGATCCACAGCGCAACCTGGAACTGATCCGCAACCATCTGCGCAGCGCATTGAATCGTCAGACTGCCAGCACCCAGTTGCAGTCCCAGCGCCTGACCCTGCAACGCCTGGCCTGCGATGCCGACATGGTGCTGGACCTGCATTGCGATTTCGAAGCCGTCGCGCACCTGTACACCACGCCCGAGGCCTGGCCGCAGGTCGAGCCGCTGGCCCGCTACATCGGCTCCGAAGCCAGCCTGTTGGCCACTGACTCTGGTGGCCAGTCGTTCGATGAATGCTTCACCCTGCTTTGGTGGCAGCTCAAAGAGCGCTTTGGCGAACACTTCGATATTCCGCCGGGCAGCTTTTCAGTCACCGTCGAACTTCGCGGCCAGGGCGACGTTAATCACCCCTTGGCCAGCCTCGACTGCCAGGCGCTGATTGACTACCTCATTCATTCCGGTGCGATTGCCGGCGAGCCGGCGCCACTGCCTGAGCTGCCCTATCCGGCCACACCGCTGGCCGGTGTGGAGCCGGTGGCTACGCCCGTTGGCGGGCTGCTGGTATTTACCGCAATGCCTGGAGAATATCTGGAAGCCGGGCAACTGATCGCCGAAATCATTGACCCGATCACCGATCGGGTCACCCCTGTTCATTGCACCGCCGCCGGGCTGATGTACGCCCGTTCGCTGCGCCGCATGGCCACTGCTGGCATGGTGATCGCCCACGTCGCGGGCACCGAAGCCTATCGCAGCGGCTACCTACTTTCGCCTTGAGGACGCTTGCTCCATGTACAAACTGACCATTGAAGGCCTGCATAAAAGCTATGGCGATCATGAGGTGCTTAAAGGCGTTTCGCTCAAGGCCAACACCGGCGACGTCATCAGCCTGATCGGTGCCAGCGGTTCGGGCAAAAGTACCTTCTTGCGCTGCATCAACTTTCTCGAACAACCCAACGCCGGCGCCATGAGCCTCGATGGGCAGAACATCCGCATGGTCACCGATCGCCACGGCATGCACGTGGCCGATGCCGATGAATTGCAGCGGATTCGCACCCGCCTGGCGATGGTGTTCCAGCACTTCAACCTGTGGAGCCACATGACCGTGCTGGAAAACATCACCATGGCTCCGCGCCGGGTGCTGGGATGCAGCAAGCAGGAAGCCGAAGACCGCGCCCGTCGCTATCTCGATAAAGTCGGCCTGCCGGCGCGAGTGGCCGATCAGTACCCGGCGTTCCTCTCCGGCGGTCAACAGCAGCGGGTGGCAATTGCCCGAGCACTGGCCATGGAGCCGGAAGTCATGCTGTTCGATGAACCGACCTCGGCACTGGACCCGGAACTGGTGGGTGAAGTGCTCAAGGTGATCCAGGGTTTGGCCGAAGAAGGCCGGACCATGATCATGGTCACCCACGAAATGAGTTTCGCCCGCAAGGTTTCGAGCCAGGTGCTGTTTCTGCACCAGGGGCTGGTGGAAGAGGAAGGGAAGCCTGAAGACGTACTGGGCAACCCTAAGAGCGAGCGGTTGAAGCAGTTCCTGAGCGGTAATCTGAAATAGTTAATAAACGATGAAGAGGAAGCCGGTCTGCCCGGCTTCCTTTGCTCAAGCATCAAGCACTTGTCTCGTGCTCCAGCCTGAAACTGCCATTGGTCACCTTCAGACCATGGATGTCTATTCCGCTGAAGGTCCCGGCAAACTGCGCATCCCCGCCAACCTTCAACTCAAGATTGCCTTGATAGACTTCCGCTTCTGAACTGCCTGTCACATGGATAATCATTGGGCCGCGTGGACTAAGCCCCAAGTTAAAACTGCCACTCTCGATGTCGCCCGGCAGCTGGATATAAAACTCTTTTCCCTTCCCGTTACTCGCGTCAATACGATAGCTACCTAGCAATACATAGAATTCAAGTCCGTTTGTTACCCGAAACAGCTGGGTATCGCCGGAACCAGTAGTCACATCGGCACATAAATGTCCCTCTCGATTTGTACTCATCTGAATTTCCTTTTCATATGTGGGTAACTGCCCGAACCGCATCTTTTCCAAAAAATCGCAGAACAAGCAGCCCGTCGATACAAACACGACCGATTCACCAACAGGTTTCAACGCTAGACACAGTTATTTCCAGATTTGCGTCGATCAGCACTGGAGCCAAAACTGCCCCCCCCCCAAAAAAACAAAGCCATTAAAACTTGTACTGATCCGCCGCGGTCACTGAAAGAAGACCTCCAGAGCGCAAAACCCGGTATGGGAACGACCACCGACTTCGCCAAAGCCTGGTTCTCTGTTCGCGGCTGGAAACCGTTCGCCTTTCAGAAACAGGTGTGGACGGCGGTCAAAAACGGGCAGTCCGGCTTGCTGCACGCCAGCACCGGTGCCGGTAAGACCTACGCTGTGTGGTTTGCTGCGCTCAATCGCTTCGCCCGCGCCTCGCCTCCCGTTGAAAAACCTCGCAAACGCAACCCAGTCGCCGAACCGCTGACGGTGTTGTGGATCACCCCCATGCGCGCCTTGGCCACCGATACAGCCCGTGCATTGGCGGTGCCGTTGGACGATTTGCAGATTCCGTGGAGCATCGGCCTGCGCACGGGGGATACCAGCAGCAGTGAACGGGCACGCCAGAGTCGGCGCCTGCCTAGCACGCTGGTCACAACCCCGGAAAGCCTGACCTTGATGCTGGCCCGTGCCGACGCGGTATCAGCACTCGCTACTTTGCGGATGGTGGTGGTCGACGAATGGCACGAACTGCTCGGCAACAAACGCGGCGTGCAATTGCAATTGGCCCTGGCCCGTTTGCGCCGCTGGCATCCTGAACTGATCGTCTGGGGCGTTTCCGCGACCCTGGGTAATCAGACCCACGCACAGCAGGTCCTTATCCCCCAGGGTGGAGGGATCAGCGTTCAGGGCCAGATCGACAAAAAGTTGCAGGTCGATACACTGCTTCCACCCGCTCTCGAACGGTTCCCATGGGCCGGGCACATTGGTTTGAAGATGTTGCCGCAGGTGATCGCCGAGCTTGAATCCAGTGCCAGTAGCCTGGTTTTCACCAATACTCGTGCTCAATCGGAAATCTGGTATCAGGCCTTGCTTGAGGCCCGTCCTGATTGGGCAGGGCTCATTGCGCTGCACCACAGTTCGTTATCCCGCGACACCCGTGACTGGGTTGAGCGCGCCCTCAAGGAAGGTCATCTCAAAGCAGTGGTCTGCACTTCCAGCCTGGATCTGGGGGTGGACTTTTTACCCGTTGAACGGGTGCTGCAAATCGGCTCGGCCAAAGGCGTGGCGCGGCTCATGCAACGGGCGGGGCGCTCCGGGCATGCGCCGGGGCGAGTATCGCGAGTGACGCTGGTGCCCACGCACAGCCTGGAGTTGATCGAGGCCGCAGCCGTACGGGACGCCGTTGCGCAACGCCGCATCGAACCCCGTGAGTCGCCCCACAAACCATTGGATGTGCTTGTACAACACTTGGTCAGCATGGCGTTGGGGGGTGGCTTTGTGCCCGACGAGCTGTACGAGGAAGTGCGCACCGCCTGGGCTTATCGTGACCTGAGCCCTGCGGATTGGATTTGGGCATTGGCTTTCGTGCGACACGGCGGGCTGTCCCTTACAGCTTATCCGGACTATCGCCGGGTCGAACCCGATGAGCAGGGAGTTTGGCGCGTGCCTGATGCCCGGCTGGCCCGTCGGCACCGCATGAGCATCGGGACCATCGTCAGCGACGCGAGCATTCAACTGAAGTTCTGGAGCAAGGGTGGCGGTGGCAAGCAACTGGGCAGCGTGGAAGAAGGCTTCATCGCGCGCCTCAAGCCAGGCGACGGCTTTCTCTTTGCAGGTCGATTGCTGGAATTGGTACGGGTGGAAAACATGACCGCATACGTTAAACGCAGCAGCGCAAAAAAAGCCGCGGTGCCGCGCTGGAATGGAGGTCGCATGCCACTGTCCAGCGAACTGGCCAACGCGGTAGTCGCGCGGTTCAGCGCGGCAGCGCAGGGCGAGTTCGCCGGCCCGGAAATGCAGGCGTTGCGCCCGCTGCTGGCCGTGCAACAACAGTGGTCAGGGTTGCCAACCGAGTCGAGCCTGCTGGTCGAAACGTTGAAATCCCGCGAAGGCTGGCACCTTTTCCTCTACCCCTTTGCCGGACGCCAGGTGCATCTGGGCCTGGCGAGCCTGCTGGCCTGGCGCGTCAGCCAACGCCAGCCCCTGACATTTTCAATCGCCGTCAATGATTACGGGCTGGAGCTGCTCAGCGCCAACCATGTCGATTGGCCCCGACAGCTCAATGTTGATTTGTTCAATGCTGATCATTTGCTGGCTGATGTGCTCGCCAGCCTGAACGCCGGCGAACTGGCGCTGCGCCGTTTTCGCGAAATCGCACGAATTGCCGGATTGGTATTCGCCGGCTATCCCGGCGCCCCGAAAAGCACGCGTCAGGTTCAGGCTTCAAGCGGTTTGTTTTACGAAGTATTCAAACAATACGACGCCAACAATCTGCTGCTGGCCCAGGCAGGGGAAGAGGTTCTGCGCGAGGAGCTGGATATTCGTCGTCTGGAACTGACGCTGGAGCGGCTCAGTAGACTTAGGCGCGACATGCATCAAATCAAGCGCCCTACGCCTCTCGGTTTTCCATTGCTGGTGGAGCGTTTTCGAGAAAGCATGAGTTCGGAAAAACTCGCCGATCGCATCAGGCGCATGGTCAACGACCTGGAAAAAACCGCTGAGAAAGAGAAAGCCTGATGGGCACGCCTTATTCAATACGATTGGCAGGTGAAGACCTCTGGTTGTTACCGGAGAAAGCCATCTATTGGCCAGCGCAACAGGCGTTATTGATCGCCGATGTACATTTCGGCAAGGCCGCTGCTTATCGAAGCCTCGGCCAGCCAGTACCCCACGGCACCACGGCGCAAAACATCGGCGTGCTGGATGAACTTATGATGGCCCTGCCCTGCCGACAGTTGATTTTCCTTGGGGACTTTCTGCATGGCCCTGGTTCCCATGCAATCGCCACGCTAAGCGCCCTGTCTGAATGGCGAGCTCGCCACAGGGACCTGTCGATGACCTTGATTCGCGGAAATCACGACAAGCGCGCCGCAGACCCGCCACTCTCGCTGAACATTCGCGTAGTGCCCGAGCCTTTGTTGCTCGGCCCTTTTTCCTTGCAGCACGAACCTGTAGCGCATGCGGACCGACCTGTATTGGCCGGCCACGTGCACCCCGTATATCGGCTGAACGGTCGAGGCCGACAAAGTCTGCGCCTGCCGTGTTTCAGGATAGGCGCAGACGTCAGCCTGCTACCGGCCTTCGGTGCATTTACCGGTGGCTTTCAAGTCCTGTGCGATGACAACTGCAAGATCCTGGTCATTGGCGACAACGAGATATGGCCCGTCAACTGATGGAGGCTTCAAACCACAGGCGCGGGAGGCGGCTCATCCGGCAAGGTGGGCTCACCTGGCTCGGTAGGCTGCTCGTTAGGGGTATCGGGATCAGGTTGACCGGGGATGCCCCCTGTCATGCTGAGCGGCGGGTGTGCCAACAAGGACCAGGCCAAAACGCCAACCTGATTGGGCTCAAGCCTTGCCAGTTCGGCACTTATTCGCGGGTCGATCTTCATAAAGCACTCCTGAGCGATGGCCCGATCCGCCTTGCGCGAATCGGAGCAGTACAGTCCATAGAGTGTACGCTCGCTCAGGAATTCCCACGTTTTGTCAGACGGCTGACTCAGGTACGCGGCAGGGTCACGCCACGCTGGCCCTGGTACTTGCCGCCACGGTCCTTGTAGGACACTTCACACTCTTCGTCAGACTCAAGGAACAGCATCTGCGCCACGCCTTCGTTCGCGTAGATTTTTGCCGGCAGATTGGTGGTGTTGGAGAATTCCAGGGTCACATGACCTTCCCACTCAGGCTCAAGCGGCGTGACGTTGACGATGATGCCGCAGCGCGCGTAGGTGCTTTTACCCAGGCAAATGGTCAATACATTGCGCGGAATGCGGAAGTATTCAACGGTGCTGGCCAGGGCGAAGGAGTTCGGCGGAATGATGCACACATCGCTGTGGATATCGACGAAGCTGCCGGCATCGAAGTTTTTCGGGTCGACGATGGCCGAATTGATGTTGGTGAACACCTTGAAATGATTGGTGCAACGCACATCGTAGCCGTAGCTCGACACGCCGTAGGAGATCACACGGCTATCGTCGCTGCCGCGCATCTGGCGCTCGACGAAAGGCTCGATCATGCCGTGTTCCTGCGCCATGCGGCGAATCCACTTGTCCGATTTGATGCTCATGGCGGGTGTCCTGAATAGCGAGGTGGTAAAAATCTGTCCGGCATCTTACCGGGGCTCGCCGCCGGGTTCAAAGCACTGGGCGCAATTCTCGCCGAACAGGCTGCAATTACGCGTACTGGCGACGAACCGTCACACCGCCGATCCTTAAAACAGAGAAACCTGCGCAAGAAGCATTGGCACGTTCCGGAAAAAGGGTTAAGGTGGCGCCACTGTGTTGCTTGTGTCACTGAGAATCTCTACACGATATGTTGAATTTCGATCCAACCATCTACAAGAATTTTTCCTGCTCTTTGCACTCAGTCTCGGCCAGGGTTCTTCCTGAGTCGCAGTTATCTTTGTTCA
>NZ_JBOIBY010000470.1:0-1148 GCF_050739655.1 Pseudomonas sp. | reverse complement strand
AGCTCGCTCCTACAAATGCCTTAACTGACCGGCATTAGGGCTTGCCCGCGATAACGGTATACCAGGCGATGAATGTTTCGGCTGACAGGCCCTCATCGCGGGCAAGCCCGGCTCCCACATTTGATCTCCATGGTTGTGAAGGCAGCATTTGAACCCCGCGTTTTCGACCAAGCGGACTGCCGTTGGCGGCTGTTTGCCGTTATACTCGCCGGCTTTCAAAAGTTCGCCAACGAGTGCTGCCCGTCATGGAAATCAACCCGATCCTGAACACCATCAAGGACCTGTCCGAGCGCTCCGAAACCATTCGGGGGTATCTTTGACTACGATCAAAAGCATGAGCGTCTGACCGAGGTCAATCGCGAGCTTGAAGATCCGAGTGTCTGGAACAAGCCTGAATACGCCCAGGAACTGGGCCGCGAGCGCGCTGCGCTGGCGCAAATCGTCGAAACCCTGGACGAATTGAACACCGGTCTGGCCGATTGCCGCGACCTGCTGGACATGGCCGTCGAAGAAAACGACGAAGGCGCAGTGGGCGATGTCGTCGCCGAGCTGGCCCGTCTCGAGGAAAATCTGGCCAAGCTGGAATTCCGCCGCATGTTCAGCCATGAAATGGACCCGAACAACGCCTACCTGGACATCCAGGCCGGTTCCGGTGGCACCGAAGCCCAGGACTGGGCCAACATCCTGCTGCGCATGTACCTGCGCTGGGCTGACAAACGTGGCTTCGAGGCGACCATCATGGAGCTGTCGGCCGGTGAAGTCGCCGGGATCAAGGGCGCCACCGTGCACATCAAGGGCGAATACGCCTTTGGTTGGCTGCGCACCGAGATCGGCGTGCACCGTCTGGTGCGCAAGAGCCCGTTCGACTCCGGCAACCGTCGCCACACGTCTTTCTCCGCTGTGTTCGTCTCGCCAGAGATCGATGACAAGGTGGAAATCGAGATCAACCCGGCGGACCTGCGGATCGACACCTATCGTTCGTCCGGTGCCGGTGGTCAGCACGTAAACACCACCGACTCGGCCGTACGTATCACCCACGTACCGACCAACACCGTGGTCAGCTGCCAGAACGAACGTTCCCAGCACGCCAACAAGGACACCGCCATGAAAATGCTGCGGGCCAAGTTGTACGAGCAGGAAATGCAGAA
>NZ_JBOIBY010000469.1:0-2170 GCF_050739655.1 Pseudomonas sp. | reverse complement strand
CTCCTACAAATGCCTTAACTGACCGGCATTAAGGCTTGCCCGCGAAGGCGTCTTTGAAATCGCCTTCGCGGGCAAGCCTCGCTCCTACGGATATTGGGATCAGATGGCGTTGCTGTGGCGCCGAACACCCGATTCAACGATTGGAATCTGCGCCGCCATGCTGCCGCTCGCCTGGAATAGCACCAGGTGTTCCGCCGCGACACGAATGCCAACCTCTGCGCCGACCTGATGATCGACATGGCTTGGGAAAATCGATTCCAGTTGCGCACCCGTCGGCATTTGCAGGCGATAAAGCGTCGACGCGCCCTGGAACGACTTGCCTACGATCCGCGCTTTCAGCGTGCTATCCGGCGCATAAACGATATCGTCTGGTCGCAGCAGCACGTCCACCGCGCCACCAATCGGCCAGGTGTAGGCACGATTGCCGCGCAGCTCTCCCAGTTCGGTCTGCACCGACTCCGGGCTGCTCAGCTGACCGCGAATGAAGTACCCCTGACCGATGAAGCTGGCCACGTATGGCGTCAGCGGTTCGTGATAGAGGTTATAGGGCGTGTCCCACTGTTCCAGCCGGCCTTCCTTGAATACCCCGACATGGTCACTGACCGCGAAGGCTTCTTCCTGGTCGTGGGTCACCAGAATTGCGCTGGTGCCACGGGCCTTGAGAATGTCGCGCACTTCATGGCTGAGCTTGCGTCGCAACTCGCCATCAAGGTTGGAAAAGGGTTCGTCGAGCAGCAGCAATTGCGGTTCCGGCGCCAGGGCGCGGGCCAGGGCCACACGTTGCTGCTGTCCACCGGATAGCTCATGGGGAAAGCGCTTGCCTAGGTTTTTCAGGTTGACCAGTTCCAGCAGCTCTTCGGTCACTCGCTCCTTTTTCGGATGCTTGCGAATGCCGAAAGCGATGTTGTCGGCCACGCTCAAATGCGGAAACAGCGCATAGTCCTGGAACACCATGCCGATCCGGCGTTTCTCCGGCGCCAGGGTAAAACCGGCGCTGGAAATCGTCTCGCCCGCCAACTGGATATCGCCTTCGTGTACCGGTTCGAAACCGGCAATGGCACGCAGGGTGGTGGTCTTGCCGCAGCCTGAAGAACCGAGCAGGCAACCGATGTCACCGGCGTTCAAATGCAGGTTGAGGTTCTGCACCAC
This sequence comes from Pseudomonas sp., assembly GCF_050739655.1. Taxonomy (GTDB): domain Bacteria; phylum Pseudomonadota; class Gammaproteobacteria; order Pseudomonadales; family Pseudomonadaceae; genus Aquipseudomonas. The sequence continues at coordinate 1,021 of NZ_JBOIBY010000469.1, read as the reverse complement.
TCGCTGGTCTTGGTAGCCGCAGGCGAGGTTGCGCAGGTTAAGCAGTAATGGCTGGCTCATGCGTGGTGATACGCCGGCTCGACGAGAAATTCGAGCAGGGCCTTTTGAGCGTGAAGACGGTTTTCAGCCTGGTCCCAGGCCACCGAACGCGGGTCATCAAGCATGTCGACGCTGATTTCCTCTCCACGGTGAGCTGGCAGGCAGTGCATGAACAGCACGTCCGGCGCGGCCAGGTCGATCAGTGCGCGGTTGACCTGATAAGGGGCGAACAGCTGAAGACGCTTGGCGGTTTCTTCTTCCTGGCCCATGGAGGTCCAGACGTCGGTGCTGACCAGATGGGCGCCGCGCACGGCATCTTTCGGATCGCGAACGATGGTCACCCGATCCCCGGCCATGGCCACGAATTTCGGGTTCGGCTCGTAGCCTTCCGGACAGGCGATACGCAACTGGAAGTCGAACTGGATCGCCGCTTCTATATAGCTGTTGCACATGTTGTTGCCGTCGCCGATCCAGGCCACGGTCTTGCCCTGGATGGAGCCGCGGTGTTCGAGGAAAGTCTGCATGTCGGCCAGCAACTGGCACGGGTGCAGATCGTCGGACAGGCCATTGATCAGCGGCACGCGGGAATTGGCGGCGAATTCGGTCAAGGTGCTGTGGGCAAAGGTACGGATCATCACCACATCGAGCATGCTCGACATGACAATGGCGGCGTCGCTGATCGGCTCGCCTCGACCCAGTTGGGTGTCGCGCGGCGACAGGAAGATCGCCTGGCCGCCAAGCTGGATCATGCCGGCTTCGAACGAAATGCGGGTGCGGGTCGAGGACTTCTCGAAAATCATCCCGAGCACGCGGTTTTTCAGAGGCTCGAACAGTACGCCGCGGTTACGCAGGTCTTTGAGCTCAACGCCTCGACGGATCACGCTGACCAGCTCTTCGGGCGTGCAATCCATCAGGGAGAGAAAGTGCCTTGCGCTCATCATTGACTACCTTTTTGCTACAAACCGCAGATGCTCAAAGCCTT
>NZ_JBOIBY010000468.1:0-1536 GCF_050739655.1 Pseudomonas sp. | reverse complement strand
GACGAGGACAGTGCGGCACCGCATTAACTCCTTGAATGTTGCGTTTGTGGGGGTTTTTTGAATTTCCCGCGCAAACGCCACCATTGTCGCAAACGCGAGTGGTACAAGGACGGACAGTAATGATATGTGTATGGGCATTTTCTGGTTGGGTCTGACTCTAGGACGGACTGACCGTGTGTGTCTTCTAGTAAGGATTTGTCGACCCTTGCCAGAAAGTGCCCATCGCATTGACCAAACAGGTGTTTGTGACTTTATAGGAGCTTGGCCTTTTTTGTGGTGCCTGTTTTACTGTCGTGTCCATTGCTTTGTTTGGTTGATGTCATCTCATTCATTGTTTAGTCATGAAGTAAGGATGGCATGTCTACTGTAATAGAGAATCGTCGTGTTGAGGTCATTGGTGGTGTGGACACTCATAAAGACACCCACACCGTGGCCGTGGTGGATGCTGGTGTCGGAAAATTGTTGTCCACTCAACAGTTTCCCGCTACTACAACAGGTTATGAGCAGGTGTTGGCGTGGCTGCGGTCGTTGGGGCAGGTCGTGTCGGTGGGTGTTGAGGGCACTGGTTCCTATGGCGCCGGGTTGACTTGTTACCTGCATTCACAAGGTGTCACGGTGATCGAGGTGGATCGTCCGGATCGTAAGACACGTCATAGTGAGGGTAAGTCTGATCCTTTGGATGCGTGTGCGGCGGCTCGTGCCGTGGTGGCTCAAAGAGCCACGGGTGTCCCCAAACGCCGTGATGGGCAGGTCGAGGCCCTGCGTAGTCTGCGGGTGGCTCGCGCGTCGGCGATTGGGCAGCGTAGTGATGTGAAACGGCAGATCAAAACGTTGATCATCACCGCTCCGGCGGGGTTACGTGAGCAGCTCGATGCCTTGGGCGATGCCAAGTTGGTCGCTTTCTGTGCTGACAGCGCCCCTGATACCACGAAAGCAGCTGATCCGCAGGTCGCGGTCATGATCGCCCTGCGTAGTCTAGCCGAGCGTCACCAGCGGCTGTCCACGGAGATCTCCACTCTAGATGCGCTGATCACACCCCTGGTGGCGGCCATCAACCCCAAGCTGATCACACTTAATGGTGTGGGCCCCGAGGTCGCCGGTCAACTGCTGGTCACCGCCGGGGAAAACCCCGGGCGCGTGCGCTCTGAAGCAGCTTTTGCGATGATCACCGGGACAGCGCCCCTGCCGGCTAGCAGTGGGAAAACCTCACGTCATCGGCTTAACCGTGGTGGGGATCGTCAGGCTAATAAAGCCCTGCACCGTATCGTGTTATGCCGCCTACGCTGGGACCAACGCACTAAGGACTACATGGATCGACGCATTCGGCAGGGCAAATCGAAAAAAGACATCATCCGGTGTCTCAAACGCTACATCGCCCGCGAGGTTTATCGCGCGCTTCAAAGGCCGTTGACCGTGGCCGCGCAGCCTGCCTGACATCACCTACAGATCGAACACATAACCCATAAAAACTCGACTGTCCACAATAGACAATCATGATCCATAGTGGACAATCGACGATTCCACTTGCCCCCACAC
>NZ_JBOIBY010000467.1:0-1934 GCF_050739655.1 Pseudomonas sp. | reverse complement strand
TCCAGCGCATCGCGAGCCGGCATGGTCACGTGGTGCTGAGTGCCTTTGGTGTCCGTGAAGCGCAGATCAATCCACTTGACGTCATGATCTTTGATGAGTTGAACCGACTTCGACATAGTGTCCTCCGGGTGGCTTAGGGCTGGTAGTGGATGCCCTTAAATGTTTGTGATGCCGGCGCGAATACTCTGCCAAGGCAACCTGCCTCACAAGGGAGCAAATTGCATGCCAGTGCCCCAGCATGGGTTTTTTGCCCCAAATTCACGCTTATAGAGGTGCAAAGCGTCTTAAAGCGGAAAATATCGCCCTACAATGTGGCGCTTAATTTGGGAATTGACCCGTTTTGGTGCATGCAAAACCTTCTGCACATTAATTGGTTAAACCTTGAGCAATTTCCGCTATAATCCGCGCCCCCCTTTTTCGGCTGACCCAGCGCGCGCTGTTTTCATGAAACTAATCGTAAAAGTCTTTCCCGAGATCACCATCAAGAGCCGCCCGGTTCGGACGCGTTTCATCCGTCAGTTGGCGAAAAACATCCGTGCCGTGCTCCGCGATCTGGACCCGGCTGTGGTGGTGAACGGCGTATGGGACAACCTCGAGCTGGAAACCCGCGTCAGCGATCCCAAGGCCCTGAAAGAGATGGGCGAGCGCCTGAGCTGCATGCCAGGCATCGCGCACTTCCTGCAAATCGACGAATACCCACTGGGCGATTTCGACGACATCGTCGAAAAGTGCAAACAGCACTACGGTGATGCACTGAACGGGAAAATCTTCTCGGTGCGTTGCAAACGCGCCGGCAAGCACCCATTTAGCTCGATAGATATTGAAAAATACGTCGGCAGCCAGTTACGCCGTCAGTGCGGTGCCGCCGGCATCGACCTGAAAAAGCCTGAAGTCGAAGTCCGCATCGAAGTTCGCGACCAGCGGTTGTTCGTGATCCATGGCCAGCACAACGGCATCGGCGGTTATCCGCTGGGTGCACTGGAACAGACGCTGGTGCTGATGTCCGGCGGCTTTGACTCCACCGTCGCGGCCTACCAGATCATGCGCCGGGGCCTGATGGCGCACTTCTGCTTCTTCAATCTGGGCGGACGTGCCCACGAACTGGGCGTCATGGAAGTCGCGCATTTCATCTGGAAGAAGTACGGCAGCTCGCAACGCGTGTTATTTGTCAGTGTGCCGTTCGAGGAAGTGCTGGGAGAAATTCTCGGTAAAGTCGATAACAGTCATATGGGCGTAGTATTGAAGCGTATGATGTTGCGCGCTTCCGAACGGATTGCCGATCGACTGCACATTGACGCGCTGGTGACGGGTGAGGCGATCTCCCAGGTTTCGAGCCAGACGTTGCCGAACCTGAACGTGATCGACTGCGTGACCGAAAAGCTGGTGTTGCGTCCGCTCATCGCCAGCCACAAGCAGGACATCATCGACCAGGCCATCGAGATCGGCACCGCCGATTTCGCCCGGCACATGCCGGAATACTGCGGCGTCATCTCGGTCAATCCGAAGACCGCAGCGAAGCGTTATCGCGTCGAGCATGAAGAGAAAGAATTCGATATGGCGATCCTTGAGCGTGCGCTCGAGAACGCCAAGCTGGTACCGATCGATCGGGTGATCGATGAATTGGGCCAGGACATTCAGATTGAAGAAGTCAGCGATGCGCTGGCCGGTCAGATCGTGATCGACATCCGCCACCCGGATGCCGCCGAGGATGACCCGCTGGAACTCGCTGGTATCGAGGTACAAACGATGCCGTTTTATGCTCTGAACGCTCGTTTCAAGGAACTGGACCCTACTCGCCAGTACCTGTTGTATTGCGACAAAGGCGTGATGAGTCGCCTGCATGCCCACCATTTGCTCAGTGAGGGGCATGCCAATGTGCGCGTTTATCGACCGAGCTAAGTGCCCGGGGCTGTTTGCCTGTGGCTTGCGTCACC
>NZ_JBOIBY010000466.1:0-2471 GCF_050739655.1 Pseudomonas sp. | reverse complement strand
GCAACTCCTACAGGGGTAGCCCTCAATCATCGAGAGGGCGAGTTATCACATTTAATTTAACTTTACGTGAGGATTTGGCGATCTTGTGGCTCCCATACTCGGCTCCAACGAATAACAACGACGGGAGCCGGACATGTCGCAGTCATCTGCAACACCCAAGGCCAGCCATCCACGCTGGTTGCGGCTGACCCATTGGCTCAACGCCCTGGCGGTGCTGGTGATGGTCACCAGCGGCTGGCGCATCTACAACGCCTCGCCGCTCTACGATTTCAGCTTTCCCAAATCCATCACCCTCGGCGGTTGGCTCGGTGGCGCCATTCAATGGCACTTCGCAGCGATGTGGTTCCTGGCGATCAACGGACTCATCTATCTGGCCTTCAACCTGTTCAGCGGTCGTCTGAAACGACGCTTTTTCCCTGTATCGCCCAAAGGCGTTCTGCATGACTTGGGGGCCGCTCTGCGCGGCAAGCTGGGGCATGCCGACCTGAGTCATTACAACCAGGTGCAGCGCGTCGCTTACTTGTTCGTCATGGTCGATATCACGCTGCTGGTGATCTCCGGGCTGGTGCTGTGGAAGTCCGTGCAGTTCCCGCTGCTGCGTGAGTTGCTGTGGGGTTACGAAGGTGCGCGCCGCGTGCACTTCTTCGCCATGGCGCTGCTGGTGGCATTCGTGGCGGTGCATCTGGTGATGGTGGCGCTGGTTCCAAAAACACTGGTGGCCATGATTGTCGGTCGCAAGGAGCACGTATGAAAAAGCCCAATCAAGGTTCAGGGCTGGACGAGTCTTCCATCCTGACCGACGCCCGCAAGATCCTTGCACCACAGATCGAGGACCGCTCACGCCGCTCGTTCCTGCTGCGCGGCCTGACCCTCGGCGGCGTGGCCATGTTGTCCGGATGCAACATCACCGATAACGAAAGTGTCGACACCGCGTTGTCGTCCATGTCGCGCTTCAATGATCGGGTGCAGGGCTGGTTGTTCAATCCCAATGCCATGGCGCCGACCTACCCGGAATCGATGATCACCCGGCCGTTTCCATTCAATGCCTTCTACGGCATCGATGAAGCGCCGACGGTGGAGGAGGAAGGTTATCGCCTGGAAGTCACTGGCCTGGTCGTCGACAAGCGCAGTTGGCGCCTCGAAGAACTGCGCGCCATGGCGCAGACCGACCAGATCACCCGGCACATTTGCGTCGAAGGCTGGAGCGCGATTGGCCGTTGGGGCGGAGTGCGCTTCAGCGATTTCCTCAAACGCGTCGGCGCCGACACCGATGCCAAATACGTCGGCTTCAAATGCGCCGACGACTATTACACCAGCATCGACATGGCCACCGCGCTGCATGCGCAAACCTTGTTGGCGCTGACTTACGACGGCGCGGTGCTGCCGCGCGAGTACGGCTTCCCGATGAAGCTGCGCATGCCCACCAAGCTTGGCTACAAGAACCCCAAACACATTCAGGCGATTTTCGTCAGCAACACCTACAGCGGCGGCTACTGGGAAGACCAGGGCTACAACTGGTTCGGTGGCAGTTGACGGAGCCTGGCTGTTTCACTCGTCCACACACAGAGCTTCAAGGAGTTTGATCATGAAAAAATTGACCACCGTTGTGCTGTCCATGTGCCTGGCCGTAGGTGCTGCCAGTGTTTTTGCTGCTGACACCATGAGCAACGACAGCATGAGCAAGGATGCGATGTCCAAGGACGCCATGTCCAAGGACGCGATGAAGAAGACCGATTCGATGTCCAAGGACACGATGAAGAAAGACGACATGTCCAAGGGCGCGATGACCAAGGACACGTTGAAAAAAGACGCCATGTCCAAGGACAGCATGAGCAAAGACGCGATGAAGAAGGACGCCATGTCGCAGTAAACGAAACCCCGGTGGGAGCTTGCCGGCTCCCACCGCCTTGCGCAGCACCTGTTTTCCTCGTATCCCTATATCAAAATGAATTTCCGTCGAGTGCGCTGCTCCTACCTGTAGGCAGCGGATTCAGATCCGCGAAATCATAGGTGCATTCAGGGAGCGGCAAGGTCATGAGTGGAGTGTCGACGGCAGGTGGAAATCTTCCTGACGGGTTGATCCTGGTGGTTGAGGACGACCCGCTGATCCTGGATTTTCTCTGTGAAATTCTCCAGGAGGAAGGTTTTGTAGTGGAGCCGCAAACCAGTGCCGACGACGCATCGGTGTATCTGGAGCAGCATGCCGCGCAGGTGAGGTTGTTGCTGACCGACATCACCATGCCGGGCACGCTCAATGGCGCGGACCTGGCCAACCAGTTCGGTGATCGCTGGCCGGACAAACCGATCATGATCATGTCGGGCTATGAGACCCCGGAGAGTTCGGGGGTGCGCCATGAGGTTGCGTTCATCAAGAAACCCTGGGCGCTTGGGCAGTTGCTTGATTGCGTGCAAGGCGCTCTAAGTTCAAGGCGTACCTTGTAGGAGCTGCCGCAGGCTGCGATCTTTTGATC
>NZ_JBOIBY010000465.1:0-9764 GCF_050739655.1 Pseudomonas sp. | reverse complement strand
CCACAGGTCATATATGAGGACCTGTGGGAGCTGGCTTGCCAGCGATGCTTTTCAACGATCAGTTGGTCGGAGCACCCTGAACAATCCAGGCGCCGATCAGGTCACGTTCCTGCTGGGTCATCTGGGTGATGTTGCCCAGTGGCATGATCTGGGTGGCGACGGCTTGTGCCTGGATCCGTGCCGCGTTCTGGCGGATCTGCTCGGGGGTGTCGAACATCACACCGGCCGGGGCTGCGCTGAATAGCGGGCTGGTTGGTTTGGCCGAATGGCAAACCGCGCAACGTTCCTGGATCACACTGTGCACCTTGTCGAAACCGGGACCGGCGTTGGACGCTTGCGCTGGAGCTGCGGCAGGCGCTGGTGCAGGTTTGGCTTCAGCCGGTTTCAAACCACCACCCACCGCTGTTTCCGGCAGAGGCTGGTACTCGATCGCGGCAGGGGTCTTGGCCACTTCCGGGCTGTTCATTGGCGCAGGGCCAGTGACATAGGCCAGGCTGATCATGCCTACCGCTGCCACTGGCAAGGTCCAGGCAAACTTGTGGCTGTCATGGCGGGTGTTGAAGTAGTGACGCACCAACACCGCCAATACCGCGATCCCAGCCAGGATCAACCAGTTGTACTGGCTGCCGTAAGTGCTCGGGAAGTGGTTGCTGATCATGATGAACAGCACTGGCAAGGTGAAGTAGTTGTTGTGACGCGAACGCAACAGGCCTTTGGCTGGCAACGCTGGATCCGGTGTGCGGTTCTCGGCAATCGCCGCTACCAGTGCGCGCTGCGCCGGCATGATGATGCGGAACACGTTACCGACCATGATGGTGCCGATGATCGCGCCCACGTGCAGGTAAGCACCACGACCGCTGAACACTTTGCTGAAGCCGTAAGCGGCGCCAATGATCAGCACGAACAGGATGAAACCAAGCAGGGCAGGGCGTTTGCCCAGGGCCGAGTCGCAGAGGAAGGAGTAGATGAACCAGCCGATAAACAGCGAGCCGATACCGATGGCCACGCCTTCAGGACCGCTCAGGGTGCTGCCAGGAGCCAGCAGGTAGAGCGTCGGGTTGGAGTAGAACACCACGCACAGCAGCGCGATACCCGACATCCAGGTGAAGTAGGCTTCCCATTTGAACCAATGCAGGTTGTCCGGCATGGTCGGTGGAGCCAGTTTGTATTTTTCCAGGTGGTAGATACCGCCGCCGTGGATCGCCCACAAATCACCGGCCAGACCGCTTTTCGGGTTGACCCGATTGAGGTTGTTTTCCAGCCAGACGAAGTAGAACGATGCGCCGATCCAGGCCACGCCAGTAATCATGTGAACCCAGCGCACGCTCAGGTTCAGCCATTCCAACAGATGTGCTTCCACAGTCTTTACCTCTCGCCTGTCACTCTGTTGTCGAGTGATCAGACCTTCTCTTATTGGTGGGGGGCGAGGATCAAACGCTCATCCTCTTTGAAAAAATGCTCATCGCAGTTATTGCCTGTGCCACTGCGATCAACCACCAGGAAGTCATCCCGCTTTTCGATCGTCAGCACCGGGTGGTGCCAAACGCCGCGATGGTAATTAATGCCCTGCCTGCCGTTGGTGACGAAGGCGCGGACCAAGCCTGATACAGGTGCATCGCCAAGTGGCGCGACCACGATCAGAAAGGGGTTGCCGAGCAGCGGAATGAAAGCCTGGCTGCCCAGCGGATGGCGCTCCAGCATGCTGACGGTCAGCGGCATGTCCTGCGCGTCGGCGCGGAAGATGCTGATGATCGCGTTGTCCTCAGGCGTGGCGGTTTCGACCACAGCCAGTTTATGGAAGCGCATGGTCGAACCATTGTTGATCATGAAGTGATCGCTGCCGTCGGTTTCGATCACGTCACCGAAAGGGGCGAAGGCTTCTTTGGTCAGCGGTTCAATCGTCAGTGTGCGCATGCTGTTCTTTTCCGAATTCTGTGTTGTTGGTTCTGTTGCTATCGCTAGCAGGCTAGCTCCCACATTTGGAATGCATTCCCCTGTGGGAGCCAGCCTGCTGGCGATTGGGCTTAGCGCTTACTTCGCGACCTTGCCCAATACTCGCAGGCGGCTCACACCACCATCCGGGAACACGTTCAGGCGGATGTGGGTGATCGGGCCCAGGGCCTTGATCTGCTCGGCGAAGGTGTGTTCGGCGTGCATTTCCAGCTTCTGGCTTGGCAGCAGTTCGCGCCAGAACAGCGATTGGGTTTCGATCTGGCTGTCGGTACCGCCTTTCACGAACGCGCCCTGGATCGAGCAGCTGTCCGGGTAGTTACCCTTGAAGTGCAGGGTATCGACGACGATTTTCTCGATTTCGCCCGGGTGACCCAGGGCGACGATTACCCAATCGTTGCCTGGCGTGCGACGACGCGCGGTTTCCCAACCGTCGCCCATGTTGATGCCACGGCCCGGGTTGAGGATGTTGCTCATGCGGCCGAAGTGTTCGTCGGAGCAGGCCAGGGCACGACCGCCGTTCAGGGCAGCTGCGAGGTCAACTTGCTCGTTGTCGCCAACAGCGGACCAGTCGCGGAACGGCACGCCGTACACGCGCAGACGGGCTACGCCGCCATCCGGGTAGATGTTGAAACGCAGGTGGCTGAAGGCCTGATCGTTGTTGATTTCGTGGTAGTGATGGCTGTTGCCCTGCAGCTCGACGGCCGACAGCACTTCAACCCACTGGGTGTTTTCGGTCGGCTCGCCTTCGGCCAGGAAGCAGGCTTCCAGGGACGCCGATGGCGGGAAGTTGCCGGTGAAGAATGAAGTGTCGATGTCCACGCCCTTGATCGAGCCCGGTACGCCCAGGCGGATCACAGCGCTGTCGAAGCCTTCGAAGCGCTTGCGGCGCGATTCCCAGCCGTCCATCCACTTGCCGTTGTCATCGAACACGCCCTCCTTCCATACGGCCGGGGTCGGTTGGAACAGACGGTTGGCGTCTGCGAACCAGTCATCGGTGACCGAGATGATTTTGGTGCCCAGGCGGGCGTCGGCCAGGTTGACGAACTTCTCGAAAGGTACGGCGTAAGCTTTCATTCTTCTTGTCTGCCTTTAAATAAGTGGCTTGGGATGCTTTCCAGGCCCTGGGCTCGTTCGGCGTTCATGAACGAGCTCGGGCCAGGATTGCTATAGGGTCAGTAATCGGAACAGGGCGATCTTGTTGATCTGCGCCAGCGCGCACTTGAACTCGGTATCGGCCGAGTTGTGGATGCGCGTTTCGAACGCTGCGAGGATCTGATGCCGGTTGCTGCCTTTTACCGCCATGATGAAGGGAAACTTGAACTTGGCTTTGTAGGCGTCGTTCAGCTCGGTGAAGCGTTGGAACTCTTCGGCCGTGCATTGGTGAATACCGGCGCCAGCCTGTTCATTGGTGCTGGCTTCGGTCAACTGGCCCTGGACGGCGGCTTTGCCGGCCAGGTCCGGGTGAGCGTTGATCAGTGTCAGCTGACTGGCGTGATCGGCGCTCAACAGGATGTCGCTCATGCGCTGGTGCAGGGTTTCGATCTCGTCGATCGAAGCGTCCTGGCCCAGGTCGAAGGCCTTCTCGGCCACCCATGGCGAATGCTCGTAGATGTCGGCGAAAGCGGCGACAAAGGCGTCACGGCTCAGCGACGAAGGTTTGACGGTTTGAAAGGTGCTCATTTGGCAGCCCCTGTGTACGGATGGGTTTCCTGCCAGTGGCGTGCGATGTCGACGCGACGGCTGAACCACACCTGTTCATGACTTTTAGCGTATTCGATAAAGCGCTTGAGCGAAGCCAGACGCGCCGGACGGCCGATCAGGCGGCAGTGCAGGCCAATCGACAGCATCTTCGGTGCGTCGGCGCCTTCGGCGTACAGCACGTCGAACGCGTCCTTGAGGTATTCGAAGAAATCGTCGCCCTTGTTGAAACCCTGGACCTGGGTGAAGCGCATGTCGTTGGTGTCCAGGGTGTACGGGATCACCAGGTGCGGCTTGCCGGTGGGATTGTTCGGTTCCCAGTAGGGCAGGTCGTCGTCATAGGTGTCGCAGTCGTAGAGGAAACCGCCTTCTTCCATCACCAGGCGACGGGTGTTCGGGCCGGTGCGACCGGTGTACCAGCCCAGCGGGCGTTCGCCAGTGATTTCGGTGAGGATGCGGATCGCTTCGAGCATGTGCTCGCGTTCCTGTGTTTCGTCCATGTACTGGTAGTCGATCCAGCGGTAGCCGTGGCTGCAGATCTCGTGGCCGGCATCGACCATGGCGCGGATCACATCAGGGTGGCGCTGGGCGGCCATGGCCACGGCGAAGATGGTCAGCGGAATGTCGAATTCCTTGAACAGTTTCAAAATCCGCCAGACGCCGGCACGGCTGCCATACTCGTAAAGGGATTCCATGCTCATGTTGCGCGCGCCTTGCAGCGGCTGAGCGGAGACCATTTCCGAGAGGAAAGCTTCAGACTCTTTATCGCCGTGCAGGACATTGCGTTCGCCACCTTCTTCGTAATTGAGTACGAACGACAGGGCGATGCGGGCATTGCCCGGCCAGTGTGGGTGCGGAGGGTTACTGCCGTAACCGATCAGGTCGCGAGGGTAGTCAGCGCTCACTGCAGTCTTCCTTCTTATATTCGTGGTGACAGTTGGTGTGACGCGACTAAAGTTGGATCACTGGCTGGCGTCACAGCGATGGGTTGATTGTATACAACTTTATATTCACTTTGTAAGCCTGATTTTTTGCATTTTTCGCTAACGGTCATCTTTCCATACTAATGACACGGACCTGCAAGAAATCTGCCTGATAGGTCAGCTAATGATTGTAGGGGGCAGCGAGCATAAGGTTTGCTGGCAAATCGGCGAGAATTCCACCGATGGCGCAGTCGGCGGTAAAAATGTCGTTTTTATTGTGTACAATTTTTTTGAAAAGTGTCTTAATCAATCTCTCGCCGCAGCGTTTCGTGCTCCGAACCGGTGCGGTCTCCTTTTACCAGACTTGCGGAGGCGCGAAGTCTGACTGCTCCACGCAGGCAGGCGCGCAGAATCAATGGGACGTTTGACTACACACGTTTTGGACGCTGCACATGGTTGCCCGGGCAGCTCGATCAAGGTCGAGTTGTACCGCGTTGAAGGCTCGCAGCTGGAATTGGTCGCCAGCGCGATAACCAACAGCGATGGCCGTGTCGATGCACCGCTGCTGCAGGGTGATGACTACCGCACGGGCGTCTATCAGGTTCAGTTCCATGCCGGCGATTACTATCGCGCCCGTGGCGTTGCGCTGCCGGAGCCGGCATTCCTGGATGTGGTGGTACTGCGCTTTGGTATCTCTGCCGAGCAGGATCACTACCATGTGCCGCTGTTGATTTCGCCTTACAGCTACTCCACCTATCGCGGCAGCTGATCCCCCAAGCAGCTGCCTCACCCTGGAAGCGACTGCGCATATAGCTTCTTTGGTTTTTCGCCCGCTCACACTGCGGGCTTTTTTTCGTCCTTGAAAAATGGCGTCTGGGCTGACGCCATCGCTGGCAAGCCAGCTCCCACAGTGTCCGGGTCGTACACAAAACATGTGAACACCCTTGAACCTGTGGGAGCTGGCTTGCCAGCGAAGCTTTTAGCGGCTCAGCAGAGACGCTGCACCCGCTCCACTGAACAACCCGGCACTGATCCGGTTAAACCAGCTCTGGCCCTTGCCACTGCGCAGATACCGCGCCGCCCCATGGGCGCCAAGACCGTAGGCCAATTTGCACATCAGATCCAGCACGGTCCAGGTGGCAATCATCACCAGCAGCTGCGGCAGGAACGGTTGCTCGGCACTCAGGAACTGCGGCAGGAACGCGGCGAAGAACAGGATATCTTTCGGGTTGCTGGCGCCGAGCATGAACGCGCGCCCGAACAGTGCGCGAAAGCGCGGCACTGCTGCAGCCTGAGGCACTTCGGCGCCATGGGACGGCTGGCGCGATTGCTGCCAGCTCTGCCAGGCGAGGTAGAACAAGTACAACGCACCGACGATCTTCAACGCGCTGAACAGTTGTTCCGATGCCAGCAGCAGGGCGCCCAGGCCCAGCGCCGATGCACTCAACAGGCAGATCGAGGCAATCACGCCACCGAGAAATGCCGGGTAAGAACGGACCAGGCCGTAATTCAAACTGTTGCTGATCATCAGCAAAGACAGTGGCCCCGGGATCAGGATCACTACCAGCGCAGCGCCGCTGAACAGCAGCCAGGTTTCCAGACTCATCACTTTCCTCCATTTGCACAAAAGCCTCACCCGACGGGGTGAGGCTGTTTTGAAACGTGTCCCGCGTGTGGTTTACAGGAAGATGAACTTGGCGATGAAGATCGCGCAGAGCACCCACAGACTCACGGAAATTTCCTTGTACTTGCCGGTACCGGCCTTCAGCGCCACATAGGTGATGAAGCCCAGAGCGATACCGTCGGCGACCGAGAAGGTCAGCGGCATCATGATTGCGGTGACGATCGCCGGAATGCTGTCGGTGGCTTCGTCCCATTCGATGTGGGCCATACCACCCATCATCAACATGGCTACATAAATCAGCGCACCGGCGGTGGCATAGGCAGGGATCATGCCGGCCAACGGTGCGAAGAACATGGCAGCAATAAATAGCACACCTACGGTCACGGCGGTAAGACCAGTCCGACCACCTGCTGCTACGCCAGCGGCACTTTCTACATAGCTTGTTACCGGTGGAACACCGACCACCGCACCGAAAACGCTGGAAGCACTGTCGGCTTTCATGGCGCGGGAGAGGTTTTCGATCTTGCCGTCAGCGCCCACCAGATTGGCACGTTGAGCAACACCCATCAGAGTGCCGGCGGTATCGAACATGTGCACAAAGAGGAACGCCAGGACCACGCTGATCATGCTGACGTTGAACACGCCGGCGACGTTCATGGCCATCCAGGTCGGAGCCAGGCTCGGCGGTGCCGACATGATCCCTTCGTAATGCACCAGACCAAGGCCCCAACCCGCCAGGGTGACCGTGATGATGCTGATGAGGATCGCGCCAAACACTTTGTGGTAGCTGAGGATGGCGATCATCAGGAAGCACACGGCGGCCAGCAGTGGACCAGGTTCACGCAATGAACCGAGTTTGATCAGAGTGGCTGGGCTATCGACGACGATGCCCGCGGTTTTCAAGCCGATCAGGCCCAAAAACAGGCCCACGCCGGCGCCCATGGCGAAGCGCAGGCTCACTGGAATGCTGTTGAGCAGCCATTCGCGGATACGCGAGAAGGTCAGGATCATGAACAGCACACCGGAAACGAACACCGCACCGAGCGCGGTTTCCCAGTTGTAGCCCATGGTTCCGACCACGGTGTAGGTGAAGAAGGCGTTCAAACCCATGCCCGGCGCCAGGCCGACCGGCCAGTTGGCGTACAAACCCATCAACAGGCAACCCAGTGCAGCGGCAATACAGGTGGCAACGAACGCCGCGCCATGGTCGATCCCGGCGTCAGCCATGATGTTGGGGTTGACGAAGATGATGTAAGCCATCGTGATGAAGGTAGTCAGACCGGCAATCAGCTCGGTCTTCACCGTGGTGCCGTGCAAGCTGAGTTTGAACAGACGTTCCAGCAAGCCATTGCGTAGGGGCGGCGAGAGATCCAGCGTCGATGCTTCGGATTTGCGGCTTTCCACAGCGAGTACTCCTCAAGAGTTTTATTTTTATTTCCAGGGCCGGATCCGAGAGGGGTGGCAGCGGCCCTTTGAGGCATTTGCGAATTTGTTGACCTATTGGTCAGGAACTCACACGATGTGGATTATGCTTTTGTATACAAAGAAAGCAAATAATGTTTTCGATTTTGTGGGCGAAAAGTTTGGCAATCGGGATATATCGGCCGTTCGGACGCCATCGTCGGAACGCCGCCGGGAGCAAGCACGCCCGCAGTTGACGCATTTCCATGTAGGAACTGCCGCAGGCTGCGATCTTTTGAATCTCAACAGCAAGATCAAAAGATCGCAGCCTGCGGCAGCTCCTACAGGGTTTGTGGGGTTCAGATTTTTTTATGATTCTCACCAAGCGCCAGATTCACCGCCAGCCAACCATTCACTGCTGCTTCCCCAGCTTCAGCGAACACCTGCTCCAGCAATTTCACCTGTTCACGGCGCAACGCCTGTTCAAAACGCGCGCCGTCGTCGGTCAGTTCCAGCAGCCGTTTGCGCTTGTCCGTCTCAGACGCAACGCTGTTCACCAGATGCATCTCCAGCAACTGACGCAGCGGCATGTTCAGCGCCTGCTTGGTGACGCCGAGCAATTCCAGCAGCTCTTTGACGCTGAGGTTCGGATAGCGGGCGATGAAAAACACGATGCGCTGATGAACCCTGCTGAGGCCGCGACGCTCAAGCATTTCATCGGCCTTGGCGGTGAATGCCTGGTAGCCGAAGAAAAACGCCTCCATGGCCTCTTGTTGGGAAATCGGGTTTTTAAGGTCAAACATATTGACGTATCCGTTCGAGCTGTCGTAATTTCGGTCAACAAGTTTGACTCATTTATCTCTTGCCTCGCTACCGGTGATCTCCATGGCTTTTTCCGAACGTGTCACGCGCCTTAAAAGTTCTTTGATCCGTGAAATCCTTGCCGCTGCCCAGCGTCCGCAGGTGATGTCGTTTGCCGGTGGACTTCCCGCTGAAGCCATGTTGCCCAAGGTCGAGTGGGCCGAGATGCCGGTGTCCATCGGCCAATACGGCATGAGCGAAGGCGAGCCGGCGTTGCGTGAAGTACTGGCGGCAGAGGCGAGGGCGCTGGGTGTGCCGTGCGAGGCGAGTCAGGTATTGGTGGTCAGTGGCTCGCAGCAAACCCTCGATCTGGCGGCCAAGTTGTACATCGACAAGGGCACCGAGATTCTTCTCGAAGCCCCGACTTACCTGGCAGCGCTGCAAATTTTCCAGTTGTTCGGCGCAGACTGCATCACCGTACCGCTGGAGGCCGATGGCCCTGACCTGGTTCAACTGCGTGCTCGCCTGGAAAAGCATCGTCCGGCGTTCATCTACCTGATCCCGACGTTCCAGAATCCGTCGGCGGTGCGTTACAGCGAGGCCAAGCGCGACGCGGTGGCGGCCTTGCTCGATGAGTTCGGCGTGACGTTGATCGAAGACGAGCCTTATCGCGACCTGACGTTTGATGGTGGTAGCGCCACGCCCATTGTCAGTCGCTTGAAAAAGGCCAGCTGGATCTACACCGGCACCGTCTCGAAAACCTTGATGCCGGGATTGCGCGTGGGTTACCTCATTGCGAGCCCCGACCTGTTCCCGCATTTGCTCAAACTCAAGCAATCGGCAGACTTGCACACCAACCGGGTTGGCCAGTGGCAAGCGTTGCAATGGATCGGCAGCGAGGCTTACCAGCAGCACCTGGGTGAGTTGCGTGATTTTTACAGGGGGCGTCGAGATGCGTTCCAGGTGGCGCTGTACACCCACTTCGCTGATCTGGCGGAATGGAACGAACCGCAGGGCGGGCTGTTTTTCTGGTTGAAGCTCAAGCAGCCACTGGACACGCGAACTTTGCTCAATGCCGCGTTGGCCAAAGATGTGGCGTTCATGCCGGGAGAGCCGTTCTTCCCCGAGCCTGACAAGCATCACGGGTATCTGCGGCTGAACTTCAGCCATATCGACCCTGCGCGATTGGATGAGGGGCTTGGACGACTGGCGGCGTTGGTGCGAGATGCCCAGGCGAGGCAAGCGGCCTGAAACAAATAAACCGGCTCAAGGGCCGGTTTATTTTTATCTGGAGTTTGCAGCGATTGTACTGGCCTCATCGCCAGCAGGCTGGCTCCCACAAGTTTTGTTAACACCACAAATCC
>NZ_JBOIBY010000464.1:0-22797 GCF_050739655.1 Pseudomonas sp. | reverse complement strand
AAACCGAGAAAACAATGCTGAGGATGGTTTGGCGTTTCATGATCGTGTGCTCCGGGGTGTTGTCAGTTGGTATGGAGCTGATGTTACGCCGCAGGATTTTTAAGAGAACTTCATTGATGTGATTGTGAACATCGATGGGATTGATAGGGCCAGCGGTAAACCCCTCGCGGCCGTGATACGCAGGCCTGTCGTCGGCTACGCCATCTGCCGGGAACCCTTGGCGTATGCTGGATGACTGGGGGTTCCACGCTCTGATCGGGAGGGTAAAGCGATGCATGACTATTACGACCTGGGCACCTACAGCCGCCCCGTGACGACCCGTTCAGCCCAGGCCCAGCTCTGGTTCGACCGTGGCCTGATGTGGTGCTACGGCTACAACCATGACGAGTCCATTCGCTGCTTCCACAAGGCTCTGGAACACGACCGCGAATGCGCGATGGCCTACTGGGGTATCGCTTATGCCTCTGGCCCCAACTACAACAAACGTTGGGACGCCTTCATCGAACGGGAATTGAAGGAGGCCGTTGCCCAGGCACGCCTGGCGACGCAAATCGCGCTGGTGCATCTGGACGGCGCAACGGCGGTGGAACAGGCGCTGATCCGCGCGCTCCAGCAACGCTATCAGGCGGAACAGGCCACGACCGTCGACGAGCTCTTTGCCTGGAACGATGCCTACGCAGCGTCCATGCGCGAGGTTTACCAAGCCTTCCCCGACGATCCCGACGTTACCGCGCTGTTTGCCGAAGCGTTGATCGACCGCACGCCCTGGCAACTCTGGGACCTGAAAACCGGCACCCCGGCTCCCGGCGCCGACACCCTGGAAACCGTGGCAGTGCTGGAGCGGGCGCTCCAGCGCATGACACAACACGGCGATGTACCGCACCCCGGCGTACTGCACATGTACGTGCACACCATGGAAATGTCGCCATACCCGGAGCGGGCTTTGCGCGCCGGCGATGTGCTGCGCGACCTGGTGCCCGACGCCGGCCATCTGCGCCACATGCCGTCGCACATCGACGTGCTCTGCGGCGATTACCGTGGCGCCATGATCACCAACAGCCGCGCGATCGAGGTCGATGGCCAATACCTCGCGCAGGAAGGCCCGATCAATTTTTACACCCTGTACCGATGCCACAACTACCACTTCAAACTCTATGCGGCGATGTTCCTCGGCCAATACCAACCCGCCCTGGAAGCCGCTGCGCAGATGAGCGAGACGATCAAGGAAGAACTGCTGCGCGTTGAGCAACCGCCCATGGCCGACTGGCTCGAAGGTTTCGTCTCGATGAAGCTTCACGTGCAGATCCGTTTCGGAAAATGGCAAGACATTCTCGCCACACCGTTGCCCGGCGACCCGGCGTTGTACTGTGTGACCACCGCGATGCTGCACTACGCCAAAGGCGTTGCGCAGGCGGCATGCGGACAAGTGGAGGCTGCGGAAAACGAGCAACGCCACTTCCTCGAAGCCTGGGCCCGAGTACCGGACACACGCTACCTCTTCAACAACACCTGCAACGCCATACTCGCCGTGGCCGCGGGCATGTTGCGCGGAGAAATCGAGTACCGCAAAGGCAATGTGGACGAAGCCTTCGCCCACCTGCGCGAGGCACAGGCACTGGACGACCATCTGCCTTACGACGAGCCATGGGGCTGGATGCAACCGGTGCGCCATGCGCTCGGCGCCTTACTGCTGGAACAGGGCCGGGTAGAAGAGGCCTTGCAGGCTTATCGCGCTGATCTGGGGCTGGACAACACACTCAGTCGCGCGTCCTGGCACCTGGACAACGTGTGGAGCCTGCACGGCTACGTCGAATGCCTGAAACGCCTGGGCCGCGATGCTGAAGCGGCGGCTGCAAAAATCCGTCTGGACCTGGCGATGGCCCGGGCGGATGTAGGGATTTCGGCATCGTGCTTCTGTCGAGTCGGCAAGCACTGCTGTGGTCCACTGTAGGAGCGGGCTTGCCCGCGAAAAACGTCCAGACAACGCGTTCATTCAGTCAACCCGCGTTATCGTTAACGTCCATCGCTGCGATGCGGCGGCCCGACAAGCCAGCACACAGGTTTAAGCGCCGCCGACCACAAATCCCTTGAATCACACAAATCCACTGTGGGAGCGAGCCTGCTCGCGATGAACCCGAGAGCGCCGCGAGGAGTCAGGCTCCCCACGTTATCGTTCACGACTATCGCTAGCAGGCTATCTCCCACAGATAACCGCATCCCCCTGTACGAACGAGCGTGCTCTCTCCTACAGGTTGTTGAGCCGCTTCAGGCCAGCGCCGCGGATGTGACGAGCTGGTGACGCAAAGAAGGCTGCGAAATTAATCGCAGTGTCATCGGGGTGTCATTGAACCCATGGCACCATCCGCGCAAACCGCCATGGGCGGCCTCCACAAGATCCGTCCACGGACTGTTCAATCTGCCAGGAACCCCACCATGAGAAGCGACACCTCGCTATTTGCGGCCATTGACCTGGGCTCCAACGCGTTTCGCATGATGATTGGCCAACCGGTCAAACGCAGCCAGCAGATCATCGTTCAGGAAGTGAAAACCCTGCGTGAACCGGTGCGTTTGTCCGAAGGGCTGCAGGGCGGCGCGCTGGACGAACTGGCACTGGACCGAGGCTGGCAAGCCCTGGCGCGATTCGGCAAAAAACTGCGCGGTTTCGAGGCCGGACGCGTGCGAGCGGTAGCCACCAGTGCCGTGCGCGAAGCCGAGAATGCGCAACTGTTCCTGGCCAGCGCCGAGCGGCACCTG
Organism: Pseudomonas sp.; assembly: GCF_050739655.1. Classification (GTDB taxonomy): domain Bacteria; phylum Pseudomonadota; class Gammaproteobacteria; order Pseudomonadales; family Pseudomonadaceae; genus Aquipseudomonas. Next base: position 20,043 of record NZ_JBOIBY010000464.1, on the reverse strand, counting down.
GGGTTTCGCATCGATGTCATTTCCGGGCATGAAGAAGCCCAATTGGTGTACGCCGGCGTTGCTCATACGATTCCAGATCCGGTGCGCACGCGCCTGGTGGTGGACATCGGCGGCGGCTCCACCGAATTGATCCTGGGCAAGGGCGCACGAGCCCTCGTCACCGAAAGCGTTGCCATCGGCAGCGGCACCTTTGGCGCCCGTTACTTTGCCGGTGGTGTCATCACTGCCAAGGCCCTGCTCGAAGCCGAGCGCATCGCCACCCTGCAATTTGAAAAAGTGGCTCGACGCTACCGGGCAATGGGTTGGCAGCAGGTCATCGGCTCCTCCGGCACCGCCCGGATGCTGGCCAAAGTGCTCAAGGCCAACGGCCTGAACGACCCCGGCGAAAGCGGCATCACCTACGCCGGCCTGTTGCGCCTGTCGCTACGATTGCTGGAAGTGGGGCACGTCAAACAACTCAGGCTGGCAGGTTTGCAAACCCATCGAATGAGTATCCTGCCGGGAGGGTTGGTGCTGATGCTGGCGGCGTTCAAGGTGTTCGGCGTCTTGCACATGACGCCTTCGGAGCCGGGGCTGCGAGTGGGTGTGCTGCATGGGCTGATGTCCAAACACTAGGTTCAGCAACCAGGTTCAGAAGGCATCAAGCCTCGCTGATCTGGCTGACGCTGGTGATCTGACCGTTCCAGACCATCTCGTAATGGGCGGTCTGGATGATCGAGGCGACGGGTTTGGGCGTCATCAACCCCCAGCAAACACCGCCCGGCTGACGCACCGAGTGATAGCGCAGCCCCGGGCAATGGGACTTTCTGATTGCCCGGCCCAGTATCCGGGAATGACTGTAATCGTCCGACGCGTATACCGGATCGTTCATCGGCAGGGCAGTAGCGTCCTTCATTTGCGCTTCGGCAAAAACGCAGGTCAGCCCTCGAAACACAAAGCGCTCATAGTTCAGGCTCGGCACCTTCGACCAGTACAGGCTCTGGTGATGCCGCACCTCGGCCAGCGCCGTTTCCATCGAATCGGCCAGGTACAACACCCCGAAACTGCCATCACTGAACCGCGAGCCAGCCGGGTTGACGTGGGTAAAAGGCGCTGTTGCGTAAGAGCAGCCAGGAATGCCGAACGGAATTTCTTTGCGGGGAATCAATTCCAACTGGCCGACTTCATTTTTCAGCCGTGGATTGGTCAGCGCCTGGATCTCGAACAACAGCTCAAACTCATCCGCGTCCGCCACATCATCGAACAGCGCAATGGGCGGAAACTTCGAATTGACCAACCGATACGCCTGCACCGTCTGCCCGGCAAACACCGCCAGTTCAGCGATTTTCACCATTGCGCGCCTCGTAGCGCATCGAGGCGGCGAAAGGTTTCATACAGCGAAATCATATCGCCCTGGGCCATGATCTCCAGCGGGCTGCGGCCATTGAAAAATTCGTTGTCGTTGGCCATCGAGGGGAAACCGTAGGCGTTGTCCGGGTTATCGAACACCAGGCGTAACGTGGCGTGAATGTTCAGCACGAAACTGATGCGCTGCATCTGATCCGCATCCAGCGCCACCGCCCAGTCCGCATCACGCTGCCGCGCGCGGGTGTACGTGCTGCGGGAAATGCGCAGGATGCGACACGCCTGCTCGCTGCTGGCCTTCCACTTTTCCAGAATGCTCACGGCGGCACGTAGGCCGGTGACGCATTGGTTTTTACTGAATGCCTGGGTGGGGGCGGCGCTGGCCATGTGATTTACCTGCTTTCGAATCCATAGATTCAAAAATATTATTGTTGAGTCTGTAGATCAAGGCAGTTAAGACCAGTGGCGCCTATTGGCTCGCCCCCAGGAGCTGCCGCAGGCTGCGATCTTTTGATCTTGCTTTTTGAAGATCAAAAGATCGCAGCCTCGTTTCACTCGACAGCTCCTACAGGGGGAGCGGATTCGGCTACTGGCGCCGAGCATGGTGAATGAAACATGAGTCCGCATCGACGAGCACGAAAAAGCCCGGCTGATCAGGCCGGGCTTCTTGTGGGTGTTACCGTGAAGCGAAGAATTCAGGCGATGTGTTGCCTTTCAGGCTGTCCGAGTCGTCAGCGCGAGCTTGAACAAAAGGCTCCGATAAGAGTGTATTGGAGTCGACTAATCATAGATGTGCTCGGCAATGCTCCATTCACCATTTTTAGTAATGCGCGATAAACACTCGGATAAGGGGCGGTAGTTAGTTTTTCTAGCGCTTGGCGTATTACTTCATTTTCTATTTTTCCAGAGATCAAGCAGTCTCGTATTACAAAAAGATCTTTATGGAATTCACCGGCAGTTTTTTTGTTGATGATTAGCTTGTCAGAAGACAACAAGATAAAAAGAAGATCCACGTCCCCTTTATAGGCGGCAAGCCACAAGGCGGTGCGGCCAAGATAGTCGGTCATGTTAATGTCTGTCGAAGAGCTAATCATTTCATTAATGTTGTTAATGGCGTGTTCATCAGTATTTTGAATGGCTTCGAACCATTTTCTTTGCGTGTCGTTTAATGGCGGAGGACTTATAACTTCACCATAAACTTCTTCCCATTTATCTAACTCTTCTTGTGGGCATAGCTCGCGAGAAATTTGATGTGGGAGGATTGAAAGTTCGAGCCATGGTTGGTTCTTGACTATTTCTTGATGTTTTTTAAGAAAGCTTTTTTTGTCTGGCTGTTTTTTCAAATCGTGAATTGCGAAGTTGTACTGTGTCGAATCATCATCAGGGATAATCAAGTCTTTTGCGTTGAATAATGCGCTGGCTAATTCAAAGTTTGGTGGTCTGTTAAAATCTCCAAAAAGAACATGCATCAATGCCGTGTGGTCGTGAATGTCTTTAATGTTGACATTGATGCCATTTTCGATCAGTGATTGAGTCGCTTCTATATCGTTACTCAACACAGCTTCGAACCAGTTTCCTGTCTCGTTATTGTTTTTAGTGTAATGTTCATGGCGAAATGGTTTTAATTCCTCCGATAAAATAAGCATTTTATTATATTTGAATGCAGAGGTTTTTTTATCATACATATTTTTAAAGTCATGAAGTAGGGTGTGAAGTTCCCCTGGCTTACCTTTAGAGGTGTTGAGGTCTTTTGATTTTAATATATCCTCAGCTATTTCGAGACCGGAGCGTCCGAGGTTGCCAAAAAGAGCATGTACCAAGGCCGTGTGACCATTGGAGTCCTTCATATTGACGTCGGATCCGCTCTTGATCAGCGATCTGACGGTTTTCGCATCGTTGGATAACACCGCCCTGAACCAATCTAAGTGGATTTTTTTTTGCGTGCTGCATGGGGGCGTTTCTGGTGTTAGTAAAGGAGCAAGTACTAGTGATGTGTTGTTTGTGTTGGTGATTTCATGGGCGAATCCGGTAGAAGATGTCGACTTGTTTGTTTCAGGTTGTATCCTGAGTTGATGTATTGGGGCGTATGTAGTAATAGGCATGAAGCTCTCTTGTGTTGCAATAAAAGGAAACTAAAGGGTATAGCGTTTTAGAGTGATGTCGGCAGCTAATAAATATTTTCATACAAACTATCACCTGCATTTAACCGCTACTAATGAAATGAAGCATCCGCCCAAGCGCTTCTGCATCAGTAACTGATCGAAGCGGTGCGCGGTACAGCACGGGGCTGTGAATTGATTACATTGCGTATCAACTGAAATACCAAACGGCGCCGTTATCAGTGAAGCCAAACACACATACAGTAAGCCAGACATGTATCAGACGACGGGTTTGAGGTGTCTTTCATGATTCACAGCGCTATGAAAATCGCCGGTCTGGCAGCGTTTCTTGTCACCAGTGCCGCAATACCGTTAGCCCAGGCACAACCACTGCCACTGGGCAAAACCGGTGCTCTGCACAATGAAGACGTGGAGTGGCGCAGCTTTGCGGCGTTCCCCAAAGAAGTGAAACTGGCCGTCATCGCCGGCGACCCTGGCAAGCCAGCACCCTACGTTGTGCGAGTCAAAGTGCCCAATGGCGTCAAACTGATGCCCCATACACATCCGGAAGATCGCATTTACACCGTCATGTCCGGCGTTTTCTATATTGGTTTTGGAACTGTTTTTGATCCGGACAAACTGGTCGCCTACGGGCCAGGTAGCGTGGTGATACTTCCGGCCAATACGCCGCATTTCCACTGGGCCAGATCGGGTGAGTACATCTCACAGGTCTATGGGGTCGGGCCGTTGAGGCTTGAGTATGTTGATAGTCGTGATGATCCGCGTAATGCGGTGAGGTGAGGTGAGGAAACCCCATCCATCCCGCGATGGAATCGCCAGCAATTTTGAAAAGTCCGACAACACCACCGTGTCGCAACCAATCTGGGCACGGTAGGTGAGGCATTCCGAGGTTTGTGTAGGACCCTGGATGATGAAACCTCAGACCTTTCACCTCACTTTGCTGGAAATATAAACCCAGACCTGAGATGTTCACCGCCCGTTGGTTTCAGCCACCGCAGCTATCCTCAACCTGCACCCCAACTGTCGAGATGGACCTCTAGCCCATGCAAGCCTCCACCCAACCCTTCACTCAACCCCAACGCCCCCTCTGGAAAACCTACCTGCTGTTCCTCGCGCCCATGGTCCTGTCGAACTTCCTGCAATCGATGTCCGGCACGGTCAACAGCATCTACATCGGCCAGATGCTTGGGACTCAAGCCTTGGCGGCGGTGTCTGGCATGTTCCCGATCGTTTTCTTCTTTATCGCTCTGGTGATTGGCCTGGGTGCTGGTGCCGGGGTGTTGATCGGGCAGGCGTGGGGGGCGCGGGAGACGCATTTGGTGAAGGCGATTGCCGGGGCCACGCTGTTTTTGGGCCTGTTGATCGGGTTGCTGGCGGCGGTGGTGGGGAGTGTGTTTGCGCGGTCGTCGCTGGTGGGGTTGGGCACGCCGGGAGATGTGCTGGACGATGCGGTGGCGTATGCCCATGTGATGTTGTGGTTCATGCCGACGCTGTTGGTGTTTGTGTTGTTCACGCAGTTGCTGCGCGGGGTGAGTGACACACTGTCGCCGTTATTGGCGCTGGTGGTGTCGACCTGTATTGGCCTGGCGCTGACGCCGGCGTTGATTCGCGGATGGTTATGGTTGCCGCCGATGGGGATTCAGAGTGCGGCGTTTGCCGGGTTGGCGGGCAACCTGGTGGCGATGGGCTGGCTGGCGTGGCGTTTGATTCGCCGTGGGCATCCGTTGGCGCCGGACCGTGAGTTTTTTGCGGCGATGAAGCTCGATTGGGCGATTCTCGGCAAGGTGCTGCGCATCGGTTTGCCCACCGGGTTGCAGATGGTGGTGTTGTCGCTGTCGGAGCTGGTGATTCTGGCGTTGGTGAACCAGCACGGTTCCCAGGCGACGGCGGCTTATGGCGCTGTGACGCAGATCGTCAATTACGTGCAGTTCCCGGCACTGTCGATTGCGATCACGGCGTCGATCCTCGGGGCGCAGGCGATCGGGGCAGGGCGCGTGGAGCGTATCGGGCAGATTCTGCGCACGGGGTTGCTGATCAACGTGTGCCTGACGGGTGGGCTGGTGGTGTTGGGGTATCTGCTGTCGCACTGGTTGCTGGGTTCGTTCCTCACCGAAGACGCGACGCGCAGCATGGCCGAGCACCTGCTGCACATCATGCTCTGGAGCCTGTTGGTATTCGGCTTCCAGGCGATCATCGGCGGCATCATGCGCGCCAGCGGCACGGTGATGGTGCCGGTGGCGATCTCGATAGTTTGCGTGGTGGGTGTGCAGTTGCCGGTGGCGTATCTGCTGGATGCGCGGTTCGGGTTGCAAGGGGTGTGGATGGCGTTTCCGGTGGCGTATCTGGGCATGCTGGCGTTGCAGACGCTTTACTACAAGTTGGTGTGGCAGCATCAGAAGATTGAGCGGTTGGTTTAGTGGTGGTTTAGTGAGATTGATGTTGGTTGGGCTGGCCTCATCGCGGGCAAGCCCGCTCCCACAGGGGGTTGTGGTGGTTGGAAATGATGTGTTCCGGTTGGGAAGTCATTAACAGGCGTGAGCGCCTGGGGAGGTTTTTCAATGAGTCCCCTGTCCCATTCCATCCTTCAGGACCGCGCCGCGGCCGGTCGGCGATTGGTGGAGCTGTTGCTGCCTTACGCGCATCGATCCGATGTGATCATTCTCGCCTTGCCCCGTGGTGGTGTGCCGGTGGCCTATGAAGTGGCCAGCGCGCTGGGCGTTCGCCTTGATCTGATGCTGGTGCGCAAGCTGGGCGTGCCGTCCCGCCCCGAATACGCCATGGGCGCGATTGCCAGCGGTGGCATTCAGATTCGCAATGAAGAAGCACTGCGGGCGCACCCGATCGACAAGGCCGGGTTCGAGGCGGTGGTCGCCCGGGAAAGCCGCGAGTTGTTGCGCCGTGAGCAGGTTTATCGAGGCGCTCGGCCGCCCGTGCAGCTCAAGGATCAGGTAGTGATTCTGATCGATGACGGCCTGGCAACGGGCGCTTCGATGAGGGCGGCGGTGCAAGCGGTGAGGTTGCAGGCACCTTCGCGCGTGGTGGTGGCGGTACCCGTGGCGCCGGTCGAAACGGCGGAGGCGCTGCGCCGTGATGTGGATGAATTGGTGTGCCCGATTTTCCCGGATTGGTTCACGTCGATTGGGCATTGGTACGTGGACTTTTCCCAGACCTCGGATGCCGAAGTTATCGGTTTGTTGCAGCGGGCGTGGCAGTTGGAAGACGGGGCGGGTGCTGCTGAAGATTGATCGCCGCGCCGAGCGTTTGCACAAGGGGGGGCCAGCTTTTTTGCGGGTGGCACAAACGAAGGTTTTTTGCTTTAGTCCTCCTACCGTTGCTTACCTGTGATCTGGTGAGTCCCATGAACTCTCGAATTTTGCGTTTCCCTGCATTGGCCACCGTCCTGTTGTCCGGTGTATTTGTGGGTGCTCAGGCGGTCGAATACTCCCATGTGAATCCCACGGCCAGTACCATCAGTTTCACCTACAACCAGATGGGATCGAAGGTTTATGGGACGTTCAAGACGTTTGAAGGTGCTCTGGATTTTGATACCGCGCACCCCGAAAAAGCTCGCGCTGAATTGACGATCGACCTCGATAGCATTGATGTCGAAGACAATGACGCCAAAACCGAACTGCCAAAGCCTGCGTGGTTCGATACCGCTACTTATCCGAAGGCAATTTTTGAATCGACCCGTGTCAGAGAACTCGGCAGTAACCGCTATTCAATTACCGGCAAACTGACACTCAAGGGCATCACCCGGGATGTAACAGTGCCGGTGCTTTTGAAAGCAGAAAACACCATCGGCATTTTTGATGGCGAGTTACAGCTCAAACGCAGTGACTTCAAGATTGGTGCAGGCGAATGGGCCGACAGCGTTGTTTCCGATGACATCAACATACGTTTCCGGATAGTTTCACCCGAGCATTGACGTGTGCGTGATGGCAAAGTTGCTATTGTTCATGTTTTCCTAAACATTTCGCTCGGTTGAGTAGGGTCATTTGTTGGCAATAGAATCTAATAAATCGAATCAATATATATAGCAAAAAGAAATATTTGGTTCATTTTTCATTGATGAAACAGCTGGCTCGCATCGTTAGGATTTCAGACGAATGGCTGGGCATACGCCGGATAATTTTTAAACGTACGATAAGCTGACTTTAAGTATCCGGTTGTTTTGTGTGCAGAAAGTAGTGATTTATCTGATATTCCACCCAGCAACCGAATTTGTTGATGGGTGGGGAGTGTAGTAGGAGGCAAAATGGCTCCATTCATTGCAGGGCTACTAAGTGCCGGGTTAAGACTTGTAGCCAACGCAGCGCTGGTCAAGGGCAAAGAATTTGTCGAAGAAAAAACGGGAGTCAATCTCGATCAAGCAACCTTCAGTGAAGAAGATATTTATAAGCTTAAAAAGTTTCAGATGGAGCATGAGGAAGAGTTGCTGAGGATACAGCTTGAGAATAACAAGCTTGGTTTTGAAGAGTCCAAGCTGGAACTTGAGCGCTATAAAGTTCAGCTTGCTGATATAGCCGATGCCAGAGCGAATATGAGCAGTATTCTGACCAACCCCAATGTTCCATGGTATGCGAAGGCCATACAACCTGGCTTGGCGGTAGGTATCGTCATTTTGACATTTATTCTTTTTGCTTATTTTATTCATCTATTGGGCGTTCAGCCGACTGGAGGGACGGAAGCGCAAAAGGAAGTGTTAATTTATATTCTTGGTGTGCTATCGGCGGCGCTGACCCAAATACTAGGGTTTTATTTTGGTAGCTCGCAAGGGAGTGCAAATAAATCGGCGCAGATCAGTCAGGTGCTTCAATCGAAGGCCGCCAAGGATGAAGAAAAATCATGAGCTTGATTCTTGAGCAAGTGAAGTTCTTGAAAGACATCAGAACGCTTCTGGATTTTGCTGAGCTGAATGGCTTTTTAGTGACCGGCGGTGAACTGGAGCGCAAACCCGAGATACAGGAAATTTACTTGCGTGAAGGCAAAGCCAAGACAATGGATAGCATGCATTTACGCAAGTGCGCCATGGACTTGAATTTCTACAAGTCATTTAGTGGAGGTTTTGAATGGGTGTCTTCCATCAAAGAACTCGAAGAAGTAGGTAAGCACTGGGAGGGACTCGATGATAGAAACCGCTGGGGCGGACGTGATGCATCAAACGTCGAGACTTCTCACTTTGAAAGGAATCTTGGCGCATGGCCGACCAGTGCCGTTTCTGACCTGGATCAACGACCCCAGGATCTTGAGGAAGTGGCTGTCTCCAGTGAAGATCGACCCTCAGCGATTATTCAGATGGCAGAGGCTGGCGAGTTCGTGAATCTGCGCAAGGGCAGTCAAGATCACACACTCATTTTGAAGCTGCAGGAAAAACTTCGGAAACTCCAACTCATCGACAGTCCGAATGGGGAGTTTGATAGCAGGACGGAAGCCGCTGTCATAAAGTTCCAAGGCGATAATGGTCTGATTGTAGATGGCATCGTCGGACCGAAAACCTGGAAAACGATGGATGCTGCAATCGCCGATCCGACGAAAGCCGCGAATGTACTTTGGCTGTCCGACGCCGACATTGTCGACGCTGCCAACGGCCTGAATCTGGCGCCGGAAATTGTTCGCGCAGTCTATAAAGTTGAATCAAACGGGCGTGGATTTGTGGATGGCTTCCCTAAAACGCTTTTCGAGGGTCATGTATTTTGGGAACGCCTGAAAATCCATGGTCTCGATCCCCAGCGCCTGGCCTCGGGAAATCGCGACATCCTCTACCCACGCTGGACTCGAGAGTTTTATGGAAATGCGGTCAAGGAACGTGATCGTCTTGCCAGGGCACAGTTAATACATTCGGCGGCTGCACTCGAGTCAGCGTCCTGGGGACTTTTTCAAATAATGGGATACCACTGGAGCAATCTCGGGTATCAAAGCATTGATCAGTACGTAAGCAGTATGAGAGAGCATGAGCGCGAGCATTTGAAGGCGTTCGGCGAATTCATAAAAGTTAAAACCTTCCGTAAAAAACCACTTGTCGACCTGCTAAGGGATTTGGATTGGGCGAATTTTGCCTATGCCTACAACGGGGCCGGATATCGCGCGAATGCCTACGACGACAAGCTGGAAGCCGCTTATAAGAAACTCAGAACCTGAAAGTTTCGATCAATTTTCTGACGTAAGAAGAAGGAGATTGTCATGCCCAAAAAAATCGTTGTCGCATTCGATGGGACATGGAATTTACCCGATCAGGCACCGGAGATCGATGGCAATACCAGCACCAACGTAGTCAAACTGCATGATGCGGTTTTGCCTGCGCACAAAGACGGAACGGTTCAGAAAACAATTTATATAACTGGCGTAGGAACTGATTGGTACGACAAGCTTGAGGGTGGAGTGTTTGGTGTCGGTTTATCAAAAAAAATAAAAGATGGCTATACCGCGTTGGCTAAAAGCTACGAAGACGGTGATCAGGTTTATATCATCGGTTTCAGTCGTGGCGCCTATTCCGCACGTAGCCTGGTGGGCATGATTCGCAACGTCGGGTTGCTGACCAAAACAAATATAAAACGCATTGATGACGCCTACAGCCTCTATCGTAATCGCGACGCCAGTGCAGATACCGAAAACGCCAAATTTTTTCGGCAAAGTTATTCCCGGGAAATCAATATTCATTTTCTGGGCGTCTGGGACACCGTAGGCGCTTTAGGTGTTCCGTTTAAATCCGCTGAGCGATTCAACCATCAATATTACGAATTTCATGACACGGAACTCAGCGGCATTGTGCGTAACGCTTACCATGCAATAGCCATTGATGAGCATCGTGAAAACTACGTGTGTGCACTTTGGTCTCCGATTGCCAAACCGAACCAGGTCATGGAGCAAGTCTGGTTTTGCGGAGCACATGCCAACGTGGGCGGTGGATATCCAAAAAACACGCTTTCGGATATACCGCTGCGATGGATGGCAAGCAAGATCATGGACTGCGGACTGGAATTGGACCCGAACAAAATTCCCCGGCTACCGAAAACCATTCCGGACATCACCGACTCCTACGCCGAGTTCCTGGGCGGCACCTACCGATTGCTCAACTCTCGTTTTTTCCGAACCATTGGAAATACAGAGTTCGGTCAGGAATGCTTTGATGAGAGTGTGCAGCAGCGAGTGAGCGCTTCCGGAAACTACCGTCCCAAAAATAAGGTGGACGCCTATCTGATCGGACCTTATCGACCCGTGAACAAAATCAGCTGATTTTCTTGCCCAGTATTTTTTCCAAGAGACGACCTGATCGAACAACGCCCGGTTCACATTGCGTGGACCGGGCGTTGTTCGTAGTGACATCAGTGCGCAGCTATCGGTGCCGTCACCGCCTTGCCGAAGGCTGAAGTGATGGTGGCAGTCGGGCTCGGCGTCGGGCCGGCGCCGGTGGTGCTGACCGACACTCTCCAGCGCGCTCCGGTGCCCACTGGCGTGAGCGTCGCGGTACCGAGGTTGAGCGGGCCGGCTGTGGTCGATACGGTAACCGTCAGCGTGTTGCCTGTGCCCCGTGACGTGGTCCCGGACAGGTCCCAGGTGTAGCGGTTGTTGCTGCGGGACGTGACCGACGCACTGCTGACCACCAGGTCTTCGTTGACCGTCGCCGAAGGCGCCACTGCTACCGATACGGTTGTCGGTTCCGAGACAGCATCCTTGGCGTCGCTGGCCTTATAGGTGAAGGTCGCGGTGAACGCCTCGGTCACGGTGGCCGGTGGCGTGTAGACCACGCGCACACCGTCGGTGACGACTGTACCTTTGCCCGAGTCCGGTTGCTCCAGGCCCACCACCTTGAGTGGGACGTTGTTGTCCGGGTCGGTGTCGTTGGCCAGCACATTGATGGTCACTGGCTGGCCGTTACTGCTGGCTGCGCTGTCAGGGTTGGCTATCGGTTTCTTGTTGTCGCCCTGGTTGTCGTCATCACGATCACCGGTGCGGAAGGTCGGCAGCGCCGCAGAGTTCACGTAGGTGACACCGTCCCAGCCGGGCAGGGGCGTTGGCATCAACTGGAACTGACCGGGATGCTCGATATCCCAACGCAGCAGCATCGAGCTGTCCTCATGCTGGGTGTTGTGGCAGTGCTCCATGTAGGTCCCGGCAAATTCACGGAAGTGGATCGCCATTTCCACATCCACCGAACTGTCGATGCCTTCACCGATGCGATACACGTCCTTGCGTGCGCCTTGCTCCCAGACCGGTGGCGCCTTGCCGTCGCGACTGAGGATGATGCCCTCTTCAAAGTGCACGTGCACCGGGTGGTTCCAACCGTTGCCGCCGTTCTTGATGTTCCACACTTCCAGGGTGCCGTCGCCGCTGAAGCCGCCATCGGTCGGGCCGTTGGCCAGTTGCGGGGCTGCGCTGATGCGGCGTGGGTCCATGTTGTAGCCAGGACCACCGTCGGTCTTGATGGTCCACGGCGCTTCGTCGGTGCCGTCGGAACGGCCGAAAATGAACTCACGGTGCCGCGCGTCTTTCAGCTTGGCCTGCACGGTGGGATCGTTACGATCGAGGGGCAGCGGGATCATGATTTTACCGGCGGCCTTGCCCGGCTTGGCGGGTTCATAGTCGGCGGGGTTCATGCTCACGTCCGTGCCGCTGTAAGGCTGCACCACCATTTGCAGGAACTTGCCCACCACCGGATCGCCCTTGTCCCATTCCGGGCCTTTGCTGCCCTGTTTGATCACCGCTTTGTACTTCTCGGACAGCACGTCGGCCAGGCTCAGCGGATTTTTCTCCGGGCCCTTGCCAGTCTTGTGTTCCATCAGGTTGACGAAGTAGATCTTGTCTCCGGTACTGATGCCGTTTTTCGCGAAGTTGACGATGATGTCGAAGCGCTCGGCGATGCCCTGGGTGGGCAGGATCGCGTTGTGATTCTGCTTATCGCCGTCGCCGTCCAGGTCCATGCTGCCGTCGAACGGCACGGCATGCTCCATGATGTTGCCGTCGTTGCCGATCAAGTGGAACGGCACACGGTTGTAGGACACATTGGACCCGGAAGGTCCGGGAAATTCGCCGCCTTTACCGGCGACTTCACGTACCACGGCGATCTTTATGTAGCGAGACACCGAGCCATTGAGAATGCGGAAACGATAGCTGCGCGCCCGCACTTTCAGGCGCGGTTGGTATTGCCAGTTGACCAGCATCTGGTCACCGAGAAAGCCATCGGTGTTGAACGGGTTGAACCACAACTGACCGTTCTGATCCCAGGCCTTGTCGGCCACCACCAGGTTGACGTCGTAGTCGCGGTTACCCCACGGCAAGGTCGAACCGCTGGGGAAACGCAGGTTGACGGTGTCTTCCAGCGCTTCGTTGCCACGATCGAGGGCGCTGTAGTAGTTCATCATCGCCGCGTCGCCCTTGTAGACGTTCTGGGCGGTGAAATCGAGCATGTGGTCGTGGAACCAGTGGGTGCTCATGGTTTCACGCCAATCGCCACGAATCTTGATGCTGCCGTTGTCGCAGGTCTTCAGGCCCGGGTTGGCGTCGTTGACGAACAGGGTTTCGCCCGGCGAGCAAGGGAATGCCGCGCGTGCGTCATGGGCGTCGGTGTTGATGGTGTCGTAACCGGCCAGTTGCATCGGCCAGCGATAGTCGTAGTACTGGCCTGGAAAGAAGAACGCGTTGGTAAAGCCGTCACTCTCGGCCGGGTTGTGACCGTTGTGTTCGTGGGTGCTGATGGTGTGCAGGCCAAAACCCATGTTGGCTGCCGGGTCTATCGGCAGGGCGTTGTAGTGACGCATCAGCACTGGTTGACCGTAACGCACCATCAGTAGTTTTGGCGGAAAGGTACCGTCGAAGGTCCAGAGCGCATTGTGATTCTGTATCGGGAAATTGGGGTGGAAGCGGGTATCGATTTTCTGCGTGGTGCCCGTGGTGGTCGGGATGTCCGAGGTCTGGTAGTAGAGCCCGCCAGGGCCGAATTCACCCGCGGCATAGTTGTGCAACTGTTTGCGATCGCGCACGCCGCCGTTGATCCGCGCACCCACTTGCACGGTTTTGAAGGCGACCTGCGGGTAGAACTCGTTCCAGCGCTGGTGCGACCAGCCTTTTCCCGGTGGCCGCCCCTCGGCCGGCGAACCTACCGGGTAACGATTGAGGAAGGCTTCGATTTGCGACTTCCAGGGGTTGCGGTCCAGCGAGTTGGAAAACTGCGTCGGAAACGGGAACAACCCCGGCTGGCGCATGAAGGCGTTCAGCGTGGCTGTGGAAGGCGCGCTGCGGGCGATGCTGTTGGGGTCTTGCTCCGGTGCCGGGCCGGCGGTGGGCACGGGAAAAGTCAGCGGTGGCGCGGGGGTCGTCGGGTCGAGTTTTTCCGGGCCGAATTCCTCGAACAGCAGCAGTTGCTGGGTGAACGGTTGCGCTCCATACAGTGGGCTGGGTTTGCCGTTGGTGGGGTAGTTGAACGAGGTTTGCAGGCTCGGCGGCAGCACGTTATCCGCGCGGGGTGTATCGCGGTCGCCGAATTCGCCATTAGGCAGGGCAATCGCGCCCTGGTTGGCTTCCGGCAATCCTTTCAAGGCATCCAGCGCTGCGGCCGCGGCGACCGGGTCGGCGGGCGGATTGTAGTAGGCCGAGGGGTCCGTCGGTGGCGGCTGGCTGACATCGTCGAGCGGTACCGCATTGGCCGTGGCCAAAGTAATGAGCATCGCGGAGGCCACGCCGGACCTGCGCAGATAGCTGGCTGACTTGAACTGAGGATTTGCACGCTTCATTTTATTTTTCCCCTCGCAGCATGCCGAAATCGGCGAATCCCGCCGTCCCCAGGATTGGGACGACAGCGCGGGTATCAGGGGGATGTGCAACTACTGCGCCACTACCGTGACTGATAAAAATTCCTAATTAATTAGTAGGTTATTTCTGAGTGTTTCAGTGACGTCGGATGGGGAGCTGGGGAATATCGCGCAAAGTAGGGGGAAAGACCGTGATTTCAGGGGGTTGCTTCCCCGGATGAGCGGTAGGCCTTGCAAAATTTAACTGGCATGGAAGAAAACAATAGTCATTATCAAATGAATTTTTATCAGGCCTTTCCGTTCGCGAGGCGCATCGGCGTTGGCTGGAGCGGTAATCCTCGCTCCTACAGGGATCCTCAGCGAACGCAAATTTTGCGGACGCCACGCAACCCCGTGGGAGCGAGGCTTGCCCGCGAAGGGGCCGGCAAACCCGGCACAAACTCTTCTGACAGCACACGGGTGCGGGAAAAAGGCCAGAGCACGTTATGATAGGCAGCCTGCAACGAAAGCCCCACACCGCACCCGGAGCCGCCCCCCCGCAATGCCCCACATCAGCCATTTCAAAACCCCGTGCCCCGAGCACATCAACAGCCAGATCCTGCAGATGGTGGTCGATAACCTGACCGACATCAGCATGGTTGCCATTCCCGCCAGCAACCTGCTGTACAACGTCTACCAGTACGCGATCGGCTTTGAGGTTCACCTGTATCTGGAGGCGTTGAACGGGACCAAAGGCATCGATGTGGAATTGATCGTCGCCACCGACCTGGACGACCCGGAGAAAGTCGTGGGTTTCCTGCTGTACCTGCCGGTCAAGGACGATCCCGACGCCTGCGGCGTGGCGTACATGGCGGTTCAGGCCGAGCATCGGCGCCAGGGTGTCGCGCGACGAATGCTGCGCGAGATGGTCGGCCGTTATCCCCATGCCGAACTGACGTGTGCGGTGGCCAAGGTGCCGTTTTTCGAGGCGATGGGCTTTCAGGTGGTGGGCGTGCGTGCAACCCAGGTCTTGATGAACACCCGCGACCATGGCAGCGACGGCTTGATGGCCCTGCTGGATGTGGCACCGATCTACAGCTCGCTGGAGGTGCGACAGATTCATACTTACCTGCTGCAAAGACACGGCAAGCGGGCGATGGTCGATGCGGAGAAACAGCGGGACCGGCATCTGGATCAGTTGACGCGCAAGGCCCAGGAATACGTGCGCGGGCGGTTGGGGGACGATGCGGTGCCGGGTAGCGGTCCACGACTTCGCCTGGTCTGATCGCGATCAAGGCCACTCACAAAAAAACGCTGGGAGCAAAGCTGCTTCCAGCGTTTTTTTGATTCATGCCAGCACTTAAAAAAGAGCCTCAAAGCTCTTTGATGGGGAGAACTGGAGCCATTGAGGCTCAAGATGCGCATGAAGCAGGCGGCGAGCTTGATAGGGGTTCAGTGCACTCACCACCTACGCAACGGCTTGTTGAGCCAACAAGCGGCTGCGTAAGTTCATCGTAGAAAGACCGAGTGGTTCACTCAAGTACCACTAGTCGTATCCCCCGGCCATCCGGCGCGACGCAGGGCTTTGATCAGTGTATCGGCATCCAGCGCCGACACGGCATGGCCATTTCCTTCGGCGGGATTGGCGGCCAGCAAGGCGTTGATGATGGCTTCTTCCACGGCTTCTGTCGCCGCCAGGAACAACTCACTGATGTGGTCGTTATTGACCATGCTCAGGTTGTCGGTGGTGGGGGCTTTTTTGCTCTCGTAAGCCGCCGGGGGTACGTGCTGGTTGCCGGTGGCGAAGGCGATGAAGATGTCGCCACTGTGGTCTTCATTGCCGCCGCCGGTCCGGGCCAGGCCGAGGCTGGCGCGTTGGGCCAGGCGCGTGCATTGATGCGGTAGCAGCGGGGAATCGGTGGCCAGGCAGACGACGATCGAACCCATGCCGGGATGCGGCAGCGAAGCCTTGAGGAACGGCGAATCGACCTGCTCCATGTAGCGCCCGACCGGGTAGCCATCGACGCGCAACTCAGCTCGGATGCCATGGTTGGCCTGCACGATCGCGCCGACCGTCCAGCCACCTTGCGCACCGCTCAAGCGTCGTGACGCGGTGCCGATGCCGCCCTTGAATTCGTGGCAGATCATGCCGCTGCCACCGCCGACATTGCCTTCTGCCACGGGACCGCTCTGCGCATTGCTCACGGCTTCGGCCACGTGTTCGGGCTTGACGTGAAAGCCGTTGATGTCATTGAGCAGCCCGTCGAAGGTTTCCAGCACCACCGGCATGTTCCAGTAGAGCCTGCCGTCGTCAGCTTGCTGCTCCCGGTCGACGACGATCAGGGCATCACGTACCACGCCCAGGCTGTGGGTGTTGGTGAACGCGACCGGACTGGTCAGCAGACCCGCCTCACGAATCCACTCCAGCCCCGTGGCATCGCCGTTGCCATTGAGCACATGGACACCGGCAAAACACGGTTGCTGGCTGGTGGAACCGGCACGGGGTTCGATCACGGTGACGCCGGTCAGAACGTCGCGACCGCTGGCGGTGCGTCCTCGTACATCGCTGTGGCCGACCCGCACGCCGGGCACATCGGTGATGGCATTGAGCGGGCCGGGTTGCAGTTTGCCGAACTGGATATTCAAGTCGCGAGCACGTGGTTTCATGGGGGTTCTCATGTTCAGATTCATTCATGACTTGTTGAGATTGATCGTTCCCACGCAGAGCGTGGGAACGATCTGCACAGGCATCTTCGGTGGATTTATTGGCCGTTTTTGACCTTGCTCCAGATCCGCGTGCGCACCCGTTCGGTCGCTGGCGGCAGAGGCTGCAAGGTGAAGAGGGTGGCCAAGGCTTCGGCCGACGGATACACCGCCGGATTGGTCCGCGTCGCCTCCGCCACCAGCGCCGTCGCGTTGCGATTGCCGTTGGGGTAATTGAGGTGAGAGCTGACCGGCGCGATGACCTCGGCGCGCATCAGGTAGTCGATGAACGCAAGACCCTGTTGCGGATGCGGGGCGTCCTTGAGCAGCACCAGCGTGTCGAACCACACTGGCGCGCCTTCCTTGGGCAGGCTGTAGGCGATCTTGACCCCGTTGCCGGCTTGCTCGGCGGTGGATTTGGCTTCCAGCATTGCGCCGGACCAACCCACCGCCACGCAGATATTGCCGTTGGACAAATCGCTGATGAACTTCGACGAGTTGAAGTAGGCGATATGCGGACGCAACTTGAGCAGCAGCGCTTCGGCCTTCTTGTAGTCCTCGGGGTTGGTGCTGTTGGGCGGCAGGCCCAGATAGTGCAGGGCGACCGGGAGCATTTCCGAAGGCGAGTCGAGCATCGCCACGCCACATTCGCCAAGCTTGGCCAGGTTCTCTTCCTTGAATATCAGGTCCCAGGAATCCACCGGCGCCTTGTCACCCAAGGCGGCGCGGACCTTGTCGATGTTGTAGCCGATACCGTTGGTGCCCCACAGATAGGGCACGGCGAACTGGTTGCCCGGATCGTTGTTGGCCAGTTTCGCCAGCAGGTCGGTGTCCATGTTCTTGAAATCCGGCATCTCGGCGTGTGGCAAAGGGGCGAGGGCGCCGGCCTTGATCAGGGTCGGCAGGCTGTAGTTGCTGGCCACCACCACGTCGTAGCCGCTGCGGCTGGTCAGCAGTTTTCCTTCCAGCACTTCGGCGCTGTCGAAGGTGTCGTAGACCGGCTGGATGCCGGTGTCGCGCTTGAAGTCATGCAGGGTGTTGGGGCCGATGTAGTCATACCAGTTGTACACGTGAACGGTCGGGCCATCGGCCGCCACCGCCGACAGCGAAACCGCCAGGCAGGCGCCAAGCCCCAGATTGAAATACGAGCGGTGACCACTCATGATGCGGCACTCCTGGCCTGCTGCGGCCGGTGATGTTCAGGAGCTTGCAGCGTATCGACCGGGGTGGCCGTTACCCATTCCCATCATGGGTTACTCGAAAGGGGTAGTACGTGGACGCGTTGTTGAAAGAGTTGCCGCTGCACCAGGGCCTGGCGCGGATGTTCGGCTCGGTGGGCGAGGACGGATTTTGGCGGGCGCTGGTGGACACCCTGCGTTTATTGGTGCCGCTGGACAATGCGCTGGTGGCAGTGATGCAGGCCGGTCGAGTGCCGCGTCTGTTGGTCGATTTCGACTACAAGCGCAGCGCCGACGAACAGGAAGAACTGGCCGATTACAGCGCCGGCATGTACCTGCTCGATCCGTTTTATCAGGCGGTCTGCGCCAGCATCGCCGACGGCCTGCACAGCCTTGATTCGGTGGCCCCCGACCAGTTCCAGCACAGCGAGTACTACCTCAGCTACTTCTGCAAAGTGGTGGGCGGCGACGAATTGCAGTTCATGGTCAATGTCGACGGCGCCGTGCTCGGCTTGTCCCTCGGACGCTCAACCCGCTTCAGCCATGAAGAACAAGGTCGCTTGCTCTGCGTACGAGACTGGGTGCTGGCCGCCATGCGCCGCCACCTGCTACTGCTGCCGCCCCAAGGCCCGGCCGTGGAGCCTGCAGCCGGGGATATGGCGACCCTGCTCGACCGTTTCGATGCACGCCTGACCACCCGGGAAATCGAAACCGCTCGCCTGATCCTGCAAGGCTTCTCCAGCAAGGCCATCGCCCAGCGAATGGGGATTTCACCGGAGACGGTGAAAGTGCATCGGCGCAACCTCTATCACAAGCTCAATGTGAATGGTCATGGGGAGTTGTTTGCGTTGGTCCTCTGTGGGAGCGAGCTTGCTCGCGATGGAGTTCAACGATAACGCGTGCTCTCTGAATGCCCGCGGTGTTCTTGAGTTCTTCGCGAGCAAGCTCGCTCCTACAGGAGGGTAAAAACCAACGCCTTGAGCCCACACTCCGCATCGGCGTCCGGAAATTCCGGCGGATTCTCAAGCCGCTGCTCAAACCGCAAGCTCGGCGCCTCGCGGGTCACGCCGTCGATCAGGAAGTCTGCACCGAAGGACGGGTCGTTCATGCAGGCCAGCACAGTGCCTTCAGGCGTAAGCAACTCGGGCAGGCGACGCAGCACACGCTGGTAATCCTTGGTCAGCAAAAAACTGCCTTTCTGGAACGACGGCGGATCTATGATCACCAGGTCGTACGGGCCTTTGCCGATCACTTTGCCCCAGGACTTGAACAAGTCGTGGCCCAGGAAAGTGACCTTGCTCATATCGTGTTCGTTAAGCCGATGATTGTCCCGACCACGGTTCAGGGCCGGGCTGGACATGTCGAGGTTGACCACGTGGGTCGCGCCACCTTCGATGGCCGCCACCGAGAAGCCGCAGGTGTAGGCGAACAGGTTCAACACCCGTTTACCTTCGGCATTGGCCCGCACCCAATCGCGACCGTAGCGCATGTCGAGGAACAGGCCGGTGTTCTGTTTACGGCCCAGGTCCACCCGATACTTCAGGCCACCCTCGGTGATGGTCATTTCGTCGATGACATCGCCCAGCAGCCATTCGGTGGTGCTTTGCAGCAGATAGCGATGTTGCAGCAGCAAGGTGTGCGCACCGGATTGTGCCCATTGCGCTGACTGGGTGATGGTCATCAGCAACTGTTTCAGGTCTTCCAGCTGCGAAGGTTCCGGCTCCTTGAACAACGCCACCAGCACCACGCCTTGCAGCCAGTCCACGGTCAGTTGCTCCAGCCCCGGCCAGCAGCGGCCACGGCCGTGGAACAGGCGACGGGTTTCTGCGGGGGGCGCTGTCAGGGCAGTCAGCAAATGCTCATGAAGGGTGGAGAGGGCTTCGGTGTTCATCGGTTCGGGTCGGCAATTTTCGGGGGCGGCATTTAACCATAGTTACTGCCCTGGCGGACCACCACAATCCCCTGTAGGAG
>NZ_JBOIBY010000463.1:0-1883 GCF_050739655.1 Pseudomonas sp. | reverse complement strand
GCTTTGTCGATGGGTTCGAAGCTTAGTGCTTCTCGCCAGCCAGCTTGTGCTCGAGGTAGTGAATATTCACGCCCCCTTTGCAGAAGCCTTCGTCGCGGGTCAGGTCGCGGTGCAGCGGGATGTTGGTCTTGATCCCGTCGACCACGATTTCGTCCAGCGCATTGCGCATGCGCGCCATGGCTTCGTCACGGGTTGCGCCGTAGGTGATCAGCTTGCCGATCAACGAATCGTAGTTCGGCGGAACGGCATAACCACTGTACAGGTGCGAGTCGACGCGAACGCCGTTGCCGCCTGGAGCGTGGAAATGCTTGACCGTGCCCGGGCTCGGCATGAAGGTTTTCGGGTCTTCGGCGTTGATCCGGCATTCCAGTGCGTGACCGCGGATGACGACGTCATCCTGGGTGAACGACAGTTTGTTGCCGGCGGCGATGCTGAGCATCTCCTTGACGATGTCGATGCCGGTGACCATTTCCGATACCGGGTGCTCTACCTGGACACGAGTGTTCATCTCGATGAAGTAGAAACGACCGTTCTCGTACAGGAACTCGAAAGTACCTGCGCCACGATAGCCGATGTCGATGCACGCCCTGACGCAGCGGGCGAGGACTTCCTCACGCGCGTTCTCGTCGATGCCCGGTGCCGGCGCTTCTTCGAGAACTTTCTGGTGACGACGTTGCAACGAGCAGTCGCGGTCGCCCAGATGGATAGCATGGCCCTGGCCATCGGAAAGGACCTGGACTTCCACGTGACGTGGGTTGGTCAGGAACTTTTCCAGATAGACCATCGGGTTGCCGAACGCCGCGCCTGCTTCGGAGCGGGTCAGTTTCGCCGAGGCAATCAGGTCTTCTTCCTTGTGCACAACGCGCATGCCGCGACCACCACCGCCGCCAGCGGCCTTGATGATCACCGGGTAACCGACTTCGCGACCAATGCGCAGAGCGGTTTCTTCGTCTTCCGGCAGCGGGCCGTCGGAGCCTGGAACGGTCGGTACGCCAGCTTCGATCATCGCGTGCTTGGCCGAAACCTTGTCGCCCATCAGGCGGATGGTTTCAGCTTTCGGGCCGATGAAGGCAAAGCCGGAGTTCTCGACCTGCTCGGCGAAGTCGGCGTTTTCCGCAAGGAAACCGTAGCCTGGGTGAATGGCGGTAGCGCCGGTCACTTCGGCCGCGGCGATGATGGCCGGGATGTGCAGGTAGGAGTGGGCAGCCGATGCCGGACCGATGCAGACGGATTCGTCTGCCAGGCCCAGGTGCATCAGCTCTTTGTCGGCCTTGGAGTAAACGGCGACGGTCTTGATGCCCATCTCTTTGCAGGCACGCAGAATCCGCAGGGCGATCTCACCGCGGTTAGCGATCAGAACTTTTTCCAACTTCGCAGTCATCAAAGGCTCTCCGCGGTTCAAACGATGGTGAACAGCGGTTGGTCGAACTCAACCGGCTGGCCGTCTTCAACGAGGATGGATTCGATCACACCGCTGGTTTCAGCTTCGATGTGGTTCATCATCTTCATGGCTTCAACGATGCACAGGGTGTCGCCTTTCTTCACGGTCTGGCCAACTTCAACGAAGGATGGCGAGGTTGGCGAAGACTTGCGGTAGAAAGTGCCAACCATCGGCGAACGGGCAACGGTGCCGTTCAGCGCTGGCGCGGCAGGAGCAGCAGGTGCGGCAGCGGCAGCCGGAGCGGCGGCAGGCGCGGCAGCCGGAGCAGGCATTGGGGCCGGTGCGTAATACTGCTGAGCCGGGGTTTTGCTGTGGCGGCTGATGCGTACGGACTCTTCGCCTTCCTTGATCTCGAGCTCGTCGATGCCGGACTCTTCCAGCAATTCGATCAGTTTCTTAACTTTACGGATATCCATGAATCATCAACTCCCAAGGGTCGGTC
>NZ_JBOIBY010000462.1:0-59516 GCF_050739655.1 Pseudomonas sp. | reverse complement strand
GATCAAAAGATCGCAGCCTGCGGCAGCTCCTACAGAGTGATTTGCAATTAACGGACAGACTTTCGGTATATTCCTTTTCTTTTTTTGCTCGGTACGCCCATGTCGTCCCTGACACCCTTGAACCATCTGATTACCCGCTTCCAGGAGCAGACGCCGATCCGCGCCAGTTCCCTGATCATCACCTTGTACGGTGATGCCATCGAACCCCATGGCGGGACTGTCTGGCTGGGCAGCCTGATTCAGTTGCTCGAACCGATCGGCATCAACGAACGGCTGATCCGCACCTCGATTTTTCGTTTGACCAAGGAAGGCTGGCTCACCGCCGAGAAAGTCGGTCGCCGCAGCTACTACAGCCTGACCGGTACCGGTCGCCGGCGTTTCGACAAGGCCTTCAAGCGGGTCTACAGCACGACGATGCCAGCCTGGGACGGTTCTTGGTGCCTGGTCATGCTGTCGCAATTGACTCAGGACAAGCGCAAACAGGTGCGTGAAGAACTGGAGTGGCAAGGTTTTGGTGCGATCTCGCCGGCGGTGCTGGCGTGCCCGCGCAGCGACCGCTCCGATGTCAACGCAACCTTGCTGGACCTCGGCGCGCAGGAAGACACCATCGTCTTCGAAACCACCGCGCAGGATGTACTGGCCTCCAAGGCCCTGCGCCTGCAGGTGCGCGAGAGCTGGAACATCGAAGAACTGGCCACGCATTACAGTGAGTTCATCCAGCTGTTCCGGCCACTGTGGCAAGCGCTGCGCGAGCAAGAGAACCTGCAGCCAGCCGACTGCTTCCTGGCACGGATTCTGCTGATCCACGAGTACCGCAAGCTGCTGCTGCGTGACCCTCAACTGCCGGACGAGTTGCTGCCCGGCGATTGGGAAGGCCGCGCCGCTCGGCAGCTGTGCCGCAACATTTACCGTTTGATCTTCGCCAAGGCCGAAGAATGGCTGAACACTGCACTGGAGACGGCCGATGGCCCGTTGCCGGATGTGGGGGAAAGCTTTTACCGGCGTTTTGGCGGACTGAAATAGCACGTCATTGTTCAGGGATTGGTGCGGTTCAGGAGATTTGATGCATCCGATGTCGTGCGGTAGACAATAAAAATAAGCCTCGCGAGGCCTGACATGATTTCCACAATTGCACAGCGTCATGATGGGTTCGATCAATGGATCCATCAGATCAACCAGATCTGTGGCGCCTTCAACGCACAACCCCTGGGCGCGGGCTTCGCCGGTCAGATCCGCGAATACCACAACGATGCGCTCAAGCTCAGCTTCGTCGATGTCTGTCAGGCGCGGCTGTACCGCACGCCCCAGCAGGTGACGGCGGGCGAGGGCGATAAATACTTTGCGGTGTTTCAGCTCGACGGCACGGCGGGCATGGCCCAGGGTGATGACAAGGTTTTGCTGTCGGCCGGCGACATCACGCTGATCGATGCCTCGCGGCCCAGCGACTTCACCTACAGCGAAAATTCCCGGCAGTTATCGCTGATCCTTCCGTACCAACTGGTGGAGCAAACCCTGCGCTTCAATCAGGTCAAGTGCGGCCACCGGATTGTCGCGACATCACCGATCGCCAGGCTTTCCCATCGTCTTATCCTCGATGCCGCCAGCCAGCAGCAACTGAGCCGGCAAGAAAGCGAAGCGACCCTGGAAGCGATTGTCAGCCTGCTGCGTCCAGCCATCAGCCAGACCGAAGATTGCACGGACCCGCACGAGCGCACCTTCCGCAAGACCCTGAACTTTATCGACGCGAACATCCGCTGCGAAGAACTCTGCCCGGAATGGCTGGCGCGGGAAGTCGGCATGTCCACCCGCGGCCTGTACCGCATGTTCGCCAAGAAAGGCCTGGTGGTAGCGCGCTACATCAAGAACCGTCGGCTGGACCTGTGCGCCGAGTCCCTGCGTCAGTCGGGCAAGGAGGAGAAGTTGTCGGTGCTGGGGTACTCGTGGGGGTTCTCCGATTCGAGCTATTTCTCGACGGCGTTCAAGACGCGCTTCGGCATTGCGCCGGGGGAGTATCGCAAGCAGCACGCTTGAGTTTTTCCTACAGGATTCGCGGTTGATCGCGGATTTTGTGTGCGCCTCATAAACCTGTGGGAGCTAGCCTGCTAGCGATGACATCAGCACATCCAACATCAATGCGTCAGACCTACCGCCATCGCTAGCAGGCTAGCTCCCACAGGGGATAGCGGCGAACACAGAATTTGATATCAGCCAAATCAACTGTGGATGTTGAGCGGAAATTGTTGCTGGCAAGCTTTGACTCTGATGTAGTTCAAGGCATTTAAGTCTGTAGGAATAAATCCATAAAAGAACTTTCCGACAAGAAATTGATTGGGTGCTTGTTCCGTGTCGGATGAGTATTACTGTGCTATCAGAAGTTGCTGGCTAATATTTATACAGATGTGGGCGTAATATTCCGAAGTCGATCAATTTGATTTCGGTGAAGGTGATTCAATGGCAAAAAAATATGTCGCTATATATGGATTGGTATGTTTTGGCGTTTTAAGTTTTTTATTTGCTGAAACTGCTTTTACAAAGTATGGGGATCAATCTGGGGTTAAGGGTTCTGAAAATGAAGATGAATGCCGATTTGTGGCTTACAAACAAGATGGAAAAATAGAGCTGGTCGTTGAATATCCGACGATGAAAATTGTAGAGGCGAAAGCGGTTTCTGATGAATCACGGGTGACTATCCAGCTTTGGTCTATCCCTGCCCCGGAAGATGGCGTTGATCGCGCTGTCGTTGAGGTTTCACTTCTCAATCCAGGACCCATTACAAGTTTCGGGGTCGGGAAAAATCGAGTGAGCACCTTCTTGGGTCGAGATGGGCGAGAGGTTTATGTTAATAGGGGTGAGGTTGTGAATAGGGTGAGTCGAAAGTTCTCAATTAACACTCAAGGAAGTTATCAGTATTCTGAGGAACATACGGATATAAGAGTCATGGATGATTTTGCTCTGGATGTTTTCAAGAAAATCAGGGTGGGATATACAGCTCAGAATCAGCAGTCCGTGTTCACCTGCAAGAAACAGCCCGCAAACAAGTAATTGTCTGCGGTTTTTTTGTGAGGCTTAAAAGATCGCAGCCTTCGGCAGCTCCTACATGGCCCGTGTGCAAACCCGATTCTGTAGGAGCTGCCGAAGGCTGCGATCTTTTCGCGCTTTACTTCGGCGAATTAAAATTCAACGTCGGCGTTTCATCGAAGAAATTCCACGGTTTCAACAGCACATGCACCCATTCGGTCGGCATGATCGGCCATTCTTCGGCGCGGGCGATGTGGGTGGTGCCGGTGGTTAGCCAGACGACGTCGTCGGTGTTTTCGATGGACTGGTTGTCCTGGGTGAATTGCCCCAGGCCCGAGTCTTTGTCCGAACGGTTCGGGTACTTGCCTTCCGGGTACTTTTCTTCTGGGTTGTATTGGGTCACCCACAGTTGCTTGTCCATGAAGCTGAGGCGGTGATACAGCCATTCGTCCTGGCCGAAGTTGGCGCCCTTGGCCACCGGGTGCGTGCCGCCGGCATACGGAATCAGCTGATAGGAAACCGGGTTGCCGACTTTGTTTTCCTTGCTGAAGTTGGTCAGCAGGCGCACGGTCGACGGGTCGAATTTCTGGGCGGCCTGTTGTTCGGTGCTGACCACTTTGGTTTCCGTCTGCATGGTGCTGGTGCGTGGTCCGCCACGGTCGTTGGGCAGTACCACCGGGTTGACTTCCACCAGCGAGTTTTGCTCGCCGTCCACGTCCATATCCAGGCGGAAGTTATAGATGTGCTGGTGCGTGGTGCCGACGATGTTGTGGTCGAGCAGGGTGCCGTAGCGGGTGTCTTCCTTGGCGGTGTCTTCGTGCATGGTTTTGGACTTCACGCCTTTGACCGCTTCGATGCCGGTAGCGCCGGCGTCGATGCCGATGGTGCCGTTCTGCTGGAAGACCCAGTCGAAGATGTAGTCGTAGTTGCCGACGGTGCTGATCCAGCGCACCACCAGTTCACGGCGTTCGGTACTGAGGTTGGGCTGGCCCATTTCCTGGTGTTTGTATTCCGGGCCGGCGTAGCGTTCGAACACGGCCATGGCGCGTGGGATTTTAGTGGGCGCGCCGGTGTAGTCGGCGATGGTGGCGTCCAGCAGCACGGCGTTTTCCGGGGCGTCTTTGCCGCGGGCGACGGGCGAGGTCAGTGTGCCCATGCCGTAATCGCCGGAGTCCAGGTATGCCTTGAAGTACCAGCCGACATCCGGGTCGCCGTAAGGCACGATCATGCCGCCCAACGAGCCTTCGTACATGATCTTGCGTTTCTTGCCCTTGTCGTCATAAGTGACCGTGGACAGGATCGGACCGACCCGCGAATCGAGACGCACGTGGAAGTCCCAGTTCTGCCAGTGAATGCTGTTGCCGGTGATGGTGTAGTTCTTGCCTTGCGGCTCGATGATTTCCAGCGGCTTGACCGCGACGCCCTTGCGCCCACGTCCGTCGTAGGGCGTCGGTTTCATCGGCACTGGAACGATCGCTTCGTCTTCGATCTTGATGAGTTTTTTCTGCTCCAGATCGACGATCGCCACCAGGCCTTCGATCGGGTGCGCCCAGTAGTTGCCGTCGTCGGTATTGAGATAGCTGACGATTTTCAGCAGGCGTTTGTCTTGCGCCAGGCCGTCCTTGCCGTCGAAATAACCGACGGTCAGCGGCGTGGCCACGACCTTTTTCACGTCATTGATGCCGCGTTTGGCCAGGGCCGCAGCATATTCCGGGCTGGATTCGACAGCGGCCTGCACGGTCGCGAAATCGTCCAGCAGCACCATGCCGTGGGCGCCTTGAACCGGCTTCCACGACGTGAGTTGTTTGCTGTCGAGATCCACCAGCGCCTCGATCACGTGCTTGCCATCGAGCACCACGATACTGGCCTGGCGCGATTGGGTGACGTTTTGCCCGGTGTAGACGAAGTTCCACACCTGGTCTTTCGGCGGTTCCTTGACCGAGACTTCAGTGAAGCGGAAGCCCGGTTTGTAGTTTTCCGATTTCTTGACGATATCCACGGCGGTGTTGATTTCGTCCGCACTCAACGGGTTGAGCGGGTTAGGGCGGGTTTCGACGACAAAGGTGGTGTCCAGGCCAGATTGGAACACCTGGTTGATGAAGTCCTTGGACATGAACGCGGTCTTGCCCTTGAACACCACCGGCACCGTCAACTCCATGCGCTTGCCGTTGAGCATGGCCACCTTGCTGTCCGGCTTGACCTTGAGATAGACCCCATCCTTGGCGATGGTGAACATGTTCGAATAGTCGTCCCATTTGACTGTGGCGCCAAACTCCTCGAGGCCCGCTTGCAGCGGCACCATTTCGGCATGACCGCCGTGGGCCTGGGCATTGCTCGCCCAGAACGGCAGGCCGATGGCGCTCAGGGAGATGGCCAGGGCGAGCCGGGCAAGGGGTGATCTTTTGGACGATGCTTTGGCGCTGAACATGGGTGCATTCCTGGGGGAAAAGCCGGTGACTGGCATGTTCGCACTTTGCTACAGCAAGTCGCTGGCTGCTTTTGAGTTCCTGCCAGATTGCTTGGACTCCCTGCCGGAATCAGCTTTCCTCAGTGGATCCAAGTTGGCAAGTTCGATATTGCCGTTTCAACAAGCGGGCTCAAGCCCCACCCACTGCCTGCGAGGCGCTGGATAGGGCCTACATCGTTACTTGCGCATGGCCACATACGAATTGCGCAGGTCGCTGGCCCAGCCATCCAGTACGCCCTTGACGTCTGCTGTGGTGATGACTTGCTTGTCGTTTTCCAGGGTTAACCCCGTGCCTTTGCGTACCACTTCAGCGACGACGACCCCGGTCCCGCCATCGAGAAAGACGACCTCGGTGGCAATTTCACTGTCCTGATCACGAATGCCGGTGGCCGTGCTGACACCCGCGGCAACCAGGGTAATAGGTAACCATTCATAGTAGCGCAGGCTTTGGGTACTGGCCGCCACGCGGGTAATTGCAGGCCGCACGATCAGGGTGTTGGGGCCTGGGGTCGTGACCACCTTCATGACCTTGCCCAGCTCGTGCTTGAGCGCGGCGTCGTAGTACCAGGTGGTGTCGGACAGGGTGGTCTGGGGTATGCGCTCGGTCGGCAGGGGATTGGGGTAGAACTGGCTCGGTTCGATATAAACCTGCGTGTAGCGTTCGGGCTTGAGTGCCGGGGTTACCCAGCTCAACACCGTTTGTCCCGAGGGTGACTGATGCTCCGTCAGCAGGCTGTAGTCATGCAAAAATCCTGAGTACGCGTCGGGGCTGACTTTTTTGCTGGTGCACGCCGACAGCACCAGCGTGGCGGCAGCCAATAGCGGCAGCGAGAATCTTTTTCTCATCGAAGGAGTCCTGGTTTGGAGGGTTTATAGAAGTGGTGCGCCACTGATCACTGGCTGGTGTGAGCGGCGGGGAGGTCATCCGAGCTTTCGATGCGCAGAGCGCCATTGGCCATGATCCACTGGGTGAATTCGGCAATGGGCACGCTATGGACGTATTCCACCCAAGTGCTGGTGCTCGGGCTGTAGCGTTCGAAGTAGCGGCGCAGCACCACGTGGGTCCGATCATCGGTCAGTCCGACGCACGACTGCTGGAATAGAATCGGCTCGTTGTGCTCGGGCTCACTGGTGCGCTGGTTGAGGATCACTGTGTGAGCGCTGTCGACCGTCTCGACCGGGTATGGACTGTTCGATCCCTGCATGGAAGACCTCATGACTTGAAAGTCGCGCAGGTTGCGGCAGAGCGGTTGCGCCAGTATGTCCGGTTGATGTCAGCCCGGTAGAAATGTTGCGCGATTGAAATATATGACCCTGACGTCGGAATGGTTTTAGATACGCTCCTTTTTTGACCCGTGGACCCTCTGAACGTGAGCAGACTGCTGATCGTCGACGATGATGTGGAAATCCTGGCCTTGCTGAAGCAGTTCTTCGTTCAGCATGCCTATGAGGTGGACGTGGCCACCCATGGCGAAGCCATGTGGGCGGCGATTGAAAAAAGCCGGCCGGACACCATCATCCTCGACCTGATGCTGCCGGGCGAAGGTGGCCTGAGCCTGTGCCAGAAGCTGCGGGCCCGTACGGCCATTCCGATTATCATGTTGACCGCCATGGGGGAGCTGAGCGATCGCATTGTCGGTCTGGAACTGGGCGCCGACGATTACCTGACCAAACCGTTCGACCCTCGGGAACTGCTCGCCCGGCTGCGCGCCGTCCAGCGTCGTGCCGGCGAGAAAAACCTGGGGCATGAGCCACTGCGGCCGATCATCACCTTCGCCGACTGGCAGCTGGATATCACCTGTCGCGAGCTGCGTTCACCCCAAGGCGTGATGATTCCCTTGTCCGCTGGCGAGTTCGATCTGCTATTGGTCTTTCTCGAACATCCACAACGCATTCTCACCCGCGAACAACTGATCGACCTGGCGCGCGGGCAGGGCTACGACGCCTATGACCGCAGTATCGACGTGCAGGTCAGCCGACTGCGACGCAAGATCGAGCCGGACAGCAAGCGCCCGGACCTGATTCGCACGGTGCGTAACGGCGGGTACATGTTTTCTGCCAAGGTGACCCGTTCGTGATCCGTCGTATATCCCCTCGCGATACCCTCAGGAGCCGCATTGCGCTGACCATCGTCGCGGCAATGGTCGCTTCGCTGGCACTCAATGGTCTGTTCGTGCAACTGGCTGGCACCTGGGGTCGGCCTCCCATCGAGCGCACCGGTTTGCTGGAGCAGATCGCCGCGAATGTCCGGGTGATCGAAGCGGCACCCGCGTCATTGCGCCCGCAATTGGCCGCCGCCGCGAGCAATCCGATGCTTGAGGTGATGTGGAACCCACAGCGCGCCGATTTCCATCTGCCCTCGGGCGGTACTCAGGTGAAGCCCAAGGGGATGCCGCTACTTCAGTTGCTGGGCGACAACCCCCGCGACATTGAAGTGTTCAACCCCGGCGACTGGCCAGACGGAAGCCCCCAGGCGCACTACGTGGCCCTGGTTCAGTTGCGCGATGGCAGCTGGTTGTCGTTCACGCCCCCGGAACGAAGCTGGGGGCTGGACTCACGCGTGCGGATCGCGATCATCATCGGCCTGGGGCTGATTGCAACCTTGCTGGTCGCCTGGATTGCCACACGGCAGTTGGCCAACCCGCTGCAACGTTTTGCCAGTGCCGCAAGGCGCTTTGGCGGTGACCTGCGTGCACCGCCGATCAAGATCGAAGGCCCCCATGAAATACGTCAGGCGATCATCGCGTTCAATACCATGCAGGCGCAGATCCGGCATTTTGTCAGCGAGCGCACGCAAATGGTCGCGGCCATCTCCCATGACTTGCGGGCTCCCTTGACGCGCATGCGCCTGCGCAGCGAGTTCATGGAAAACCTGGAGCATCAGCGCAAAATGGTTCGCGACATCGAAGAGATGCAAACGATGATCAGCGCGGCGCTGGGGTTTTTCCGTGATGAAACCCATATGGAGCAAACCACGGCATTTGACCTCTCGGAATTGCTGCAAACGATCATCGATGATTTTCGCGATCAAGGCATCGTGGTCGATTTTGCCGGCCCAGCTCACCTGGTGTACGACGGTCGCCCGCTGGGCATCAAGCGGGTGATCGTCAACCTGCTGGAAAATGCGGTGAAGTATGCGCAAAAGCCACGCATTGATTTGAGCGGTGGCGAGCAATTGGTCTGTATTGAAGTCAGTGATGAGGGGCCTGGCATTCCCGAGTCTGCCCTCGATCGGGTGTTCGATCCTTTTTATCGTCTTGAAACTTCACGCAACCGTGATACCGGCGGCGTGGGGTTGGGACTGTCCGCTGCCCGGGCGATCGTTCGCGAACAAGGTGGGGAGCTGGCGCTGCGTAATCGCCGTGGTTCGGGGCTGGTTGCGCGTATCGAGCTGCCGGGTACTCAACGGTTCAACGCTTCGGGGCGGCAGGGGGAATGACGCAATAGCCACTGAGCCGCCAATCGCTGCCTTGGCTTAAAAGGAAGCATAACTATTCGCGCCCCCGTACCCACAGCGCACCGCAATGACCCCCAAGCTGCCCCGTAGACATGGTTTTTTTGAGCATTACGAAGAGTTGGTTGGCACCTGGACCCGTCGCCTGAGAAACCGTCAGCAGGCTGAGGATCTGGCCCTCGATACCTTTGTGCGGGTGCTTGAGTCGGATTCGAAGGGGGTGGAACAACCTCGGGCGTACCTGCACCAGACGCGCGCAATATCGCCGTGGATGGTTATCGGCGTGAGGATCGGCGGAGCGCCATGGAGTCCGAGGCGATTGATGTCAGTGTGTCGTCAACCGGCGACCCGGAGCACTTCATGCAGGCGATCCAATTGGCCGATTCCATCGAACGCCTGGGACTGTCCAAGAACATGGTGGAGAAGTATATGATCCGCACGCTGCGGCATCTGCGCGGCCGCCTTGAAGGCCTGCAATCATGATGTGCAGAGCTTTGTGTAGGAGCTGCCGAAGGCTGCGATCTTTTGATCGTGCCTATGAACAGCAAAGTCAAAAGATCGCAGCCTGCGGTAGCTCCTACACCAGCGTGCGGTGTGAATTCTTAACCCCAGCCAAACAGGAACTTCCATGATGGATACTCGTGATTGTGCGTGCGGGCAAACAACAGTTCGCGATGAGGCGGCGCGGTGGTTCGTGCGTTTGCAAGAGCCCGTCGTTGATGCCTAGGTGCGAGGCCGGTTCGAAGCCTGGCTGGACGAACATCCTCAACATCGAAACGAATATGAATTGCTCCAGGGCCTGTGGAAAGCGGCCGACTTGGTGCCCGCTGCGCGCCTGCGGGCGTTGTGTCAGGAGCCGCCGGCGCGTATTCAGCGGCGCCCGGTACTGCGTTATGCGGTGGCCGCCAGTGTGGTGGCGGTCGCGCTTGGGTTGGGATTGGGATTGGGATTGGGATGGTTCAGCGGTTTGAATCGCCCGACGCCTTACACCGCCGAGTTTTCCACGGCGCTCGGCGAACGTCGCCAAGTGGTGTTGCCGGATGGCTCGGTGGTGGATCTGGACAGCCGCAGCCGCATTCAAGTGCGCTTTGAAAGGATCGTCGCAGCATCGAACTGGCCGAAGGCGAGGCGATGTTCAGCGTCCAGCATGACACCAGCCGACCGTTCGTGGTCCAGGCCGGCAAGGTCACGGTCACCGGCACCCGTTTCGATGTGCGCCGCGCCAGCGCCGAGACCCGGGTCGTGGTGGAGCAGGGGACGGTCAAGGTTCAGGGGCGCGATGCCGCCGACAAGGATTTCATCAACCTCACCGCAGGCCTGGGCACTCACGTCGATGCGCAGGGCAAGGTGGCGGCTGCCTATGGGGTCAATCCGGCCGAGCTGACAGCCTGGCGCAACGGAAAGCTGGTGTTCAACAACGCAAGCCTGGCTGACGTTGCCGAGCAAGTCTCGCGATATCGAGAGAAGCCGCTTAAGGTCGCAAGCCCGGCCGTGGGCAATCTGCGGCTGACCAGCGTATTCAAACCCGACAACACCGATGCGTTGCTCAAGGCCTTGCCGAACATCCTTCCAGTAGCCGTGCGGACCCTCGATGACGGCAGTCAGGAAATAACTTCAAAATAAATTCAGGATTTTTCGAGTTCATCGTCTTCCTATTCAACTGCAACTGGTTTGCATTAACAAACGCACACTCTTGCGATCCACAGGACTACGTTCGACGTGAAAATATCCACCGCGCTACAACGATGAAGTGTGGGGCGGCGAAGTGACGCTGTTCTACATCGATTTCGATAAAGAGTTGCAGTACATCAGCAACGATGCGGGCTGGACCAACCTCGGCGCGACCACCCACCAGGGCGTCGAAGCGTCGGGGCACTACGACATGGCGACGCTGGGCCCTCGCCTCGATGGCCTGACGGCCAATGCCGGGTTCACTTACACCCGCGCTGTCCATGAAGGCGAGATTCCTGGCTTCAAGGGCCGTGATCTGCCGTTCTACTCGCGTCAGGTGGCCACTGCCGGCCTGCGCTACGACATCAATCGCTGGACGTACAACATCGACGCCTTTGCCCAGTCCAAACAGCGCTCGCCGGGTGTTGCGGTGAATGCCGATGGCAGCTTCACCAACAACTACATCACCGAGGGCACCGCGGATGGTCAGTACGGCGACATTCCGGGCTACGTCACCTGGAACGTGCATAGCGGCTATGACTTCGGTCCGTCAGTGTTGAACCTGAAGCTTGGCGCCGGGGTGAAAAACGTCTTCGACAAGCAGTACTTCACCCGCTCCAGCGACAACAACGCGGGGATGTACGTTGGCGCCCCGCGTACGTTCTTTGTGCAGGCCAGTGTTGGGTTCTTATAGTTGATCTGTGGGAGCGAGGGCGTCAGGTCAGTCGACATTGATGTTGAATGTGCCGACCTCTTCGCGGGCAAGCCCGCTCCCACAGGGTTTTGTGTCGTTCATAAGTCATGTGGTCGACCAAAGTACCTGTAGGAGCGAGGCTTGCCCGCGATGGCGTATGGTCAGTCGACATTGATGTTGAATGTGCCGACCTCTTCGCGGGCAAGCCACGCTCCCACAGGTTTTGTGTCGTTCACAATTGTTGTGGTCGACAAAAGTACCTGTGGCAAGCGGGCTTGCCCGCGAAAGCGTCAGGTCAGTCAGCATCAATGTTGAATGTGCCGGCCTCTTCGCGGGCAAGCCACGCTCCCACAGGGTTTTGTGTCGTTGTTCAGACCTTCAACACCTTTCCGCCAATCGCCACCGCCACCAGCAACAGCGCCATCAGCCCGAAGGCGAAACTCAAACTGGCGGCATGGGCGACAAAGCCGATCACCGCAGGCCCCGCGAGAATGCCCGCATAACCCAGTGTGGTAATGGCTGGCACGGCGATGCTTTGCGGCATGACTGTCTGTTTGCCCACGGCGGTGTACAGCACCGGAACAATGTTCGAGCAACCGGCGCCAAGCAGCGCATACCCTGCAATCGCCGCTTCCCAGCTTGGGGCGAACGTGGCCAGGAACAAACCCGCCGCTGCCGTCAGGCCACCGAATACGATCACGCGGGTGGCGCCCAGGCGTCGCACGATGGAATCACCGGTCAATCGTCCAGCGGTCATGGTCAGGGCGAACGCTGCATAACCCAGCCCCGCGTAGGCTTTATCGATCCCGCGCTCCTGTGCCAGAAACACCGCGCTCCAGTCCAGCGCGGCGCCTTCGGCGAGGAACACAATGAAGCACATCCCACCGATGAACAGCACGATGCCATGGGGTACGGCGAACGCCGGTCCCGAACTCTCGTTGCTGTAGGGCAGCAGGTGCGGTGCCGCCTTCGCCAGCGCGACCAGCACCACGACGATCACCACCAGCATCGCGCCCAGCGGTGAAAGCCCGAGGCCGAGCAAGCCACTGACGCCTGCCGCGCCGACGATCCCGCCGAGGCTGAACATCCCATGGAAGCCCGACATCATGTTCTTGCCGCTGGCCCGTTCGACGATCACCGCTTGCAGGTTCACCGTCGAATCCACCGTGCCCAAGCCGGCACCAAACAGGAACAGCGTCGCGATCAGCGCGGGAATCGATGACACCGTCGCCAGCAACGGCAGCGCCGCGCAGATCATCAGCGTCCCGCCGGTTGCCACCTTGCGGCAACCGAAACGCGTAGCGAGGATGCCGGCCATGGGCATCGCCAGAATCGAACCCACCCCCAGGCACAGCAACAGCAGGCCCAACGTGCCTTCGTCCAGCCCAGCCCGCGCCTTGGCATAGGGCACCAGCGGCGCCCACGCGGCGATGCCGATCCCGGCGATAAAAAACGCGATGCGCGTGGACATTTGT
Source organism: Pseudomonas sp. (assembly GCF_050739655.1). Taxonomy (GTDB): domain Bacteria; phylum Pseudomonadota; class Gammaproteobacteria; order Pseudomonadales; family Pseudomonadaceae; genus Aquipseudomonas. Next base: position 46,737 of record NZ_JBOIBY010000462.1, on the reverse strand, counting down.
TCCAGGCGTCCGGGAACGAAAGTGCTCTGGGTGTTGAGATTGGTCATATCGATCCTTGGCAAAAAACGTCGCGTCCCCCTAGGGACAGTGGTCAACCGGCAAGCGTTCGACCAGCGTCCGCAAGGTTTTGCGGTCAGGCAGGCGGACATCCTTGCACAGCCAGGGCATGTTTCGCGATATGTTGAGGACCACCGATTACTCCACCGATCAATCCAGCAGGGAGGGCGCCATGGCGCGGATGTACGATGCACGGGGCAATATCTACATGGTTGTGGCACCGCAGGACCTGCGCCACCAGGGTATCGACCTGCCCGATCAGGCCAGCGATGCCGTGCAAACTCGCCAGGCCTGGGCGCTGGCGGCCATCGAGGCGTGCTGTAGTTGGGCGCCCGGCACTCAACCGCCGGGCAGCAAGGAGCATCGTAGCGATGGCTTGTTGGTGGGACCGTTCCAGTCGTCGCCGCCATTTGATCTGTTGATCGTCAACACCGACGGCACCCTTGCGGAGCGCAGTGGCAATGGGCTGACGATTTTTTCCCAGGCGCTCAGCGATCAAGGGCTTCTGCCCAGCGACGAAGCTTGCGTACTCAAGGTTCACCATGACAAGGCTGATGCCGTTTCACCTGGAGAAACGTCGGTGAAATCGGCAGAGGTCGAGGGCGTGCAGGGTTTCTGGCTCGATCTGGGTCGGCCCGGCTTCGGCCCCGATGCAGTCAGTGCCGTTGGGGTTGAAACAGCAGTGCTGAACGGTCGCGAGCTCAGCTGCGTTGAACAATTGTCAGCACTCAATGGCGCTTGGTCGCGCAGCCAGTTCGCTCGGGTCGGCAATCCGCATTGTGTGACGTTGGTGGACCGTGTCGAGGATTTGCCAGGCAATGAGCTGATGCGCGAACCCGCATTGAACGAAGGACTGACGCGTATCGCCTATGCCATGCCGACAGGGGCAGGGCGGCCGTGTCCGGCGGGGATCAATTTGCAATGGGCGATGCATGAGTCCGGGCAGCAAGTGCTTGCACGGGTGTTCGAGAGGGGCGAAGGGCCAACCGCATCATCGGGTACCAGCGCCACGGCGGTGGCTTGTGCGGCGTGGCGGGTGGGCTGGGTCGGCGCGGGTGAAGTGAAGGTGGTGATGCCCGGTGGGACTGCGCCGATTTTGCTGGAGCAAGAGCAGGGGGAATTGAGTCGGGTCAGTCTGTTTGGCACGGCGCGGTTGGTGGGGTGATCTTGAAATAGCTATCGCGGGCAAGCCCGCCATGATGATCGTTCCCACGCTCTGCGTGGGAATGCAGCCCGGGACGCTCTGCGTCCCAATCAAAAGCCGAACGCGGAGCGTCCGTTGAGGCATTCCCACGCGGAGCGTGGGAACGATCTGTACAAGGAAAGCGGGGTTCTCAGCGAAGGTGTCACACCAAACCACTGAACTCCACCACCGGCATCGTCCGCTTCATCAACACCTTGCCTGCGCGCACCGAGTACAACGGCAAAGCCTGGCTGCGGATCACTTCGTAGTCGTTCTGCGCCGACAAAATCAAAAGATTCGCCGGCCGCCCCGGTACCAAACCGTAACGATCACCCAGCGCCAAAGCCTTCGCGCTGTTGTCGGTCACCAGGTCCAGTGCGCTTTGCAGGTTGCGATAACCGAGCATGTGACAGATGTGCAGTCCCGCTTCGAGGACCCGCAAAATATTGCCGTTACCCAGTGGATACCACGGGTCGACAACCGAGTCCTGGCCAAAGCATACGTTCAAGCCGGCTTCGAGCAACTCATTGACCCGGGTCACGCCCCGACGCTTGGGGAAGTTATCGAAGCGTCCTTGCAGATGAATGCTTTCGGTGGGGCAGGAGACAAAACTGATGCCGGCATGGCCGAGCAGGCGAAACAGTTTGGCGCAGTAGGCGTTGTCGTAAGAGCCCATGGCGGTGGTGTGACTGGCGGTGACCCTGGAACCCATGTCCCGGCTGCGGGCTTCTTCGGCCAGCACTTCGAGAAAGCGCGAGTGCGGGTCATCGGTTTCATCGCAGTGCACGTCCACCAGGCAACCGGTGCGTTCGGCCAGGTCCATCAGGAACTTCACCGAACTGACGCCTTGATCGCGGGTGTATTCGAAATGCGGAATCCCGCCTACCACGTCGGCGCCCATGTGGATCGCTTCTTCCATCAAGTCCCGGCCGTTGCGGTAGGACTCGATGCCTTCCTGGGGAAACGCGACGATCTGCATGTCCACCAGATGACGGCTTTCCTCGCGTACTTCCAGCATCGCCTTCAGGGCAGTCAGTTGCGGGTCGGTGACATCGACATGGGTGCGCACGTGCTGGATGCCGTGGGCGACCAGGGCCTGAATGGTTTTCTTCGCGCGGGTCTTGGTGTCTTCCAGGGTGATGGTCGCCTTGCGCTCACCCCAGCATTCGATGCCTTCAAACAGCGTGCCACTCATGTTCCACCGGGGCTCGCCGGCGGTCAGGGTCGCATCGAGATGAATGTGCGGCTCGACGAAGGGTGGCACCACCAGATTGCCGCCAGCGTCCAGATCCTCCGGCCCCAAAGTTGGCGCCTCGGTCTGACGGGCGATGTTGCTGATCAGGCCGTTTTCCAGGTGCAACTCATGCAGACCTTCCTGATTGCGCAGCCGGGCGTTGATGATGAGCATCGGGAGAGTCCTTTTAGTCATTTCTTGCAGGTGGTCTCCTTACGTTAGCGCGGTGTCGGCAACCTGCGCCAGTTCAAGATGGAAGCCAAAAAAAGCATAGGCATAAAAAAACCACCTAAGAAGGTGGTTTTTTTTCAACTGACGGAGCGCGGTTCAATGTGGGAGCTAGCCTGCTAGCGATGGAGTGTCAGCTACTGGGGTGTCGACTGATACACCATCGCTAGCAGCTAGCTCCCACAAGGGCTTTGCATTGTTCGGGTTACTCGCCGCGATAGATGCAGCCGCTGGTGCAGGTCTCGTGGATGCGGATGGCGCTCAGCTCCGGCAGCAGAGGCTTCAATTCCTGCCAGATAAACTTGGCCAGCACTTCACTGGTCGGGTTTTCAAGGCCGGGAATGTCGTTCAGGTAGTTGTGGTCCAGGCGCTCGTACAGGGGCTTGAAGATCGCCTTGATCTCCGAGAAGTCACGGATCCAGCCGGTGTGCGGATCAAGGTCGCCGCTCAGATGAATCGCCACTTTGAACGAGTGACCGTGCAGGCGGCCGCACTTGTGGCCGTCCGGGACGTGGGGCAGGCGGTGGGCGGATTCGAAGGTAAATTCTTTGAAGATTTCCACGGTATGACCTGTAGGGCAGGAGATTAGAGGCTTAAAGGCTAAATAAGATTTCTGGTGTACTGATCAATGTACTGATTGATCGTTGCTGGGGTTCAAATCGAGCATCCATTGCGAGATTGCAGACTGACGCCAGGCCACCGAGTTGGGGCCTATTCTAACCTGTTTTGGGAAGGTGCCTTCCCTGATCCGTCGATAAACCGTGTTACGGCCAAGGCCGGTGGTGTGAAGCACCTCTTCGAGGCGCAGGAAACGATCAATGTTTTGTGCTGCTGCCATTTTTTGCTCCTTGCCGCTTGCGGCGTTTATTTCACTGAGCCGCACGTGGCGGCAGAAGGTGGTTATATGTTTCGAAGTTCTTTTCGTTGCTCGGGAGATTGCGCGGGGTAACCGAAGTAAAAGCGCCGCTTGCCCGTGTAGCCGCACTCACTGCAACCGGCAGATGGCCCGCAGCTGCACCCACCCTCGCAGCCGCAACTGCACCCGCTACACGCCAATGTCGCTACACCTTCTTCCTCGACCTCCCCATCCTGTGTAATCCAGTACTTGCGCCGTCGATCAAGCCGGAATCCGGCGGCCTCTTCGGCCTGCTCGTATGTCGCCGGCTCGACCAGAAAACCGTGCTCTGCGGTCGAATCAGCAACTGATCGCATAACTCTGGGCATGCAAAATTCCTCGCCCGCCGTACACCGGCAGGCTCTGTGCTTTAATTGAGAAAAGTTCACCAAGGAGTGTGTGTATGAATAAGGCGGTACGAAACCCATTGTTCCTCATCGGGATTCCGTTGGCCTTTTTAGGGGTGAGTGTTGGTATCAAAGATCTGCTGGAGGGCCAAATGGTCGGTTTCTCGGCGTTAGGTCTGTTAATCCAAGGTCTTGCTTTTATGTTGGCAGGCTGGCTGCAGAGGAAAAGGTGAACTTAACGACCATTGCTTCTCCCCTTGTAGCAGTACACGTAGGCGAACCAGGCGAGGGCGATCATGGCGTCACCTTCACGCCGAGCAGCACATCGCTGACGATCTCCCAGAGTTGAGCGGGTGACCACTGGTACCGATCGAAGTCGCCATCAGGCTCTATGCCAATCAAGCAGCTTGATTGCGCGCCTTTCTGGCCCTCCCACCCTTTTTTCATGATGGTCGCCACCTTGCCGTCGCCGCCCGGCTCCGTACGGTGAAAGTCGTACGCCCTCATTCGGTACGTTGAACCTGCATTGATAATCTGCGCCCTCGTTTGCAGCATCTCGACACGTCCATTAGGAACCCATGGCCGACCGCCTCGGCTGGAGCGCGCGCCTTCGTGCAGGTAAAGCTCGTGTGTTTCCTGTTTGAAGCAGGCGGAACTTGAAGGCAGGTCCGCGTATTCGATATTGATTTGCTGACCAACTAGGATCAGCGAATCGAAGTCGAACCGGTGATTGTGGATGGCTGAGTGCTCGAAGCAACTGCGGCGCGGAAGTTCGGGGTGCCAGACATGCAGGCGCTGATTGCCCTCCAGCTGGACCTGCACAAAGCCCAGGCCGTGCAGGGTGATTTTGTCGGTCATGACGTCGTCGATGATGCTCACGGGCAATACCTGTCCTTGCCGCTATAGCGGCTGACTTTGAGTTGGTTAACGAAATTTGAGAATTGGTGCCGGAAATTAGGATTTCCGTGGCGGCGTTACGATTTTCGAGCTGAGGTAGCGGCTGACTTTGAAGGGGGAGGGAGTTACAGAGGTGCTTTACTGGTGTATTACATGTCGCACATCGCAGCGAAAGGATGATCAACTTGCGAAAATATCTCCCATTCTTCTTGGTGCTCCCGGCCGGCTTGGCATCGGCGTACGAGCCTGAGCGAGCATCGAATAACCTCGCTCACGAATTCGCGGAGTGCGCAGCTTATTACTCGATAACCTCGAAGATCGTTTCACGTTCTAAGCCTGAAGAGGCGAAGCAGTTCGATAAGGCCGCGGACTTGGCCACGGCAGGCTCTAATGTATTGACCAGCGAGAAAGTAACCAATGCAAGAGTAGAAATGGCAATCAAGTCCATGGTGAAGGAGTTGGACAACGACATCGCAAACTTTTCGATTCTATTGAACAAGTACTCCGACTCATGTGGTGCGGCCATCAACGATCCAGAGGCTCGAATGAATTACTGGCTCGAGAAGGAAGGCTGATCCTGCTAAAGGGGGAGAGCGTTACTGCGGGGAGTTCGGTTTTTTCCCTAGGCCTTTCACGGCCTCGCTGTAGATGAATTTGATTTGATCCCATGGGATCGTGTACCGATGCCCATACTCACCTTCGCCGTCGCAAATCTCACAACCCTCTGAAGGCTCATCCAGATCGATGCACTCAGGGCAGTAGTGCGTGACTTCCAACTTGAACTCACCAAGCAGCAGAGCTTTGGCGCCGTTCTCGGCAGTCAGCCTTGTGGGCATGAGGCAGTAACCGGCAGGCACGGTCAGCTCATCAATCCGCTGATCCGCTGCGTTCAGGCGCTGGTGCAGGGCTTGCTCGCGGCGTTCGGCAGCAAAACAGCGCTCAGCGGCGTCCAGAAAATGGCGAGTTGCATTGTTGAAGTCGCCGGCATAGACGTACTCGCCGGCCGCCCCTTTGAAACGGTAGCGCTTCACTTCATCCGGCTGCTCGGTAATTCGGTTTTCTGTGGGCATGGGGCGTCCTATGCCGGGGTATGCCCGGGCGGTGGAGGTGGTTCGGAGTTGGGAAAGTTATCCACAGGGGATTGGTTGGCAATCTCCCATGTTTCGGCGGCAGTATCTGGATATCAAAAACACCGGAGCGCCCGCCTCATGAAACGTCTGACCGAATGGATAAATCTGATTGCTGCCGTGATTCGCCTGATCAACGTGATCAGCCGTACGGGGTGGTTTTGAGTGGTCAGAGCGCCATTTCGGCCTGTGTTTCTCGCTGCCAGATCGGCGAACTGTTGTGCGATTCGATTCGGTCGGCGATTACATTGGCACGCTGGCCCGCCGTTGGTGGGGGGTACATCCCGAAGCGGGCGATACTGCCTCCGTTCACCGCGGCGTTCGTGGAGTCGGCAGAGGCCAGCGGCAGTAGCTGGAAAATTGCAGGGTCAAGCATGCGCAGCCCGTGGAGTCGGCACATTGGCCGGCCGTAATCGTCACAGATAGCATCCATCGCCGCGCCGATTCGCTTCCACCACGGACGGGTGCCTGGGCTTGACCACTGGCCGGAACTGCCTACTGCGACGGTCTGCCACTCAGCGGCGAGTCTTTGAAGACGCTCAAGCGATTCGTGTAGGTGCCAGACAGGCACGCCGCGCAACTCCCTTGGCCAGGCTGAAAGAAGAGCGTCGTTCGCAGCCTCATCACCATCGATCACGTCCGGGATCAGCGCCCAGTCAAAGCCCGGGTGCCGGTGCCACTGCTCAACCCAGCGGGTGTAGCCGTCGACATCCAGGGTTCCGCCCTTATTCCAGATCGAGAAGGCTCCATTGTCGAAAACAAACGACTGGCAGACATCAGCAACAATGCCGATGTCGTCCTGGCGTGGGAACGGCACCAGTGCGTGACGCCCAGCCAGGAAGCGGGCGCCGTCCTGGCGGGTGCCGCCGACAGGGGTGCCGTGATAAGCGATCATTCAGGCAGCCTTATCGATTCGATGTCGATGCCTTGGTGCGTACCAGTGAGGATAAGGTGACCGCCAAGCGTTTCCTGTAGTTGATCGGCAATCTGTTCTTGGATTCCAACCTTGATGAGCGCCGTCGCTGCCTTGATGTGCTCGACCCAGATCATGCAGAGACTGCGTATTTCGAGTCGATAAACGATTAAGTCCCCGTCGTTTGGGCAAGTAGCTGCGAACGTGTGCCGGTAAATATTCATAGGGGTTCCTCGCCGGCTGGCGTGATTCGTAAATTGGGATGATGATTTGCACCTGGCGCAAACCTGGCGGTGGCTGCGATGAGTGCGAAAACCGATGTAATGGCGATCAGATTGATCGGGGAAGAGGTGGTGCGGTTGCTCTGCCTTCCCGATGAGGTGCTAGACGCCGAGGCAGAAGAAGGGCTTCGGCTGATTGCAGAGCTTGCTCGATGGCGAGATGCATTGTCCGCTCCGGTACCGAGGGTTTATCGAAATAGGTGAGGGTGGCTCAGGCAAAGATGTCGATCTGAGCGGCCTTGCACTCGCGTTCACCATGCGGCAAACGCGCGAGCTCTTGTTTGGCCGCGGCCACTTCCCCGGTGTGGCGACCATGATCGATATCGATGCTTACCGTTGATCCATCTGGCCTGCGGATTGTCCGCTCACCGCGCGGGCCGCGCTCAATGGAGTAGCCCAGTCGCCGCCATAGCCCGTTGGGGCTTTCGAACTGTGGGGTCATTTTTTTGCCTCAGTCGTGCAAGTGTTCGCGCTTGCCAGTTTCCTGGTAGTGCTGATCCTGGATCGCGATCTGTTGGTCAATGGTGAACATCGGATTGCAGGTGATGCAGTGACCGGCAATTTTTATCGCCTGAAACGAAAGCGAAATTGAGGCGTAGTCTCGGTAGCAGGAGGGGCATTTGATGGCGTCGACGCCGCAGCAAGTTAGCGCATCGTCTTCGTCCTCGTGGTGCTTCTTGCAGATCGGGCATTCGAATAGCTCGGTGATCTCTGGCTGGCAGCACTCCAGAGCGCCATCTTCATCGTCGTGAATTTCTCGGCACGCCCCACATTGGTATAGCGCCCTGATTTTCAGATCCATGGTGTTCTCCAATGCAGGCGAGTGATTATTCGTCGTGACAGATGCGCAGGGCTTCGCGGTTGTAGGCGAGCTCAAGTTTGCGCGACACGTTTTCGCTGATCGTGATTTCGTGTCGCGGCGGGGCCAACACAGGCGCGGACTTTTGAGGCCCTAACGCATGAAGATGATGAATCATCAACGTGATCGCCTCGCCCTGTTCCTCGATGCCGCTCCAGGCCATGAGCTCAGCAAGCGCTTGCCTCGTACCGGCCATGCAATGCAGCCGAATCTCTTCCTCGCCGCGAGTCTTTCGCCTCGCCGCAGTCTTTGCTGATCGTTCTTTCGGCTCGGCTGCCATGGGATACCTCTTCAATGCCGCTGGCGGGCAGTGCCAGCCAGGATTGTCGTTTGCGTTGTTGTACGCGTGCCATCCTGCTCATCAGGCGGACGCCGGGAAGTCGAGTGAGTAATCGGCAATCAGCCGGCGACATAGTGTTTCGCTGATGCCGAGGTGCTTGCTGGCCTTATACCGAGTCATGCCTATCGCTTTGCACTCCAACAATTGAGCGGCCAGTGCGGCTTTTTCGTCGTCGCCGATGAGCCTTCCGCGCTTGCTCTTGGGTGCCTCGATGTTCCGATAGCCGTACGCCGGCTTCGGGATTTGATCGACACCGGGGCTGTCCTTGCCGAGGCCAGTTGGGATCAGCTGAGCCTGACCCCCAGATGCAAAGAAGGCAGCTTTCGCCGCCTCCAATCCGCTTTGCCGCTTTGCGGCTTCTTCGATTGCTTGGTCCATGTCAGGCACCGTTTAAGTGGTGGAGGGGCGCGAAGGGGATGTCGTCGTCGAAGCTGTCGGGCGGGGCGGCCTGCTGGTTTTGCGCTGGTCGGGATGCCGCCTGCTGCCGGGACTGCTGAGGCCTTGGCTGCTGCTGCGGTTGATTGGCCGCCTGAGGCGGTGAGCCGACGAACTTGATCAGGATGATCTTGCCGGTCAGCTTGACGCCTTCACCTCCACCGTTCTTGGCGTAGGTTTCGATGTGGGCGTCGTCCATGGTGAAGTAGAGCTGCTGACCCTTGAGCAGATATGGCGCCATGGCCTCGGCCTGCTTTCCCCAGAGAGTCGCATCGACCCACTGAGTCGGGCGCTTGCCGTCCTGACCCTTGCGGCCGTAGTCGCAGGCCAGAGCCAGATTGATCACGGCATCACCGCCTGGGGTGTAGCGCAGTTCAGCGTCACGGCCAATGCGGCCGACGTCGGTAAGAGTTGGCATTGAATGTCCTTATGCGGCGATGCCGAGCACGCGATTCATGCGCTCGTCGAGGATTTCGTAGAAGGTTTTGACGCGTTCGTTCATCTTGCGAATCATCACTTCGTCGCGGTAGGCACGCTTGACGAACAGCTTCATGCCCGGCCAGTAGCTGACGAAGTCGATCCACTCGCGATCCGAAACCCACAAGCCGCCCTGGCACTGTGCTACGTGCTCCTTCGGGATCTCGCCGGACAGGATCACTTCCACCTGAAACTTCGGCAGCTTGGTTTTGATCTCGCACAGGCCGTCTTCACCAATCAGAGAGTCTGGCGAGTAGCCGATTCCGTGATTCAGGATGATGCCGACCTGTTCGGTGGTGACGTCTAGCTGCGACTGGTACAGGCCGCGGGCAATGCCTTCGTACTCATGGCCGCGCTCGGTGTGCCGGTTGCCTTGGAACGGGTCGGCAGCCTCGCCGGTAATGCGCTCACCGATCAGGGTGTTCATGTAGGTGAATGCACCGGCGCCGAAACCCGCTTCGCCCTTGCCGTTGACCAGAAGAGTGTCCAGCTCCGAGCAAGTCACGATGCCTAGGCGCAGATCCAGCCACTCTTGAGTCCCTTGCTCTACGTTACTGATTACTTTCATTGCCTTTGTCCTCGGCTGGTTTGCTGTTTTGGGTCGCTGACTTGGTGAGCATTGCGAGCACCTGGTCGAACAGTGATTTTTCGACGGATGCCGGGGTGCCGTGCATCTTCTTGAAGGCCTCTTTTGCCTTGTCGCTGCATTTCTCCAGCAATATGGCGAGCTGCGCGGCCTGGGCCGAAGTCACGCGCGGGGTGATCTTCGCGGCCGGTCCGTTGCCGTCGTCGTCTTCGCCGGTCGTGGTGATGTTCAGCAGCAGGCCTGCGGTGTAGCGCTTGCCGTAGCTGACGCTGGACGCCACTGCCTGAACGCCATTCTTGCTACCCGATGCATCGACCGGCAGGACGATCGAGGTGATTTCTCGGTGCCCGGCGCGATGGCTCAGTACGCCTTCAACCTCGATGCCTCGCTCATTGCGCGGTGTGCGGAAGGTGAGGGCAAAGCCATACTTGGCCATCACCGGCTTGATCATTTCGTTGATGTCTTCCCAGAGTGCGTAGGTGCTCTGGATGCGACCACTCTTGTCCTTGATGCCGCCGCGCTCACCGATCACCGGCATTTCTTCCTGCATCTGGGCCAGGGCATCGTCGTACTGCTGCTTGGCCTGCTGCGCCTGGAAGCGCTCATGCATCGCCATCAAGCGCTCCATCTTGTCGATGTCAGCGTCGGGGCTCATGGCCACCTGCTGAATGATCGACATGATGGTTGCCGACTCGGTTTGAATGGCCGGGACGCGCTCGACCTTTTCTGTCACTGCAAGATTGCTCATGGCGACCTCAGTACTTGATGGAAATGGCGGGGATGAAGCCGCTGGCGATCAGCTTCACAGCCAGGCGCGCGCAGTCTTCGGTCATGCCGTGTTGCATGAATGCCTCTTTCGAAGCCTTGTAGATGGCGCCTTTATGGGCACGGTCTTCCTCGCGCAGCCTTTCTTGGCGCAGGATTTCGTCGGCGGCAGCGTTCTGGCGGGCGATCTCGTCAAGTCGAGCCTGTTCAACCGCTGCGGCCTGACGCTGCTCTGCGGCAATGCGGTCCTGTTCGGCGCGGCGAATGGCCTCGACACGATCCGCCTCGGCTTGCAGCTTCTGGCGCTCAGCCTGTTCGGCGGCCAGCTTTAGCTGAAGGGCCTGGTTCGCGGCGGCGGCTTCGGCCTCGCGGACTTTACGCTCGGCTTCACGCTGAGCCTGTGCGGCCTGATCGATCAGCGCTTGTTCGCGCCGTGCAGCGGCCTCGCGCTCAGCCTGGGCCTTTTCTTCGGCTTCGCGCTGGGCTTTCTCCGCTGCTTCACGGGCGATTGCTGCTTCATGGTCAGCCTTGGCGCGCGCTTCAGCTTCAGCGCGTAGCCTAGTCAGTTCAGCCTGCTCAGCTTCGTACTGCTGTCGAGCGGCGAGGGCAGCGCGTAGCACGCCAAGCGCTTTGTCCTTGGCTCGGGCAGCTTCCGGCTCAAACTCTTCCCATGCATCGCCCAGGGCAACCGCTTCAAGCTGTACAGCTCGTTCGGCCAAGTCTTCGGCGGTGATGCCGTCCAGATCCACGGCCAACAACCTGATTCGCTCGATCGCATCGTTGTGCTTGTCGACCCGGGCATCTTCGGCGGCCTGCCACTCATTCAGTGGTCGGCGAACCTCTTCCTGCCATGAGTCCAGAGTGTCGCGAACACGCTTGCGCTCGGCGTCGATCTTCTTCGGGACTTCCTTCAGGTCGGCGACCAGCTTCTTACCGACGTCGTCCAGCGCCGTTTTGGAGCGGGCAACTGCGTAGGCCATAGAGGCAATAGCGTCGCGGCCTTTGCGAGTGCTGATGTCCGGCGTGAAGCCATCGATCTTGTTGCGGATCACCTGCAACCAAGGCTCAAGGCCTTTTTCGGCGGAGTAGACGGCCAGGGCGGTTTCTTGTGGCGGCACGACGGCCAGTTGCTGTTCTGCGGACATGGGGAATCCTTGCCGCGATGCACGCAGCGTTTGAAGGTGTGAGTTATTGGGTGAGCTGACCGGAGTAGGCGCTTGCCAGCATCCAGGCGGTGAAGAGCAGAAGGGCGATGGCAGATCCGCGCCAGGTGTGGAGGCGCTTGGCGCGCTGGTAGGCGGTCATTTCGGCATATCCGGGATCGGCAGCCAGTGCGTGATCCTGGTGTGGCAAGTGTCGCCGTCGATGTATTCCCATGGCTTAAGTTCGCGATTCTTCCTGACTGCAAAGAATGGCTGGTGACGGGTTTTTCCTACACGACACACCAGAACCCTTTTGTTGGGGGCGGGCAGGCTGTCGTCGATGCTGATCCACTCGCTCATGCCCGAACCTCGTACGCCAAAGTCCACTCGCCGCAAAGGCACGCGCGTCGGCTCCAAGCTTGCGGGTTTTCAATATGAGCCCGCTCGGCTGCCTGCATGGCGTCCCACATCGTCGGCCCCTTGAACACCATCAGCAGGCGGTCACTTGGTACGGCCAAATGCTCGGGCAACTCGTCGAGCTGTTCGTTGATCAGCGTTTTTACCAGTGGCGTTGTCATGGCTGAACCCTCGGGCGATGGGTGTGATTCATGAAGCCCCAGTTTCCCGAGGCCTTGTCCTGGTCCGTGAAACCCTCGCAGGCAGAGCAGAGCGGTGCACCGCACACGAATTGGCCGGTGTGGGCGCACTCGGTCAGAGCCTGTTCACCGCACACGCAGCACTTCACGCTGCGATGCTTTTCACAGAGCCCTCTTTCGTCAGCGGGCGCCTTGCAGCTACCCACCCAAGAAATCTGGTAATTGCACTGCGTCATGCTGGCAACTCCTTGCGCTGCCGACTGATCTTCAGCAGGCGGGCGCTGTAGTGGTGGAATTCTTCGATGGTGATGTCGCCCGCGGTGAAGACCCTGACGATCAAGCCTTCGGCGAGACTGTCGTCGATTTCTCGGCTTGCGGGATGCTCCAGAGCTTCGAGCGCCTGATCGATGACGATGTGCGGGCTCAAAGCTCGCCACCAGCATCGTCTTGAGCGTCTTCACGCTCGGCGGCCACCGCATCAGCTGCGTACGTCCGAAGCAGGTCGGCGGCGATCAACTCCAGTTGTGCGACAGGGTGATCAGTACCCAGTAGGTGCTTGGCGTGGGTCAGTGCTTCTGCCGGGCTGCCCACGATTACACTCAGCACCAGCTTGGCGAACGAATCGCGATCGTCCAGGCCGTCAATCTGGCGCTGGCTCAAGTGCAGTTGCAGGTGAGTGGCGTATTCCGCCGCGGTCACCTTCTGTGCCGGGCCAAACCGACGCTTCCACGTCACATCCGAGCCGCACACCAGTTGTTCGGCGGCGCTTTCCAGCCACTCGCGTTGTTCGTCTTGCTCGCTAACCGGGGGAGGCAACTGCGCGTCGTAGTTGAACTGACAAATCTTCAGTGCTGCGTTCATGGTCGCCTCCAGATCGGCGTGTGTTCGGTTGATTTCCCGTCTGGCCCTGTCGCCAAGGCCAGCCAGTGAAATCTTCAGCCTTCGCAGCCCATCTGGTAGTTGCTTGCATGCTCGGCGCTGCAAAACGGCAGCTCCCGAGTGCGAAGCATCTGACGGTTGGTGTACGGATCGCGTGTGCGGTCGTGGATGTTGCGGCGCACAACCTTTTCAGCTGGCTTGCCGCAGTACGTGCATTTCGTTTGTGTTGCTGCTGCCTCGGTCATCGTGTTGCCCTCCGGTTGTTTTCCCAATGCACCCGGGTAACCAGGTGCATCAGTGAAATGTTCCGTTGCTACTGGCTCTGCTTATCGGGTCATTCACGCGGTTCGAGCCTTTCGCTCTAGTCAGCCGTCGAGGTGTTCCTCGCGTTGGTAGCCTTTCGGGGCTATCTGATCTCCGGTCGCCGTAGAGGCAGTGCTGTCTTTGTTCGTATTGCGCTGGTTGTTAAAGAGCGGCGGGTCTCTTCAGGCCCTTCACTGCCGGTCCCTGATTGGGTGCTCGGTTGCGATGGGTGTAAATTAACCGCCGGTATCTTTGTCGTCAATACCGGCGGTTAATTTATTTTTCCAAGCATTCGGTTATGCTTTGCTTAACTGTATGGATGTACAGCATTGGAGGCAGTGGATGGATCAGGCGCAAGAGCAGAAACATCAGGAGAAGGCGGCGATGTCAGGAATTGAAAGGCTTGGCCTTCGCGTCTCATCAATGATCAATCACCCGGTCGCGCAGATTCAGCGCTGGGTAACGATCCATCGACTAGATACTGATGGGGATCGAGAGTGGGAGGAGGTGATGGGGCTGCTGGCTGAGGCAGATGCCATCGACATGACTTTCAATGACGACGAGTCGGTGACGCTGAGGTGGGAGCCACAGATTGAAGAAGATCGGGTGGTTGAAGTTGAGGATGCATTCGAGAGGGCTATGGAAGAGCCAGCACCTTTCTGACGGACGAAAAAAAGCCCGCGCGAGGGGGCGGGCTATAAAGTCATGAGGATCGATGGAAGCTTAGATCATCCCTCGCGCTGCGGTGAGAGACAGAAACAAAAAGTTCGCTCAGGGCCACGTGTACCTAACTGCATCTCGTAGTGCACGGCCACCATTCGTCACCAGTGCTGAACGCTGAGATCTACAGGCGCCTCTACCGAAGTAGTCAAGAGAGGACGCAACCATGTTTGCAGAGCGAAGGAACAAGGCCATGGCGGCCTGGCTGCAGCTGCTTAGGGAGCCAGAAATCCGGATGACAGCCGAAGAGCAATATGACGAATTGCTGAAGATGGCCGATTCGATGGATGAGGAGGGGTTGATCAGTGCGCTGGAGTGGCAACAGTTGATCAGGGATGCCGGTGTGGTGTTGGCTTATACGAGAGAGGGGCTTGAGGGCGGGGCGTAGAGCTCGCACGTGGCGTCCGGTGCAACAGGGCTCCTTTCAGGTCAAGTTGGACCCCTGCCGCGAGAGAATCATTTCCTCCAAAATCTCGCGAGCCAGTTTATTGATCCCGGACTCGCCGAGGTATTTCGACCTGTCTATGTTGGCAATCGTGAACTGATGGGTATCTGGCCCGGTCACTTCGACAGAAACACTTCCATCTGGGTTTAACGAGCAAACGATGGTGCATTGCGGCAGGCGGTTTGAAAGCACCGCTTCGAGTTCGCTCTTGCTCATCGTGTCCATTTTCCGCTCCTTCTACGTCACCGTAGCGCCGTAAGACTTGTCAATGGGATCAAACAGACGGGGAGGAGTGGGAGCAAAAGCACGCAATGGTGGCGAGCTTCAGACTCTAAATTATCCTCAATCCTCAGGATCAATCTCTTCTTCAGGTTCGCACCTGGCAATCAGCTCGGCAATGGCCTCGGCCATGAAGTCCGCGTTGCCGGTAATCACGGCCAAGTGATCTTCAATGCGGTCGGAAACCTCTGTAGAGCCGCGCTGATCAATCCAAATGCCAATCTCTTCAACGGCACAACCTAGGGCCATGATGTTTTGGTTCAGGCGGTAGAGCAGGGCGGGGGTTGGATCGTCTGGCATGGCTGATCCTCGTTGGTGTGAGGAAAGCGTAGCAGGCAGCAAAAAGCCCGCACGGGGCGGGCTCTCTGTAGACGGGATACTGATCCATCAGTGGCGCGGATTGTGCCCGCCATGTGTGACGAATGTGTGACAGGGACAGAAACAAAAAGCCCGGCGCTGGACCGGGCTGAATGATTCAATGAGCAGTTTTCGGAATTCCTCGCCGAATTTCTTCAAGTAATCGATCACTTGAGTTTTTCGAACTCACAACTCTGACCCCATCGAATTCTGCCAAGGCATCTGTAACCTCTTTGAACGCCTTGAGCAGCTTTGGCTTGTCTGAGGCAGGGGGCTCAGCGATGAACAGCGTATCGTTCGCTAAGCGCTTCGCCTTATTCAGACGCATAACTTTCGACAGCCACGCATCGCCATGCTCAAGAATTTTGGCGGGTTCTGCTTGTCCGAAAAACAAAGGCTTGATGGCCTGTTCTGCGACCTGATCGGCCAGCATCACAAAGGGAAATCTTACGTCGTAATCCTTGGTCCCCAGGCGTTGCTCTTTGTACCGCTGCTTCAGGTTGCTGGTGGCCAATAGCTTGCCAAGCTGCCGCTCCAAGACCTTTTCCTGGTACTCCTTGTTGGCGAAGCTGTGATTCACGTAGTGATCAAAAAGCTCGTCAAGTACGCTGCCAATATCCCCAGCAGTGATCGAGCCCGGTTGACTAAACCGCATCATCGTTTCGCGAGGATGAATGAGGTGCTTGAAGGTCGAGACCAGCAACGACAGGTTATTCCTGTTATCCGCGGAAAAACCGACCAGTCGCGCAAACTCACTCTCGACCTCGTCTCGAGCTCTAAGAAATACCTTGTGGTCAAGGGTTTCGAAAAAGCGTGTGACTCTTTGACGCTTGTTCGTGATCCTGTATCGGAACTCACCATTGTTTGCGAGCAGCACGATGCCAATGTTCACGAACTCACCGGTTTCAGGGTAAGGGAGGAACCTCAGGATCGAATAGTTACAAATGTATTTCATAGCTGCCCCCAGAACTGCTCTTCCTTGAACCTTTCTAGTATTTGAAGTCTTTGCTGAAGGGTTGGTTCGATCTCATCGCCATGACCTTGGTCACGGTAGATCCATTCGTCCGGCAAAAGGGATGTGATCCTACCCCAATCGCCGAGGGCTGCGTCAAGCTGTGGAAGATAATCTAGACGAGCGAGCAGATTACCTTGAAAGAAGCCTAGCTGATCGCGGAATACGTGGTACTGGCGGAACTCCTCGAAGGAAAGCTCAGGGTCGAACGCAACATTGTGATCAATGACCGCCAAGTCACCTTTAGGATCTAAAATCAGGTTCACATTGCCTCCACGCTCACCTAAGCCCCGGTCTCCATTGAGAATCCACCAGTCGAATAAGAGGACTCGTCTTTTGAGATCTACCGGGAGGGAGTTTAGGCTCGCCCAAAGCAGATCAGAGGCATTATCTACCTGCAGGGATGCGAATGCCGGCCCACCGCTCAGGTCTTGGACATTGTCCATAACGCTAAAGTCAATAAGCTCTTGTGGGATGTCCATTACCTTCCATGGAGGAATTGGCAAGCCAAAATGAGCCCCAAGTTCGGCCGCTAGAGCCTCGGAAACCAAACCGGCGCCAAGAGCTCGGGACAGTCCTTTAACGAAATAGGTCTGATCGTCATCTGCTCTGATTAGGAACGGCTGAACAGATATGCCTTGATGACTTTGTCTTATAATTTCCTTTGCCGTTATCCGGTCAGGCATGACGATCCTTGCGTAAGTGTAAATGTATTGAACCCGTTACTCAGCCTTCCCCCGCACAATCCTCCCGGCCTTCAGCTCATCCGCATACCCCACCAGTTGTAGCCTCAATGGAGGGTCTTGCGACTCTCACCAATCCGGATCCGATCCAGCGCCCGGTTCAATGCATCTAAGGCATCAATGAGGGCTTTCGCTTCGGCTTCTCGGCCATCACCCCAAAGGCGTTCGGCCAGTATGTTTAGGGCTTGGATAGACCGCTCAATGTCAGCAGCGGTTGCTTTTTTGGGGTTGCTGGGCGGTTCTTGGTCGGGCTTGCTTTGCGTCATCGAAATCCCTCGCGTCGTCGGTCAAACCCTAGCGCACCGGAGTCTCATTGCGGTGCTTCAGGTGCTCATCCGGCGGTAGTTTCTGCTTCTTGAGCAGAAACAGCTCAGCTTCTTGGTATTCCTGCTCCGTCATCGGCATGTTGCCCGCAGGGAGCGGAAGGGGTTCTGGCTTGAGAGTGCTACAACCAGCAAGCATGGTCAGCGCAAAAAGTTTGATCGTATTTTTCATACCTGTCCTTGGAATCGATAGAACTCCGTATCTTAAAATTTATGCCCCGCGGTTCTCGGTCGGGCTTGGTGAGGGACATATTGACCTCAGGCTACCGGCTCAGGGCAGGGGGCTGTCATTTCCACCGCCCGGGTATTCAGCTTCGCTTCACCATCTTTAAAAATAGCGATCAGGCGATGGATAGCCTGAGCATCGAAATCATTGCCGCTGAGGGTCAATCGCTCAGCGATACGCTTCAGCTCCACCGCCGACCATTTCAGGTCGGAGGCAATGCCTTGAAGGTCACGTTTCAGGCCTTGTTCTACGTTACTGAGAGTCATCCATTCCCCTAATGTCATCCTGGCTACTTAGTTCGTACAATCTGTCCCGCCTTCACCGCGTCATAGCAATTCTGAGCATTACCGCCGCTTCAATAAGCTTGTTCGCCTGGATTACAACAGCCATAGCCAGCTCAACATTCCCAGCTTCTTTGAGCATTGCAGCCATATCGAGCAACTTCCCCGCTTCAGCCTCAATAGTGCGAACGGATTCCACAATGTGGTATTGAAGTGAGTGCGCCATGCCTAAATCCTCAAACCAGATACCTCGGCCTTGGTGCCAGCTAAACCAACTGAGCATTCCAAACGAGCAGCACGCGCGCCTGGATATAGGTCTCGTCAGCTCTGATCGTCTGTGGTGGGTGTCGCTCGTTATCGGAAATCATCTTGATCTGATCGTCACCGATCCATTGCAGGCGCTTAATGTAGAGGTGGCCTTCCCACGAAAACATATAGATCCCGTCCCCTACGAACTCCCGAATGCTGATGTCGACTAGGAGCGGGTCGCGGTGCTTGATCGTCGGCGCCATCGACTGACCCCAACCGGTCACCATCTTGAGATGGAAGTGCTCTTTGAATTCGACGCCCATCTCGCGCAGGTGTTGGGGGCTTACCCTGACGTCCTGGAGCAACTCCGGATAGTCATGGGGTATCTGCCCGCCACCCATGGCGGCGCGGACGTCGTAATGCGCGATCCATACCTCGTCACCCACAACTCCTGGTCGGTAGTAGTCGACCTCAAGAACGCCGCCTCCATCGTTGCTTTCGGCCGCAGCAAGTAATCGGCGGCGGGCATCCTCGCTGAGCCCTTTTCCCTGCTTTTCCAACATCTGGCGAACCAGGTCGGAAGCCGAAAGAGTTGACGGTTGCGCGACAGATTGCTCAGTGGAGCTCATTAATCCGCTGATTTCGTTCGCGAGTCTTTTGCTGAATCGCTCAACGGGCACGCCAAGCAAACGAGACAAAACAACCGCGAATTTGGCGTTCAGCGGATTCGTGCCGTTTAGGTACATGGCCACTGCCGCAGCCGAGATGTCAGCCTCAGCGGCAAGACTTGCCTGGGTAAGCCCGAGCGCATTCTTCTTCGATACGAAAAGCGCCTTGGCGGCGTCGCACTCAGCTTTTAGCTCGGGGGATAGCTCTTTCTTTTTGCTCATCCGCGAAATTTAACCGTTGGTTAATTTATTTGCGTCAACCGGCGGTATTGCTAGAAAGCTAACCGGCGGTTAATATTGGGTTTGAGAACACCATTCGAGATTTCCAGAATGAAGCAGATCCCACTTACGGAGCTGGTTGCTACTAAAGGGCAGGCCTTTGCGGCCAAGGCTCTTGGGGTCAGCCCAGCCGCAATCAGCAAGGCCATCGCGGCGGAGAGAAGAATTTCCGTGATCTGCAATCGCGACGGGACTTTTGAAGCGCATGAACTCAAGGCCTTCCCGGCGCAGACAGCCCTAAAGAAATCCGCCGCCTAACTTTTCCAATAGCAAGGAGCAAGACCTGCATGTACGCCAACCCCAAGCACCTACATGACCGCGAGATCAAGGTCCGGGTCGATGAGGACACGTTCGAGCTAATTCAGGCCCTGGCCAAGTTCCATCGAACTCAGCGCGCGGTTCTATGCCGCGAACTGCTGGAAGCGCAGTTGGCTGCGCTGGCTTCGGAGAATACCGACGAACACCAAGTGGCTTGAAGGCCTAAAGGAGGCCCCATGCCTATCGAACAGGTCCAGTTGGACCAGTTGCAGATGGAGCAGCTTGAGCGTGAGGCAGCGAAGAGGGGGGTAACCCCTGAAGAGCTGGCAGCCGAGTTGATGCGTCGAGAACTGGCCCAACGGACAAAGCCCCGCAGTCCGCGGGGCACAGTAAAGCCTTTCCGTAGAAGGGACTGAGCAGGCCCTGAAACGTAACTGTAAAGGTCATCCAGACCACACGATCACCGTAGCAACCAGGGGAACACCTGATGGCCTATGACGACAAAGCCCACCGCCACGACCACCAGGTCAAGGTTCGTCTGGATGACGAAGATTTCCACGAGCTCAAGGACTACGCCCATGAGCTCAAGGCGCAACACAGCGTGCTGGCCCGCGAAATCATTCTTGCGGCTCTGGCATTCAAGAAAGAGCACGGCTATCTGCCGCTAATCAGCGAAAAAAAGCTCAGGGCCTGAATAGGTCAGGGGAGGGCCAATGCCAGCAGTAAACGATGCACCCCCTATCCGAGAGGTTGAGGTGGCGCAGTTCAGGAAGAACGACTTCGAGGACCTGGAGATTTGGGCCTCGGAGATGGGGATAAGCACTGATGAGCTGGCATCGCAGATCTTGCGCAAGGCCGGGCGGTTTCTCTCGCGAAGAAGGAAGTCGGCAGTAAGTGACAACGTAGTCCAGTTCGGGCCGCGAAGGTGAACGCGTCGTCCCTTATTAGGGACCGAAGGAAAAGGTCCCTTTAGAGGGACTGGTATTTCCGCAGGCATAAAAAAGCCGGGGTAGTGACCCGGCTCTCTTAAACATCGATGTGGGACCGATTATATGCAAACCCAGCCACATATCAATACCCCTACCAATGTTGCGACACGTTTTGTGAATCATGAAAACGTGTCGCGCACTATGTCATCGCGCGAAATCGCAGAACTCACCGGGAAGCGTCATCCGGATGTGAAGCGCGACATTCAAGCCATGACTTCTGAGCTGAATGAAGATGTGAGCGACTTTGCTCACATCTATCTGGACAGCATGAACAGGGAGCAAACCGAGTATCTGCTGGATCGCGAGCACACGGATTGCCTCCTGACCGGGTACAGCGCAGCAATGCGTATGAAAGTGATCAAGCGCTGGCGAGAGCTGGAAGGCGGCCGCGTTATCGCCACGCTTCCCGACTTCTCCAATCCGGCTGCTGCTGCCCGTGCCTGGGCCGAACAATTCGAGCTGCAGCAGAAGGCCAGCCAGGCCCTCATCGAGGCGGCGCCAAAGATCGCTTTCGTCGAAAAATACGTCGACTCAACTGGCCTCAAGGGCTTCCGCCAAACCGCCAAGCTGCTCAAGGCCAACGAGTCGCGATTCCGTGAATTCCTGATCGACAAAAAAATCATGTACCGCATGGGCGGCGAATGGCAGGCGTATCAGCCTCACATCGACGCCGGGCGCTTTGAAGTCCGGGCGGGCACCAGTGACAGCGGCCACTCGTTCAACCAGTCCAAATTCACCCCCAAAGGCGTCAACTGGGTTGCCGGCCTGTGGGCGCAATACCAGCTCCGGGAGGTCGCATGATGCATTACTTCAAGCGCAACATTGGTGACTATCACAAGAAGGCCGGGCGCCTAACCATGCTTGAGCACGGTGCGTACACGCTCTTGCTCGATGCGTGCTATGACCGTGAACGCTTCCCTACGATGGAAGAAGCAATCGACTGGTGCTGGGCCAGAAACAAGGACGAAATCGACGCAGTTGAGCTTGTTTTGCGCAAGTTCTTCGAGCTCATTGACGGTCGTTACGTCCAAACCCGTATTCAGGACGAAATTACTAGCTATCACGCTACAGCATTGAAAAATAAGGAAATTGCGGAAAAGCGTGAAGCGGATAAGCGCACGAGGCGTGCAGGAAATAGCACGGAGCGTGCACCAGTCGTGCACGAACCGGCACCTAACCAAGAACCACTAACCACTAACCATGAACCAATAGATCAAGAGACTTGCGCATCTGCGTTGCGCGAATCGGCCAAGGAAGACTTGTTCCCGAAATTCTGGGCACTGTATCCACGCAAGCAGGACAAGGCCAAGGCGCAGAAGGCATGGACGAAGCTCAAGGTCACTGATGACCTGTTCGCAGTGATCTGCAAGGGTCTGTCGGCTCAGGTCGTCTCTGCGGATTGGATCAAGGAGGGTGGTAAGTACATCCCGATGCCGACCACCTGGTTGAATGGCAAGCGCTGGGAAGATGAGGTGTTGCTGCCAAACAATGTCCACCCGTTCCCGCAATCGCGCCACACCGGCTTCGCTGAACGCGACTACACCGCAGGCCTGACCCAGCGCGAGGACGGCAGCTATGCGCTCTGAAAAAGTCGTCTCCATGACAGAAGTCCTGCCAAACATGCGCGTCCAGCCTGCCGAGTGCGACAAGCACGGGCCGTACGAGCAGAAGGTCACCGTCATCCTCAACCGCGAGTTGAAGGGCGGTTGTCCCGAATGCCAGCGGCTGGCCAATGAAGAGCGCGAGGCGGCGACAGAGGCGAATCGCGCCTATGAGATTCGCCTGTCAATCGCTCGCAAGCTTGGCGACGCGCTGATCCCCAAGCGGTTCATTGCTCGCACCCTGGAGAACTATCAGGTCGAGAGCGACGGCCAGCGTAAGGCGCTGAGCTTCTGCAAGCGCTATGTGCAGGTGTTCGACGAGATCCTGAAGACCGGTCGCTGCATGGTGATGATCGGTAAGCCCGGTACCGGGAAAACGCACTTGGGCGTGGCCATGGCCAACGAGCTACTGCACAACACATCTCGCACGGCCGTGTATCGCACCGTGGGAGCGATCCTGCAGGCGATCCGCGCCACGTATGACAGGCACAGCGAACGTAGCGAGGCCGAAATCCTGTCAAGTCTGGTCACCCCTGATTTGCTGGTTCTGGACGAAGTTGGCGTGAGCAAGGAGCAGCCCAGTGATTTCGAGCTGACCACTCTCTTCGCAATCATCAACGGACGGTACGAGCAGGAGCGCCCGACGGTGGTGATCTCCAACCTCGATGCCGGGCAGCTATCCGGCGCCATGGGCGAGCGCTGCGTCGACCGTCTGCGCGAAGGTGGAATGATCGTCGTGCCGTTCGAGTGGGAATCGCAGCGCGGCAAGGAGGGATTCTGACATGACCGATTACACCGAACTGAAACGGCTGGCCGAGGCATGCCGGAACCATCAGCCGCTTCGATTCATGCGTAGCCATGGCGCGCTTTACATACGCAATGACAACGGAATCGTCTTCGATGTGCATCAGAACCGGTCATTCCCGGATTTCATGTCGCAGAACAAGGACTACGCAGACCTGGTATTGGCCTGCGCTCCTGAGTTGGTTCTGGAGTTGATAGCCGAACTGGAGCGCAACCAGAGAATGCTGCTTGCTGCTTGTATGGACTTAGGCGCAATCGGAAATGCGCTCAATGCCGACATGAACAGCGACAGGGAAGAGATCCTGTCGATGGTCGTAGACCTGAAGGCGGAGAGCCGAAGGGTGCGGGGATTTCTTTCCGACATCAGCAAAACATCCGGTGATAAAGGGGCCGTCATGGGTGCGCGCCAATTGCTCAAGGAGCTCGGGGAATGAGCATCGACAAAATGCGCGATCAGTTCGTTGAGTGGCTGAAAACTCAGTCGCACGTCCTGAACGTAGGCTTCAACAAGTCGAGTGGCAGGTTCATTCTCCCCGAGGATGAAACAGCATGGCAGGCTTGGCTGGCCTCGACTGCGGCGACCGAAGCGGAGATCGACCAGCTCAAGGCCGAGAACGAGGTACTGCTCGATGATTTGGAACAGGCCAAATACGACGCGGACGCATGGCGAAATCAAGAGGAGTCGGTCTGGATTCAGGTGTTTCTTGGCGAGGGTGATGATCCATTCATCAGCGCAGTGCAAGGAGCAATCTGCATCGAACAGCTTGCACTGATGCAGTCGGATCTTCTTGCGTATGCAGAGGACTATTTCGAGCACGGTGCAGGGCTCTATGTGTTCGATTGCAGGCACTGCAAAGCGCATTACGACAACGTAGGCATGACCGAGCCCGAGCACTGGGAAATGGATTTCAGCGAGTACGCGCGGTTCCCTTGGGCGGATGAGCAAGATGCCGAGAGAGACGCCACGGGCAACGGAGAGCAGGCATGACCGACAAAATCAGCGTCAACAGCCAGGCCAAGCTTTCCGAAGCCATCAACTGCCTGACCACGATGTACCGCGACAAGAAGTTCGTCGTCGTATCGCTGCGACCGGGCAAGGACCGCACGCTCGACCAGAACGCTCTGTGGTTCTCCCTGTACCAGCGCATTGCCGCGATGACGCAGATCGGCGATGTGGAGGACGCTCGCCGGTACTGCAAGCTTCACTTCGGCGTCCAGATCCTGCTGAACGAGGACGACGATTTCCGCAACGGCTGGTACCAGACCATGCGGCACCTGACCTACGGGCAAAAGCTGGACCTGATGGGGGCCTGCCCACTGTTCGGACCGGACGGATTCCCGGTAACCCGGTTGTTCAGTCGCGCCCAGGGCATCGCTTACACCGACCGCATCGTCACCGACTTCACGGAGCGCGGCGTGGTGTTCACGGATCTGCTGGGTGAGGTGGCTGCATGAGCCATCATTTCAAGCCTGGCGATCTGGCGCTAGTGGTCAATCACACGTTCCCGCCGGTGATCGGTACATGCGTGGAGCTGATCAGTCGTCACTGCGTTGGCCCCGTTGATCGTCGAGATCCGATGGACCCGGGCGTGTACGAGAAAGAAGGTGGCGAGGCTGTATGGGTTGTCAGCGAAGACAAGGCCATTGTCTGGGAAAAATGGCTCATGCCACTGCGCGGTGACTTCGCTCCCGAGCAGCATAACGCCAAGGAGGCCGAACCGTGCGCGTAGCCATCAAGGAGAAGAAGGCACCCAAGCCGAAGAAATGCCGAGTCGAAACCTGCGGGGCCTCATTCGTCCCGGCGCGCCTGGGGCAGGCGGTTTGCAGTCCGGCCTGCGCAATTCTGGATGCGCCGAAGAACCAGGAGAAGGCGCGCAAGGCTCTGGCTCAGGTCGAGCGCAAAGAGATCAAGGTCCGCAAGGAGAGGCTGAAGAGCAGGGCGGATCACCTGCGCGAAGCCCAAGCCGCTGTGAACGAGTTCGTGCGCCTGCGTGACGCGCATCTGCCGTGCATCAGCTGCGACTCGATGCCGAACGACAACGACCTGATGACGGGCAGCCGGTGGGACGCCGGTCACTACCGATCCGTCGGCGCCTGCCCTGAGCTGCGCTTCGAGCCGCTGAACATCCACCGCCAGTGCGTGAAGTGCAACCGCAACCTGTCCGGCAACGCGGTGGAGTACCGCATCCGGCTGGTGAAGCGCATCGGCGCCGAGAAGGTTGCATGGATTGAAGGGCCTCATCCGGCTCGCAAGTACACCGTGGAAGAAATCAAAGCCATCAAGGCCCACTACCGGGCAATGACCAAGGAACTGAAGAGGGCAGCAGCATGAAGCTAATTGGCGCACGTCAGGCATGGACTGACTCTCAACATGAATCGAACGCCTCCATCACCGCTGCAGCAATCGACTCGGCGCAGTCGGCAGCATCAATCAAGAAAGCCAAGGCTCGCCAGCACGAGGTGGTGTTCGCCGCGCTGGGCGATGACAAGGCAGAGCGTATCATGGCCACCCGGCAACGGATCAGCATCAGCGAGACACGCCGGACGCCTATCGGGCGATCTACTGCCCGAGCCGCGCACCTGGCAACGATCGGTAAGGTTCTGCGCGCAATCGATACGCTGCCGTTCCAGGTGCAGCAGTTCGGGCACTTCCTGTATCACCCGATGATGACTATGCAGCACGTCATGAACGCGGTGCTGCTGATCGCTTCGAAGGCGGAACTGCCTGACCTGACATCGGCCAAGCGCGTGAAGGCGCACTACCTCGTCACCCTGGCGCTCCAGTCGTACAAGGCTCAGGTGAGCGGGGCGGCAGAGTGGGGGCCGGCCCGGGTGGCTGCCGAGATGAAAGAGTTCTTCGGTGTGACGATCGATCCGAAGAACTGGACGCGCGACTGGCTCGACCTGTGGGAATCCCTGAAAGCAGTGATCGCTGAAGTGGATATCCAGGCGCAGCAACCACTATGGCAGGTGATTCACGCGGAAAAAGAAGAAGACGCGGCATAAACATATTGACATGACGGGAGTTTTTGCGTACTTTCCCCATAGTGCGCAATTCACGCCACACGCACACCAACACTCAAGCCCGGCCACTGCGCCGGGTTTTTTGCGTCTTGAATTTCCCTCCAGCCCTCATCGCGATCACCCGTCGCGACTTTTGAGGGCCTCATTCAGGCCTCTGCATCCGCAGGGGCTTTTTCGTATCTGGCACCCACGCCATCGTCTTTGCTCCGAGCGGATCAGAGAGGCGGGGAGTGCCGGACCAATCTCGCTCCCCGCAAGGGAGGAATCCGGATGCCAAACATGCCCGACAAACCGGACACCTGGCTCATCGTCATGGCTTGGCTTAGCCAGCACTCACCGATGTTCTATGCCGCGACCCTGTCCTGCTGGATCGCCTTCTTGCGCGTGATCTACGGCGGGGGTGGACGACGACAGGCCCTGCTTGAGTCCTGCCTGTGTGGCGCGATCACCGCTGGGGCGTTCCCACTGCTCGAATACTTCAATCTTCCCTCCAGCCTTGCAGCTGCCGTCGGCGCCTGCATCGGCACCCTCGGCGTGAAGAAGGTTGCCGCCCTGGCCGACCGATTCACTGACTTCAAATTGCCCAAGCGGCAGGAGTGACCCATGCAACTGATCGACAACTGGAAACAAGCGCTGAGCATGACCAGCGTGCAGGCGGGTGGCGCTATCGCTGTGTTGGGCGTAGCTGAACAGCTGATGCCTCAGCTTCAAGCTGTGTTACCGCCGGTGGCATATGGCGTGCTGGGCCTGTTGGTGATGGTCGCCCGCGTGATCCTTCAGCCGAAGCTGAGCAAGTGAGTAGCGTCACTCGGCTACATCACGCATTGCCACTGAGCCCAGCCGTCAACAAGGCCGTCACTGAGCTGGATAGCGTCATTGCCAAGGCGATTGATGCTGCAAAGGGTGCTGGTCTGCCTCAGGGCCTGGTCGTGGCGGTGTTGCACGGTCACGCTCACAGTGAGACGGCAAAGATGGTGGGGTAGGCGTGCCGCGGGTGACTGCAGCATAAATTGGACACTACTTTCCGTTACGTCTATTGCACTCTGCCTGGGCCTCATCGCGGTTCGGGTAGATCTCTGGAAGCCTTTTGTCTTCGAGTGAGTCCAGTATCAGGTAGCCGCGCGCCCTCCAATGCGGTGTCTCAGAAGGGGTATGGATCTTGCGGTTTTCCAGCGGTCTCGAATTTACGACGACAAAACGACCTGGCATCTCCAAATCTCCAGAGCAGCTCTCGTAACCAATACCGACAACCCGAACCATTTCAAGTTTCAGAGTGAAGCCATGATAACCAAGCAACCCGACTGGGAGGCGATCGAACGAGCCTACCGGGCTGGATTGCTCTCTATCCGCGAGATCGCCTCAACCCAGGGCATTACCCACGGCGCTATCAACAAGCGGGCCAAGCGGGATGGCTGGGAGCGAAACCTCAAGGCAAAGATCCAGGCCAAGGCTGATGCGCTGGTATCCAAGCGAACGGTATCCAGTGAGGTATCCAGCAAAAAGGCGGATACCGAAAGAGAGATCATAGAGGTAAACGCCGAAGTCATAGCGAACATTCGCATGGCTCACCGTGGCGACATTTCTCGCGGCCGCCGACTGACCAACAAGCTGCTGGATGAGCTCGAAGGGTTGACTGATAACCGGCATCTGTTCGAAGAGTTGGGCGAGCTGATGCGCTCCGAAGACGACAACGGGCAGGACAAGCGAAACGACCTATACCAAAAGATCATTGATCTACCTGGCCGATCCAAGACGATGAAGGAAATGGCCGAGACGCTGAAGACCCTCATTTCCCTTGAGCGCCAGGCTTATGACCTTGACGCCAAGTCTGGAGGCAGCGAGGCAGAAGAACTCTCCAAGCTGATGGACGAACTTTCAAAGGACGCCTGACCATGAAGCCCGAGCATATGAAGCTGCTCCGGGATCGGTTCTGGCGCCTGAACAATCTCTACTGGATTACCGACAAGAACGGTAAGAAGGTCCGCTTCCGCATGACGCAGGAGCAGATTGACTACTTCCAGGGAATGCACACCCGGAACATCATCCTCAAGGCGCGGCAGCTTGGGTTTACCACTCTCGTCTGTATCGTCCAGCTGGATGCGGCCTTGTTCGAGGCAGCGAAGTGCGCCCTGATCGCCCACACTCTGAACGACGCCAAGCGCCTGTTCCGGGAAAAGGTGAAGTACGCCTACGACAACCTGCCGAAAGAGATCAAGGCGGCAAACCCGGCGCGCAATGATGCGGCTGGCGAGCTGGTTTTCAGCAAAGGCGGCTCGCTGTACGTCTCGACATCGTTCCGTGGCGGCACGCTGCGCTATCTGCACGTTTCCGAGTTCGGGAAGATCTGCGCCAAGTTCCCACACAAGGCGCGGGAGATCGTCACGGGCGCCTTCGAGGCGGTGGCGGCTGACTGTTTCGTCACCATCGAGTCGACGGCAGAGGGCCGGGCCGGTTACTTCTTCGATTATTCGCAGGGGGCCGAGAAGCAGCAGCTCGCCAAGGTTCCGCTCGGGCTACTGGACTGGAAATTCTTTTTCTTCAGTTGGTGGCGTAACTCGCTGTACTGGCTGGACCCGACCGACGCCGTCATCCCTGAGCGCCTGGGCAAGTATTTCGCTGAACTGACCGCCAAGTACGGCATCGTCACCAATCCCGGCCAGCGCGCCTGGTACACCGCCAAGGAAAAGACCCTCGGCGATGACATGAAGCGGGAATACCCGTCGATCCCTGCCGAAGCATTCCAGCAGACGATCGAGGGCGCCTACTACGCGCAGCAGTTCACTCGACTGTATGCCGAGGGCCGAATCGGCAAGATTCCGGACAACTCGCACCTGCCGGTCATGACCTTCTGGGACATCGGCGTTGGCGACTCCACGGCAATCTGGTTCGTGCGCCAGGTCGGCACCGAATACCACATCATCGACTACTACGAGAACAGCGGCGAAGGCCTGCGGCATTACATGAAGGTGCTCAAGGATAAGGGTTACACCTATTCCGAGCACTGGGGGCCGCACGACATCGAAAACCGGGAGTTCGGCAGCGATGCCAAGAGTCGCAAGGACATCGCCAAAGAGGGCTACGAGATCGATGGACAGCGGTACTCCCTCAAGTTCCAGGTCGTTCCCAAATCTGGCGTAGATACCGGCATCGAGACGGCGCGGGAGATCCTGCCCAAGTGCGTGTTCGATGAGGCCAAGTGCGAGGAAGGAATCACCCACCTTGAGGGCTACCGCAAGGAGTGGGACGACAAGCGCGGCTGCTGGAAAGACAAACCCCTGCACGACAACAAATCGCACGGCGCTGACGCCTTCCGCTACTTCGCTGTCGCCATGACCAAGCGCAAGCCAGCACCAACTTCCACCACATCCCTGAGAATCTGAATATGAGCAACAGCGACCCAAGTATCGCCCTGCCCGCGGTTGAGCGCATGCGCGAGCACTGGGCCATTGTTGAGCCGCTGATGGGCGGCACTCAGGCCATGCGCGCGGCTGGCACCAAACTGCTACCGCAGTACCCGGCTGAGGCTGAGGAAACCTACCGCGATCGCCTGGCACTATCGACGCTGCTCCCGGCCTACGCCGAGACGGTCAGCAACAACACCGCCCGAGTGTTCGCTGAGCCGCTACAGATCGGTGAGGACGTGCCAGATCCAATCAAGGCGCTCTGCACTGACATCGACCTGAGCGGCAACGACCTCAATTCGTGGTCGGTCGACTGGTTCCGCTCGGCACTGGCTGACGGCCTGTGTCACGCGATGATTGAGCATCAGCCGACCGTCGATGCCGAAGGGAAAAAACTGTACAAGACTGTCGCCGAGGAAACGGCCGCCGGGGTTCGCCCCTATGCGGTCATCATCAAGCCGGGCCAGGTGCTCGGCTGGCGCTTCGACGGCGGCAAGTTGGCTCAGGTCCGCTACATGGAGCGCGTCGAGGAAGCAGACGGCGAGTTCGGCACCAAGTGTATCGATCAGGTTCGAGTTCTGGAGCCTGGCAGCTGGCGGACTTACCGCAAGTCGGACAATGGCGGCGCTTGGGTGCAGAACGATCAGGGCGCAACCAGCCTGAAATACATCCCGTGGGTGACGTTCTACACCGGTCGCACCGGGCAGATGACTGCCAAACCGCCACTTCTGGAACTGGCCCACCTCAACGTCAAGCACTGGCAGTCGCAGAGCGATCAGGACAACTTGCTGCACGTTGCCCGCGTCCCGCTGCTGTTCGTGTTCACCGACAACGAAGAATTCCAGCTGACCATCAGCTCGGCCAGCGCGACCCGCATGCCGAGAGACGGCGATGCCAAGTACGTCGAGCACACCGGGGCAGCCATCGAGGCTGGGCGCACGTCGCTGCAAGACCTGATCGACGATATGCGCATGGCTGGGGCGAAGCTGCTCCAGAAGGACAAGCAGTCGACCAAGACGGCGGCTCAGGCCAACGAAGAGGCGGCGCAAGAGCTTTCCCCGCTGGAGCGCCTGGCGCATCAGTTCGCGGACTGCATCGCTCAGCTGCTCCAGATCCTGGCTGACTACGGCAACCTGCAAGATGGCGGTCACGTCGAAATGCGCGGCAACTTCGACTCAGATTTCGCCCCTGAAATCAGCCTTC
The DNA here is from genome assembly GCF_050739655.1 of Pseudomonas sp. Classification (GTDB taxonomy): domain Bacteria; phylum Pseudomonadota; class Gammaproteobacteria; order Pseudomonadales; family Pseudomonadaceae; genus Aquipseudomonas. The sequence goes on along the minus strand of NZ_JBOIBY010000462.1, from coordinate 16,331 downwards.
CGAACCTCATCAGCATGGCCAACTCCGGCAAGCTCAGCGACGAAACGCTCTACAGCGAAATGCAGCGGCGCGGCGTGATCAGCGACGAACTGGATTGGCCGAAGGAGCTGGCTCGCATACAAACTCAATCAAGCAAAGGCGTGAGCCTGGACGATTAACCCATGGGCAGCGACCAGATCAGCGACACGATCCGCAACGCGGTGCTGTTGGAAAGTCTCAAGTCCAGCGAGGTCGAGAAGTTCGAGCCATTCCTAAAGCAGATCGATCGATCGCTACGGGAGCAGCTGGGCAAGTCAGAAATCACCGACTTCAAGCGCGCCCGTCTTGAGGAAATGCTCAAGCAGGTGGATGAGGCTCTGGCTGGCATCCTGACTGAGTACACCGATCAGATGCAGCTTGATCTGATGGATATCGCTACTTGGCAGGCTGGAGCAGAGGCGGCGGTGATTGCTGCTGCGCTGCCCAACTACACGGCAACTATCCCGGCGCTCTCCACGCTAAAGACGGCGGCCTTCAAGTCGCCATTGGGCGTGAAGGGCGCAGACGGCGGCAAGCTGCTGACCCCGTTTATTGAAGACTGGAGCAAGGCCGAGCGCTCGAGGGTCACGGGTGCCATTCGGCAGGGCTGGTTCGAGGGCAGGACCAACGCCGAGATAATGCGCACCCTGCGCGGCACCAGGGATATGAAGTACGCCGACGGCCTTCTGGCGATCACGGCTCGCAACGCCGATGCCGTGACGCGCACCGCTGTGCAACACGTTGCCAGTCAGGCGCGCAATCAGTTCGCCAAGCAGAACAGCGACATCCTGCAGGGCGTGAAGATCATCGCCACGCTGGACGGGCGAACGACAGCTTATTGCCGGGCAGCTGACGGCACCGAGTACGCGATTGATGAAGGCCCGCGGCCTCCATTCCATATCCGCTGCAGGACCAGCTTCATCCTGATCCTAAAGGATGCGCCGTCACTGGGCGCTCTGGCCGACAGGTCAAGCATGAACGGGCAGATCAATGCCGATACCACCTATTACGAGTGGATCAAGACGCAGCCGGCATCATTTCAGGATGCGGTCATTGGTAAGGAGAGGGCGAAGCTGTTCCGTGATAGCGGAATGACGCCTGAGCAGTTCTCTGACCTGCAAATCGGCAACAACTTCAAGCCGCGCACGCTGGACCAGCTCCGAGAGATGGTTCCTGAAGCATTCATCAAGGCCGGACTGTAATCCCGCGCCACGAAACGCAATCGCGCAAAACGTAGCGCGCCAAATCAAACCAGCCTCGCACTCACGGGGCATTTTATTGCCTTCCTGTTCGGATGAGCGGGGCGCACTGGGCCGGATGGCCTGCAAGGAGAAACAATGAAACTCAAGCTCGACGAAAACGGCCATGTAGTTGTCCAGGAAGGCAAGCCGGTCTATGTGCACGACGATGGGAAGGAAGTGGCTTTCGATGCCTCAAGCACCGTGTCCACCATTACCCGCCTGAATGCCGAGGCCAAGAGTCACCGCGAGCGCGCCGAGGCTGCCGAGAAGTCCCTTAAAGGCTTCGACGGTATCGCTGACCCTGCCGCCGCCCGCAATGCGCTGGACGTTGTGTCCAAGCTGGATCAGAAAAAACTGGTGGATGCCGGTGAGATCGACACGGTTCGCAACGAGATCAGCAAGGCCTTCCAAACCCAGCTGGACGAAATGACCGGCAAAGCGCAGACCTTCGAGCAGCAGCTGTATGCCGAGAAGATCGGCGGCAGTTTCGCCCGCTCCAAGTACATCGGCGAAAAGCTGGCAGTCCCGGCTGACATGGTTCAGGCCACCTTCGGGCAAAACCTGAAGATCGAAGACGGCAAGGTTGTCGCCTACGACGCTCAGGGCCAGAAGATTTTTAGCCGCGCCCGTCCGGGTGAGCTGGCCGACTTCGACGAAGCCATCGAGACCCTTGTTTCGCAATACCCGCACCGCGACCACATCCTCAAGAGTTCCAACGCCAATGGCGGCGGCGCTCCGAACGGTGGTGGCGGCAATTCCGGCGCCAAGGGCAACTTTGGCGGCAGCAAAGCAGATCGCGTAGCAGCCATCAAGGCAATGACCGCAACCAGTTAAGGAGCAATACATGTCCCTGTCGAACATGAAGGTATTCAACGAGTACCTGAAGCGCACCACCATCGAAACCCTGGCTCAGGACGTTGAGAAGTTCAACGCTGCCTCGGCCGGCTCCATCCGTCTGACCACTCAAGGCATCGACGGCGACTTCCTGCAAGAGTCCTTCTGGGCTGGCCTGCACAGCGCCCAGCGCCGTGTTGACCGTTACGCCGCGAACGGCAATCAGGCAGCCACGCCGCTGTCCCAAAAGCAATACGACTCGGTGAAGGTAGCCGGCGGCTTTGGCCCGATCCTGTTTGAGCCGTCGCAACTGTCCTGGGTGCAGAAGAGCCCGGAAGAAGCGCTGGAAGTGATCAGCCGAAACCTGTCCGAAGCCATCATGGCGGACCAGCTGAACACCTCCATCGCCGCTCTGGTCGCCGCCATCGGCAACCAGGTATCCGCTACCAACGACGTGTCGGCTACTGCTGGCGTGGATTACATCGCCATCAACAACGCCCACGCGCTGTTCGGTGACGCCTCTCAGCGCCTGATTGCCCAGGTCATGACCGGCGCCATGTACCACAAGCTGGTCGGCAAGAACTTGGCGAACACTGAGAAGCTGTTCACCTTCAGCGGTGTGCAGGTGGTCGACATCCTCGGCAAAGCGGTGATCGTAACCGACGCCGCGGCTCTGTACGAGGCCGGCACCCCGAACAAGCAGAAGGTGTTGAGCCTGGCTGACGGTGCGGCAGTGGTGATGGATGGTTCCAGCCTGATCACTAACATCGAGACCTCGAACGGAAAGGAGCGTATCGAGACCACGATGCAGGCCGATTACGACTTCGGTCTGGGCATGAAGGGCTACACCTGGGACACCGCCAACGGTGGAAAGTCGCCAACCAGCGCCGAGCTGGCCACGGGCACCAACTGGGATCTGGTTGCGAACAGCATCAAGGCCTCGGCTGGCGTTATCACCATCGGTGACGCGACCAAGTGATGAATCGGGGGCGGCCTTCGGGCTTCCCCCTTCCTCCCGTTGAATGGAGTCCACCATGGACGAAAAAGTCGTTTACGAGAAACACCCGGTCACCGCTGAGCGAAAGACGGAGCTGCGCCAGAAGGGCTACAAGATCATCGATGCCCAGTTCGCGCCGGAAGACTACGAGCACCCCGAGCCGATCAAGGTTCGCAGCGAAAAGCCGTCCAAGGGCCTGAAGGTCGACGAGATCAAGGCGAAGCTGACCGAGAAAGGCATCCAGTTCGACGAAAAAGCCGAGCGGCCTGCGCTCGCCGAGCTGCTCGACAAGGCCGATCAGGAATAACCCATGACCGACTTCATCACTGTTGCAGACGTTGACGCATTGCTGGGGTCGGGCTGGGCGGGTGCCGGTGATCCGGTCATGTCTGTGATGCAGGCCAATGCCTGGCTGACCAGCAAAATCAAGCGTCCTGTTCCCGCCGAAGTGCCGGCTGAGATCAAGCAGGCCGGCGCCCAAGTTGCAAAGATTGCCTCGACGGGCGACCTGTTCAAGGCTACCGACCGCGAGACGGTCAGCGAGACGGTATCGGCAACCTCTGGCACGTCGGTCAGCGAGACCTACGTCCAAGGCTCGGTCGCGCTGTCGTCCGGCGAGAACTTCGCCATGGCGCTGATCTACCCCTGGACCACGGGCACCAACTCCATTCCGATGGTGAGGGGCTGACCATGGGCCTACAGGACAAGCTTCAGGCCAAGCTGGCCAAGGCGTTCGACGGGAAGCTGGCCGATGCCGTGTCAGCCTTCACTGGCTCGTATCAAGGTCCAGGCGTTTGGGACCCAGTCGAAGAGACGGATACGTCGGTTCCCGTGACCTACACCGGGCGCGGCGTGCTGGCCGAGTACGAAACCAAGCGCATCGACAATATCAACATCCTGTCGGGCGATCTGAAGTTGATCGCGCTGACCAACGAAGTTACGGATGCCCCGGCAATCGGGCACGCCATCGCCGCTCCTGATCTGGCCGACCGCGCGCAGACGGTCAGTTATCTGGTCAAGTCGGTGCAGGTTGATCCGGCGTCGGCTACGTATCAGATCCAGCTGAGGAAGGTTTAATGGCCAGAGGATGGAGTGTCCCGCCGACCTTGTTTATGGGGGTCGTAGAGCAAGACCTTTCGAAAAAGATCAGGACCATCGCGATTCAGATGCTTAACGAGGTAACGATGCGGATGCCGGTCGATACCGGGCGAGCGAGGGCTAACACCATCGTCAGCATCGGATCTCCCGTGTATCAGGTGCTTGATAGCTACGACAAGTCGGGCGGCAGCACCATCATGGCCGGAGCGAGTCGCCTGAGCGGCCTGGAGCCGTACACGGTCGTCTATCTGCAGAACAACCTTCCATACATTGAGCGCCTCGAGGACGGCTATTCCAAGCAGGCGCCTATCGGCATGTTTGGTGCGGCATTCAATAGCGTGGCGAGGGCCAATTCATGACCTTTGAGCAGATCCGTTCCATCATCATCACGCGCATGACGCAGTGGACCGGAATCCCGGCTGCAAGTGTCGATTACCCGAACCCGCCAAAGCCTTTCGATCCGGCAGGGAAGGCGATATGGGCGCGGCTGTCTGATGTGCCCGGCCTTTCCGGTGCGCCCGAGATAGGCCTAGCGCCATGCGTGCGCAGAACCGGCGTAATCATCATTCAGCTGTTCGTCAAGACCTACACCGGAACGCTCGCCATCACCAAGGCGGCCGACACACTGGTCCAGCACTTCCAGTTCTTCAGCCAAGATGGTTTCGATTGCTTCGCGGCGTCAGCCAATACCGTGGGTGACGATGGGCTGGGTTGGTATCAGGTCAACATACAAATTCCCTACCGGGCGCACTGAGCCCATTCACTCACCGCCAAAAGGCGGTTTTTTTACGCCTATCGATAGGAGCAGCACCCAATGAGTAGTGGCGCCAAGAACAGAACGGCCTACGTCGAAGAAGTGACGCAGGGCGTAACCCCGGCCACCGGCTGGAAAGAGCTGATCCGTACTTCCTACGGTCTCGGCCCGACCCAAAACACCGCGGAAAACAACGAGATCTCGCAGACGCGCATGAACCAAGGCACCAGCGCGACCACAATCGACGTGGCAGGCGAGATCGGCCAGAAGTGGCGCTACGGCGGCGCAATCGATGACTTCCTTGAGTCCTGCTTCGGAAGTCGCTGGTCGTCGGATACGCTGACCGTTGGTGATGAGCGCATCAGCTATTCGGTGGCGTCGTTCGCCAGCGATGTCTTGGTGTCCTCAATCGCCCGCGGCGCCCAAGTCGCAAGCATGGCGTTCACATTCGGCACCGATGACGACATCACCGTCGCCACCAACATGACGGCCATTGGCTGGGCTGGCAAGGTCGATGCGACCCCATATTTCTCCAGTGCAGCACCCGAGGCGAATGCCCGCCGCTTCAACTTCAAGGACTTCACGTCTCTGACCCTGGACGGTGTCGAGGCCACGCCGGAAAGCGGCACCTGCATCAGCGCCATGGACCTGACGTTTGATAACAACGTCCAGACCCAGCGCTGCATCAACAACGGCGCATTCATCGGTAACGTCATTCCGACCACCTTCAGCGCAACGGGCTCGATCACCGTGGCCTGGTCTGCCGCCTCGTACAACCTCTGGATCAAGCAGCAGACCGGCGATGCAATTGCCGTGAGCTTCACGATCGAGAACGGCGACGGCCGATACACCATCACCCTCCCGGAAATGGAAGTGAACGGCGACTGGCCGGACGGTGCGGCAACTGACGTGATCGAGGTACAGCTGAATGTGGCTGCCCGCCGCACACCGCCAACCATTACCCGCGCGCCGTTCGTGGCAGTGACCAGCCTGTCGATTGCCCCGGCGACTGTGAATATCGCAGCAGCGGCAACCGCCCAGTTGACCGCGACCGCTCTGCCGTCCGGCTCCAGCCAAGCCGTTACTTGGACTTCCAGCGATCCCGCGAAGGCGACCGTGTCTTCTACCGGCCTGGTCACTGGCGTGGCCGCTGGCAGCGCCGTGATCACCGCGACCAGCGTTTCGGACCCGAGCAAGACCGCAACCCGGAACGTCACCATTACCGCCTAACGGCCCCATGGAAAGCCGCCCATCACCGGGCGGCTACAAGGACTCAGCATGACCTTCATTCTGAAGAAGAAAGACCCGTTGGACTCCATTTCCACGCGCTGGATTGAGCCGGCACCCGGTCTCCGCTTGCAAGTTGGATCGTCGGCTAGAGCCGGCTACACCAGTGATTTCCGCCAAGTGCAGCGTCACCTGGAGTTCGCCTCTCGCCAGATGGGCGTTGGCACCGATGAATTCGACATCCTCAAGAAGTCACCGCTTGAGATTCCAGACCCTGACATGTTGTTTGTCGAGCTGCAGTGCAAGCACCTGATCCTTGATTGGGAAGGCGTGGCCGAAGCCGAAGACCCAAGCACGCCAGCCCCGTACACCCCAGAACGCGGCGTCGTACTGATCGAGCAGATGCCCGAGGTTTACTTTCTCGTCCTGAAGACCGCCAACGACATTGCTCTGCGCCAGAAGGAGCAGGTGGCCGACACAGTGGAAAAGCCCTTGCCGCCTACCGCTGGGCAGCCGAGTGGGCGGGTCCGGAAAACGACCGAAAAAGAAAAGTCCACGAAAGGCTGAGAGCTGATATCCCGGCGCCCCCGGAGATAGACGGGGTTACGGCTGACATTCTTCAGGCCTACTACGTCGTCAGTCGGGGTCGTCAGTATGTCGGCATGAACGGGGCTCCGGCGCCTCTCTCTATCGGAGCGCTGAACGATTACCTTGCCGCCTACGGCGAGCAGTACGATCGCGAAGAGTTTGACGCAGTGATATTCGCCCTCGATGACGATTTCAGGGAGCGATGGGCAGAAAAGAACAAGTCTGAGTAGAGAGGGTGAGGCGGGGCGGGCGTCAGGAGTGCTTTTTCAGTTCGGCCCTAGCAACCTTTAGTCTCGCGATGATGGCTATGGATCTCGGTCCTTTATGAGCCAAGGCTGCGCGCTTCTTTTTGACCATTGGCTGAGACTTGTAATCACTTATGATTGAAACCCAGCGTTCGCAAATCGCCACTTCTTGCGCGAAATCTTTGGCCTTTCTGCTCAGGATCGCGACCCTCTCAAAGAAAAATGGTTTGGCGCAGAGTCTTGATCCTTCTTCCTGCGCCCAATAGCTTGCCTCCTCGGCGTAGCAGCATTGAAGCATTGCTTCTATGTCATATTTTTGGTCTGCAAGCTCATGCGTAGGGATACCGTCAACCTGCGCCAGAGCGCCGCGACTTCTTAATAGTTCATCAGCGCTGAGTGAAAACAATTCCATACCTATCTCCTTGGCTTGTCGTGGGCTGGCATCTAATCATGAAGTGAAGGGGTAGTGGTAAGTCCCGTCTACGCCGGATTTTTTGGCGCCCCCACTGGATGATGTTAGATTGCCATATCTATCAGGGAGGTGCTATGCAGATTCTAATCGTCATTTTGCTCGCCATCATTGCGATAGCTGTAGCGCCATGGCTTGCCGGGGTTGTCGCAGTAGGCGTCATAGCCTATGGAGCGTTTTTTGTCGCGGCCATTGCTGCCGTTGTGCTGGCCGGCGTTATTTATGCCGGGTATTTCTTTTTCGTAGTTTGTCCGCGCCGAGAGAAAGCGACGGCAAAAATAAGAAGTGACCGAAATGCTCGAATGCAGTCGCAAGATGCGCAGATCGCCGCTCAAAAACGATCAGATCAGGAAATTATTGACGCCAGAGCACGCGCTGCTGCCAAGGTCAAAGCGAATGAAGATTTAATTCAGGCAGAAATTGACGAGCAAATACGCGAGGCCAAGATCCGGAAGGACCTTAAAGCCAGAAGCTGAAGCCTAATAATTTAAGACATCATGAGCCCGCCTCCGAGCGGGCTTTTTATTGCCTGGAGAAAAGTCATGGCTCAGCAATCAAGCCGCCTGGATATCATCATCGATTCGCGGCAGGCCCAGCGCAATGGCGAGCAGCTGCGCATCACCCTGAACAACTTGGTCGTTGTCGGCGATCAGGCCACCCGCTCCATGGATGGTGCAGGATCTGCGGCGCGGGCTGCTGGTGCGGCGTTTGCTGCGCTGGGCGCAGGTCGAGTGGCCAGCGAAATCATCCGGCTGACCGACGCCTTCAAGTCCATGCAGGGATCTTTGGCGCTCGTTAGTTCGTCGAATTCGGTAGCGACCGATACTTTCCAGAAGCTGCTGACGATGGCGAACAATACGGGCAGCTCCCTCGAGGCGACCGTATCGCTGTATACCCGCCTGGCCAACGCCACACGGGGTGCTGGCTATACCACCGAGCAATTGCTTGGCGTGACCGATGCTATCAACAAGGCGTTCGTCATTTCCGGAGCCACCATGCAGGAGGCATCGAACGCCGCTATTCAGCTGTCCCAGGGCCTAGCGTCCGGCACGCTGCGCGGCGAAGAACTGAACAGCGTTATGGAGCAGGGACCGCGGATCACTCGCGCGCTGGCCGAATACCTGGGCGTCACCAACGGACATATTCGCCAGATGGCCGCCGACGGCAAGATCACTGCCGAGGTCGTGACCAATGCCCTGCTGAAATCGCTGACCTCGCTCAACTCAGAGCTTGATCGCATGCCGCGCCGGTTCGAGCAGGCTTCGACGGCGCTGAAAAACAACTTCCTGGCCGCTGTCGGCCAGATCGACATCAACCCGCTGATCAGTTCTGTAGACGCGCTGGCCAACTCGCTAGCCAAGCCCGAAGTCATCAGCGGCATCCAGTCCATCGCTACCGGCCTCGGTAACGTAGTCGCAGTGGGCGGCGACGGACTGAAAACCGTAGTAGCCAACACCGACGCACTGATGGCTATTACTGGCGCGTTCGCCACTAGCATGGGCGTGAAGCTGGTCGGATCTTTGGCGCTGTCGGCCCAGGCCCGTGCCGTCGATGCCGCCGCATCATTGCGCCAGGTGGATGCCGCTCGCCTGGCTGCTGCCGCCGAAGTTCAGGCAGCGCAGACCGTTACACGCCGAGCCATAGCTGAGCAGCAAATGACCGGAGCCAAGCTGGCCCGAGCCAACGCCGAGCTGCTGGCGACGCGCGGAACCAACGCTGAGGCATTTGCTCTGGAGGCCCAGATCGCGGCATCCAGCGCGAATCGTGCTGCCACGCTGGCGTTGACCGAAGCCAAGGCGGCGCAGGCAGTCGTAGAAAACAACCTGAATGCAGCCCTAACTCGCGGAGCGGCAGCCCGTGGCGCTGCCCTGGCGGCGATTGGCGGGCCGCTCGGTGCTATCACGCTGGCCGCATCGCTGGCTGCCGGCGCCTACCTTTACTTCAGCAGCTCAGCCGACACCGGCACGCAGTCGCTGATTGATCAAAACCTGACGATTGACGAGACGGTCAAGAAGTTTGACAGCCTGACCGCAGCGCAGCAGCGCAATCAGGCGTCTAAGTGGGCTGATGCACAAAAGGCGGCACTCGATCAGGCGTCGGCCTCGGCCAGCGAGTACAGAAATATCGCTGAGAATGCGATCACTTCCGTAGGCGCTGCGCGGGTGTCCGACCTGGTGACTCTGTCGAGCATGATTGCGCAAGTAAAGTCAGGGCGGAAAACCCTGGACGATGTAACTGCTTGGCTGCAATCGACGCAAGGCCTGTCGGGTGACTTCAAGTCGTCGCTGGAAGGAATTGCAGCCGGCTATGACACCAACATTCAATCGGCTGATGGATATGCCGAGCGCCTACAGTCCGTCAACAAACACACACAGGACTTGTCGGCCAGCAACGGCAAGCTGGCAGCTTCGCAGGGCGAAACCAGCAAGGCCAATGGCTCCAACGCTCAGGCGTGGGATAAGTACATTGACCAACTGACCAAGGCTCGCGACCTGGTAGGCGCCAACGCAGCAGCTGAAGCGGCATACACCGCCGTCAAGATGGGTGCCAATGCCACGCAGCAAGCTCAGGCCAAGGCCATCGCAGCCCAGACCGATCTGCTCAATAAGTACCAGGACGCGGTCAAGGAGAACAACAAAGCCGAGCAGGAGCGCCTGAAGGGGCTTCTGGTGGCGAGCTACACCGCCATGCAGGCCGCCGAGGATCTTGCAGCAGCCAAGAAAAAGGCTGACATAGAAGCGGCGAAATCTGCCGAGGACAGCTCGAAGCGTCAAATCACAGCTATAGAGAAGGTCGCTGCAGCCTCCTACGCATCACTGCTTACCAAGCCGGCTGCGCAGCAGAACCCTGGGGGCTATGGGCTGCTGACCAATGGCGGCACAGCACCGGCAGCGCCAGTTGTTCCGCGCAAAACTCCGCAGCAGATGGCAGATGAGGCTGCAGCCCAGATCACTACCGGTACCACGTCAAACAAGCCAACTAAAACCCCAAAAGGGTCAAGCGAAAAAGGCGCACTGAGTTCTGCATTGAGCGCCTTCGATGCTCTGTACAAAAAGGCAGACCCGGCAGCCCAGGCTGCTCGAGATCTGACCGAGGCGCAGGAAGAGCTGCAGCTTGCGCTTTCGAAGGGGAAGATCACCCAGGAGCAATACGGTGTTGCGTTTGGGCAGGCATCCAAGGATTACGCTGCTGTCATCGCAAAAACTGACGAATTGAGCCAGGCCGAGCAGTATCGACTACAGATTCAGAAGCAGCTTCAGACCCAGCAGGAAGCTGCCAATCAGGCGGCCGCTGCTATTGGTCAGGGATCGGAAGAGGCACAAAGAGCCTCGGAGCGACTGAAGCTGGAGAGCGATCATAATGACCGAATCCTCGATCTGCGCACCAAGCTTGCCAGAGCATCAACCGACCAGCAACGCAAGGATCTGCAAGACCAGATCAATATCACTGAAGAGATGTTTCCTCAGCAGGTAAAGATCATGGAGGACGGCTGGGCCAAAGTGGATAAGGCCCAGGCAGACTGGTCTAACGGTGCAAGATCAGCGTTTCAGACCTATAAAGAGCAGGCGGCCGATGTGGCCGGGCAGACGCGAAACCTGTTCTCCAATGCCTTCACCAATATGGAGGACGGCATTATCAGGTTTGTGCAGACCGGCAAGCTGTCATTCAAGGACCTGGCCGACGGCATCATCGCTGACTTGGTCCGCATCCAGATTCGCCAAGCAGCGGTTGGAATTTTCGGCACGTTGATCGGTGGGTTTACTGGTGGCGCATCCGCTGCGAGCAATGGTCTCGCGGCTGGCTCTGCCGGAGCTACGTCATCGAGTCTTGGCGCTTCGGCGGCGGGTTACAGCTCGAAGTTCGGCTTCTCCGATGGTGGCTATACCGGCGACGGCGGAAAGTATGAGCCCAAGGGTGTTGTGCACGGCGGCGAGGTCGTGATCCGTAAGGAAGTGGTTCAACAGCCAGGCATGCGTGACTACTTAGAGCGCATTAATAAGCACGGTTATGCAGATGGCGGCTATGTAGGGTCGGCGGCGCCGACTTCAAGCGTCACGCAAAACTCTTCCGCCCAAAGCGCTGCCCCGGTCATTCATCAGTCCTTCAGCTTCCAAGGCACACCGGACGACGCAACCATAAACCTGGTGAAGGAGGCGGCCATGCAGGGGGCGAAGGGCGGCTACGAGCTGGTCGTGCGCGACCTGAAACAGAACGGAACAATCCGCCAGCTGATCGCGCGGCGCTAAGCCTTTAAGGAGTACTGCATGGCTATTACATGGCCGGCTTCGCTGTGCCCGTCAGAAATGACGTGGGGCATCGTCAACAACAGCAGGGCGTTCACTTCGACGCTCTCGAATGCCCAGCAAATCGTCGGCTTCCCGGGCGCCTACTGGCAGTGCACGCTGACCTTTGGGCTGCTAACCAGAGCCCAGGAGCGCGAGCTGTCGGCGTTCCTCGGGCGCCTCGATGGGATGTTCGGGACGTTCAACCTGCCAGCCTTCACGCGGCGCAGGACGGTGAGCGTCGGCACGCTGACGGTCGTTACCGGTACCGCCCAGGCGCGGAGCATGGTCATCGCGGGCGCAACGCCCAGCGCGGCCGCCTTCAGTGCTGGCGACTACATCACTGTCGCCGGCGAGATGTTCGAAGTGACCGATCCGGCATCGGCTAACGCGCAGGGCCGGGTGACTGTGCTGCTCAACAAGCGAATTCGCAAGGCGCTCACAGCGGGCGCTGCGGTTGAGTACCTGAACCCCTACTCGGAAATGCGCATGACTTCTGACACCTGGTCGATGTCCGTCCGCCAAGTCGTGGCAAACGGCAGCTACCAATTCAGGGAGGCCTTCTGATGCCCTCAGCATTCCCGTTCAGCCAGAGTGTGGTGAACATCATCGCGACCGGCAAGTTCATGCCTGTGTATGCCGTGCAGCTCGATTTCGTCGACGGCATGGTATTCGCGCACACCGGCACCGGAGACCTTGTGGTCGATGGCATCACCTACCAAGGCGTGGGCAATTTCGGCGAAGTGAGCCAGTCGCAGGAAAGCGACAACTCAGGGTCGCCGATGTCCGTCGAGCTGACGCTCAGCGGCCTCGATGCATACATCCTCTCCGAAACCAATGTGCGCGGCTGTCGTGGGCGTGGGGCCAAGGTCATGTTTGTGGTGTTCGACGAGGCTGGCAACTACGCAGCGGACATCCTGTTTTCCGGGCGCATGGATGCTTCCAAGTTCTCCTTTGCCGGCAACGGCGAAGACGGCAACAGCATCACTGTCCCGGTCACCGACCGCATGGCCGAGTGGAGCCGTACCGGTACCGAGCGCTTCACCGATGAGAACCACCGCGCACGCCATGAAGGCGACCGGTTCTTCTACGCCATCGCGCAAATGTCCGAGTGGCCCATCTACTGGGGCTCGAAGAAGGACGCACCGACATTCACCTATGGAAGCTAGCCATGCGCTATCGAGACTGGACAACCCGTCTGAACGACGTGATCAAGGCCGCCCAAGAGCGGCCTTTTTCATGGGGCGAATTTGACTGCTGCCTGTTCGCTGCCGACTGCACCGCGGCGGTGTGCGGCGTCGATCCTGCCGAGCAGTACCGCGGCAAGTACACGACCGAGAGGGGCGCCAAGCGTCAGCTGAAGAAGCAGCACGGCAGCCTAGAGGCGGCGTGGGACGCCTGTTTCACACGGATTCCACTGAGCTTCATCCAGCGCGGCGACGTCGTGATGTACGAAGCGCCCGGCGGCCGGAGCATGGCCGTTTACTGGGCGGGCGATTACTGGGCAACAACTGACAACGGCGCGGCCCGAGTCGAATGCGCGCCATCGGCCGCCTGGAGGGTTGAATGAGCAGCGGCGTAAAGAAAATAGCCCAGGTCGCGGTCGGCGCAACCATTGGTTTCGTTCAAGGCGGTCCATGGGGCGCAGCTGCTGGTGCGGCGCTGGCCTTCTACGCGGCCGAGCAACAGGAAAAGCTTACTGCCAAGTCACCTTTGCGCGACAACGAGCCATCGGCGCAGACCGTCCGGTCGTCAAAAGCGCCGGCTCGCTTCATCCTCGGTCGAGTTTCAACCGGCGGCGTTCTCGTTTGGGCGCAAGAGCAGTCGGGCGCGCAGGGCGAGGGCGAATGGCTGCACCTGGTCTATGTGCTGTGCGAAGGCGCCATTGATGCGCTGGAAGCCATCTATTTGGGCGAGGAAGAGATCAGCACCTTCGGCGCGCTGGCCAGCTACGAGCTCGTCGTAAACCCGACCCAAGTGTATGCGTTTCTAAAGGCTAACTGCCCGGACTGGAAAGACAGCCAGATCGGCCGCGGGCTTTCCTATGTTCGGGTTTCCCTGCGCTACAGCGCCGAGAAGTTTCCATCGGGCATTCCAGATACGCGATTTGTCGTGCGTGGCCGTAATGACGTTTACGACCCGCGCACCGGTACCGCCGTTTACAGCGCCAACACAGCACTGCACTTGCTCTGGTTCCTGCGGGCTCGTTGCGGCGTGCCTGACGACGAGATCGTGTTTGAGACCTTCGCCAGTGCGGCCAACGTCTGTGACGAGGCGCTGACCAATGCCGATGGATCTACCAGTCAGCGCTACCGGACAGGCTGCGTGATTGGCGCGGATGAGCAGCGCACCGGCGTTCTGCAGAAGCTTGAGGCTGCGTCTGGTGGGCATCTGATCCGCGTGGGTGGCCGCTGGATGTTCCAGGCTGGCGCCTATTACGGCCCGTACGACTTCGAAATCACCGAAGACATGGTGATCGGCACTGTCACCGGCAGCACTGAATCGACCAATGACTCAGCGATCAACACCGTTCGCGGGACGTTTATCGACCCCGCTCAGTCCTGGACAGAGACCGACTACCCGGAAGTCAGTGTCGCCGAGTGGATCGTCGAGGATGGCGGCGAGGCAGCGGAAACGCTCACTTATTCGTACGTCACCGACCCCTATCAGGCGCAGCGCCTAGCGAACATGGAGTTGCGCCGACGCCGAGCCGGTGGCGCGATCAGTATCCCGATGAACTTCTCCGGCTACAACTGCCGGCCGGGTCGCGTGGTTCGGGTCAACCTTCCGTCGCTGAACATCCTTGGCGAGTTCATCGTTTCCGACTGGTCAATGAGTGGCGGCGAAGGCTGCACTGTTCAGGTCAAGCAATACGAAGCGGCGATCTTCGATGATGCCGTGGGCGAACCTTACAACCCGCTGGGCTTCATCAATCTGCCAGCCGGCGGCCTTGGGTCGCCTACGGGCCTGACCTGGACGCAAAACACCGGGGCCGAAGTAGTGCAGGGCGTGCTGTCCTGGTCGCCTCCGGCCGGGATTGTGTCGTCCTACGTCGTCATTGTTCGCCAGGGTGCAACGGCTGTTCAGTCACACTCGGTGCCAGCAACGTCGACCGAGTGCGCCATCAACGGCCTTCCGTCTGGTAGCTACACGATGAGCGTGGCGGCGCTGGGACCAATGGCTCGTTCCGGCGAGGCGACTATCACTGTAGGCATCATGGGGCCGCCCATTCCTGAAAGCTGCGTGGTGCAGTCCTCGATCGACAACATCGTGCTGATCCCGCAGAACCCCGCGACCGGCCTCAATGGCGGCACCTACGAGTATTTCTTCAGCACGTCGCCGACAGCTACGGCCAATGATGCGGATTACTTGGGGCAGGGCTTGTCCTTCACCCATACCGGCCTTGGGTTCTGGACGAACTATTACTACTTCATCCGCTCGTCGAACGCCTACGGGAAAAGCTCGTTCCTTTATGTGCCGACTCAGACCTCGAACGACGTGTCAGCCTATCTCGCGGCGCTGGCTGGGAAGATTGGCCGAACTGAACTCGGGCAAGACATCGTCGACGAGATCGATAAGATCCCGGGGCTTCAGGCGCAGATCGATGCGATGGATGGCCTTAAGGCGTATGACCCAGAATCGACCTACGTTGAGTACGACCTGGTCGTAGTCGGCAAACGGATCTATCAAGCGACCGGCGACGTTCCACTCGATACGCCTCCGCCTAACCCGGCGTACTGGCTCGACGTTGGGCAGACGGTTGAAACCGCCAACGGCTTGGCACAGCAGGTGGCGACCAATACCGCCGACATAACCGTAATTGACGGCGTGGTCACCGCCCAGGCGACAGCCTTCCAAGCGCTGCAGGCATCGTCGAGAGACGACAATGGCGAAGGGGAGCTGGCGGATGCACTGAAAGGCTGGGAAAGCACCGCATCTATGGCCACGGAAACAAAGGTGCGCACCTCTGAAAACGAGGCTACAGCACGCCGCCTGACGACCTTCGACGCCAAGATCGACGAGAACGCGGCGAACATCACCGAGCTTGAGCAGGTGGTGGCCACAAACGAGTCGGCGACGGCAACGAAGATCACCCAACTGACGGCGACGGTCGACAACAATACAGCCGAGATTCAGGAGACAGCGACGGCTTACGCTGACACTTCCGGAAAGTTGTCGACGATGTGGTCGGTAAAGATGCAGATTGCCGCAGATGGCAAGTACATCGCGGCAGGCATAGGTCTCGGCATCGAGAACACGGGGGCCGGCTTGCAGAGCCAGTTCCTGGTCGCAGCCGACCGTTTTGCCATCGTCAACACCATTGCAGGTGGCGCCCTTTCGGTTCCGTTTGCAGTGCAAGGCGGCCAAGTGTTCATGAACTCGGCATTCATCATGGACGGCGCCATCACCAACGCCAAAATTGGCAACTACATCAGCTCGACCAACTATGTCGCCGGACAGCAAGGATGGATTCTGAACAAGGACGGCACGTTAGAAATTAACGGCATCGTTCCTGGGCAGGGGCGGTTGGTGATTAACTCATTGAACGTATCGGTCTACGACGCCAACAACGTGTT
>NZ_JBOIBY010000461.1:0-12003 GCF_050739655.1 Pseudomonas sp. | reverse complement strand
GGCTGCGATCTTTTGATTTTGATCTTCAAAAAACAAAATCAAAAGATCGCAGCCTGCGGCAGCTCCTACACGGGGTTTGGTGGTGGTTTAGAAAGAATCACCTGGCACGCGAACGAAGCCTTCCATCAACACCCGAGCACTACGGCTCATGATGGCTTTGTTCACGGTCCATTCGCCGTTGACCTGGCTGGCCTCGGCGCCGACGCGCAAGGTGCCTGACGGGTGTCCGAAACGCACAGCGTTACGTTCGATACCGCCAGCCGCCAGGTTAACCAGCGTGCCGGAAATCGCTGCGGCAGTACCGATCGCCACCGCTGCGGTGCCCATCATCGCGTGGTGCAACTTGCCCATCGACAACGCACGCACCAGCAGGTCGACATCACTCGCCGCCACCGCTTTGCCGCTGGAGGACACGTAGTCCGCCGGCTTGGCCACGAACGCCACTTTCGGCGTGTGCTGCCGCTTGGCCGCTTCGTCGACGTTGGCAATCAGGCCCATGCGCACGGCCCCGTAGGCACGGATGGTCTCGAACATCAGCAGCGCTTTCGGATCACCGTTGATCGCGCCTTGCAACTCGGTGCCCTTGTAACCGATGTCTTCGGCATTGACGAAGATGGTCGGGATACCGGCGTTGATCATGGTCGCCTTGAAGGTGCCGACGCCGGGCACTTCCAGATCATCGATCAGGTTGCCGGTAGGGAACATCGAGCCGCCACCACCCTCTTCGTCCGCTGCCGGATCGAGGAACTCGACCTGCACTTCAGCGGCCGGGAAGGTCACGCCGTCGAGTTCGAAATCGCCGGTTTCCTGCACTTCACCGTCGGTGATCGGCACGTGGGCGATGATGGTCTTGCCGATGTTGGCCTGCCATACACGAACCACGGCCACGCCGTTGTGTGGAATGCGGCTGGCATCGACCAGACCGTTGCTGATGGCGAACGAACCGACCGCTGCCGTCAGGTTGCCGCAGTTGCCGCTCCAGTCCACGAATGGCTTGTCGATGGAGACCTGGCCGAACAGGTAATCGACGTCGTGATCAGCCTTGATGCTTTTCGACAGGATCACGGTTTTGCTGGTGCTGGACGTCGCGCCGCCCATGCCGTCGATTTGTTTGTCGTACGGGTCAGGGCTGCCGATCACGCGCAGCAGCAAGGCATCGCGGGCCGGGCCTGGAACCTGGGCTGCTTGCGGCAGATCTTTCAGGCTGAAGAACACGCCTTTACTGGTGCCGCCGCGCATGTAGGTGGCGGGAATCTTGATTTGCGCTGCATGAGCCATGGTGCTCGTTACTCCTGATCTGAAAACGGACACGGGACTCGAAAGCCCCGTGTCTGCACAGCCTGTTTTAGACGGCTACCGCCGATTCTTCGAGGAAGTCCTGGGCGAAGCGTTGCAACACGCCGCCGGCCTCGTAGATCGACACTTCTTCAGCGGTGTCGAGACGGCAGGTCACCGGCACCTCGACGCGTTCGCCGTTCTTGCGATGGATCACCAGGGTCAGGTCGGCGCGTGGCGTGCGCTCGCCGATCACGTCATAGACTTCAGTACCGTCGATGGCCAGGGTGTGGCGATCGGTGCCCGGCTTGAACTCCAGCGGCAACACGCCCATGCCCACCAGGTTGGTGCGGTGGATGCGCTCGAAACCTTCAGCGGCAATGGCTTCTACACCGGCCAGGCGTACACCCTTGGCTGCCCAGTCGCGGGACGAGCCCTGACCGTAGTCGGCGCCGGCGATGATGATCAGCGACTGCTTGCGATCCATGTAGGTCTCGATGGCTTCCCACATGCGCATTACCTTGCCTTCCGGCTCGACGCGGGCCAGGGAGCCCTGCTTGACCTTGCCGTTTTCCTGAACCATTTCGTTGAACAGTTTCGGGTTGGCGAAGGTGGCGCGCTGCGCGGTCAAATGGTCGCCACGGTGAGTCGCGTAGGAGTTGAAGTCCTCTTCCGGCAAGCCCATTTTCGCCAGGTATTCGCCGGCGGCGCTGTCCATCATGATGGCGTTGGACGGCGACAGGTGATCGGTGGTGATGTTGTCCGGCAGTACCGCCAGAGGGCGCATGCCCTTGAGCGGACGAGCGCCAGCCAATGCGCCTTCCCAGTACGGCGGACGACGGATGTAGGTGCTCATCTCGCGCCAGTCGTACAGCGGCGTCACTTTCGGACCGGTGTCTTCGTGGATGGCGAACATCGGGATGTACACCTGACGGAACTGCTCCGGCTTCACCGAAGCCTTGACCACGGCGTCGATTTCTTCGTCGCTCGGCCAGATGTCCTTCAGGCGAATTTCCTTGCCATCGACCACACCCAACACGTCTTTTTCGATGTCGAAACGGATGGTACCGGCAATGGCGTAAGCGACCACCAGTGGCGGCGAAGCAAGGAACGCTTGCTTGGCGTACGGGTGAATCCGGCCGTCAAAGTTGCGGTTACCGGAAAGCACGGCAGTGGCGTACAGGTCGCGGTCGATGATCTCTTGCTGAATCACCGGGTCCAGTGCACCGGACATGCCGTTGCAGGTGGTGCAAGCGAAGGCCACGACGCCGAAACCGAGCTCATCCAGCTCTTTGGTCAGGCCAGCTTCATCGAGGTACAACGCAACGGTTTTCGAGCCCGGTGCCAGGGACGATTTGACCCATGGCTTGCGGGTCAGGCCCAGCTTGTTGGCGTTGCGCGCCAGCAGGCCGGCGGCAATCACGTTGCGCGGGTTGCTGGTGTTGGTGCAGCTGGTGATGGCCGCGATGATCACCGCGCCGTCCGGCATCTGGCCTGGGACGTCTTCCCACTGACCGGAAATGCCTTTTGCCGCCAGATCCGACACCGCCACACGGGCGTGCGGGTTGCTCGGGCCTGCCATGTTGCGTACGACCGAGGACAGGTCGAACGTCAGGCCGCGCTCGTATTGCGCGCCTTTCAGGCTGTCAGCCCACAGACCTACCTGCTTGGCATATTGCTCCACCAACTGCACCTGCTCGTCTTCACGGCCGGTCAGCTTGAGGTAGTCGATGGTCTGCTGATCGATGTAGAACATCGCGGCGGTAGCGCCGTATTCAGGAGCCATGTTGGAGATGGTCGCGCGGTCGCCGAGGGTCAGGGCCGAGGCGCCTTCGCCGAAGAACTCCAGCCATGCGCCCACAACCTTCTGCTTGCGCAGGAACTCGGTCAGCGCCAGCACCATGTCGGTGGCGGTGATGCCCGGTTGCAACTTACCGGTCAGTTCCACACCGACGCTTTCCGGCAGACGCATCCAGGAAGCACGGCCGAGCATCACGCTCTCGGCTTCCAGACCGCCAACACCGATGGCGATCACGCCCAGCGCATCGACGTGCGGGGTGTGGCTGTCGGTGCCGACGCAGGTGTCAGGGAATGCCACGCCGTCACGCACCTGGATCACCGGAGACATTTTCTCCAGGTTGATCTGGTGCATGATGCCGTTGCCCGGCGGGATCACGTCGACGTTCTTGAACGCCTTCTTGGTCCAGTTGATGAAGCGGAAACGGTCTTCGTTGCGGCGGTCTTCGATGGCGCGGTTCTTCTCGAACGCCTCCGGATCGAAGCCACCGCGCTCGACGGCCAGGGAGTGGTCGACGATCAGTTGGGTCGGCACCACAGGGTTCACTTGCGCCGGGTCACCGCCTTGCTGGGCGATGGCGTCACGCAGACCGGCAAGGTCGACCAGAGCGGTCTGGCCGAGGATGTCGTGGCACACCACACGAGCCGGGAACCATGGGAAATCGAGGTCGCGCTTGCGCTCGATGAATTGCTTCAGGGATTCGGTGAGCGTGGCCGGGTCGCAGCGGCGCACAAGGTTTTCCGCCAGCACGCGGGAGGTGTACGGCAGGGTGTCGTAGGCGCCGGGCTGGATGGCCTCGACTGCCGCGCGGACGTCGAAGTAATCCAGATGGCTGCCGGGCAGTGTTTTACGGAATTCTGTGTTCATCAGTCGGGACTCGGTCACGGTAGATACAAAAGGCGGGGCATGCACCGGCACTGAAGGCTTACGCCGTCCACTGTGGGAGCGGGCTTGCCCGCGATTGCGGTGTGTCAGCTACACAATTGCCGGCTGACACTCCCTCTTCGCTGGCAAGCCCGCTCCCACAGGGATCTGCATTCAATTCAGACCCTGTGTAACCCCGACCATTCAGCGTTGTTCGATTGGCACGAACTTGCGCTGTTCGACGCCGGTGTATTCGGCGCTTGGGCGGATGATGCGGTTGTTGGCGCGTTGTTCGTACACGTGGGCCGCCCAGCCGGTCAGGCGCGAGCAGACGAAAATCGGTGTGAACAACTTGGTCGGAATGCCCATGAAGTGGTACGCCGAGGCATGGTAGAAGTCGGCGTTCGGGAACAGCTTCTTCTGCTCCCACATGGTCTTGTCGATGGCTTCGGACACCGGGAACAACACCTTGTCGCCCACTTCGTCAGCCAGTTTTTTCGACCAGCCCTTGATCACTTCGTTACGCGGATCGCTGTCCTTATAGATCGCGTGGCCGAAGCCCATGATCTTGTCCTTGCGCTCGAGCATGCCGAGGGTGCCTTTGATCGCGTCTTCCGGCGAGCTGAAGCGCTCGATCATTTCCATCGCCGCTTCGTTGGCACCGCCGTGCAGCGGACCGCGCAGCGAACCGATGGCTGCGGTGATGCAGGAGAACAGGTCGGACAGGGTCGAGGCACACACACGGGCGGTGAAGGTCGACGCGTTGAACTCGTGCTCTGCGTAGAGGATCAGCGAAACGTTCATGACCTTGACGTGCAACTCGCTCGGTTTCTTGCCGTGCAGCAGGTGCAGGAAGTGGCCACCGATGGACTGTTCGTCGCTCACGCAGTCGATGCGCTTGCCTTCGTGGCTGAAGCGATACCAGTAGGTCATGATCGCCGGGAACGCAGCCAGCAGGCGGTCAGTCTTGTCGTGTTGCTCGGAGAAGTTGTTCTCCGGCTCCAGGTTGCCCAGGAACGAGCAGCCAGTGCGCATCACGTCCATCGGATGGGCGTCGGCGGGGATACGCTCCAGCACTTCTTTCAATGCTTGCGGCAGGTCACGCAGCTTGCTCAGCTTGGCGACATAGGCAGCCAGTTGTGCCTTGCTCGGCAGTTCGCCGTACAGCAGCAGGTAAGCCACTTCTTCAAATTGTGCGTCAGCCGCCAGTTCGCGAACGTCGTAGCCGCGATAGGTCAGGCCTGCGCCCTCCTGGCCCACGGTGGACAGGGCGGTTTGCCCGGCTACCTGGCCACGGAGCCCGGCGCCACTGAGTACTTTTGCTTCGGCCATTTCTGCCTCCAATTTCTTAAATTTATTAGGGAATCGGCAAATTGTGATTCATCAGGTTATTCGGGGATGCCGAAAAGATCGCAGCCTCGTTTCACTCGTCAGCTCCTACATTAGAAGCCGATCCATGTAGGAGCTGCCGAAGGCTGCGATCTTTAGATCTTCATTTCTTCGACGCGAACAACGCATCGAGCTTCTGCTCGAAGGTGTGGTAGTCGATGCGATCGTAAAGCTCCATGCGGGTCTGCATGGTGTCGATGACGTTTTGTTGCGTGCCGTCGCGGCGGATCGCGGTGTAGACGTTTTCCGCAGCCTTGTTCATGGCACGGAAGGCCGACAGCGGGTACAACACCAGCGACACGTCGGCAGCGGCCAGTTGCTCGGTGGTGTACAGCGGCGTCGCGCCGAATTCGGTGATGTTGGCCAGGATCGGCGCTTTCACGCGGCTGGCGAACAGCTTGTACATGTCCAGTTCAGTGATGGCTTCCGGGAACACCATGTCGGCGCCGGCCTCGATGCATGCGGCAGCGCGATCCAGGGCAGATTCCAGACCTTCCACCGCCAGGGCGTCGGTACGGGCCATGATCACGAAGCTGTCATCGGTACGAGCATCGACGGCGGCCTTGATACGGTCGACCATTTCCTGCTGGGTCACGATTTCCTTATTAGGACGGTGACCGCAACGCTTGGCGCCAACCTGGTCTTCGATGTGAATCGCCGCCGCGCCAAACTTGATCATCGACTTGACGGTACGGGCGACGTTGAACGCCGAGGAACCGAAACCGGTGTCGACATCGACCAGCAGAGGCAAATCGCATACATCAGTGATGCGACGCACGTCGGTCAGCACGTCATCCAGGCCTGTGATACCCAAGTCCGGCACACCGAGGGAACCTGCGGCCACGCCGCCACCCGACAGGTAGATCGCCTTGAAACCGGCACGCTTGGCCAGCAGTGCGTGGTTGGCGTTGATCGCGCCGACGACTTGCAATGGATGCTCGCTGGCGACCGCATCGCGGAAACGCTGGCCTGGAGTGCTCTTGTTGAAACTCATGACTCACCTCGTTTGGCTGTCGGGTTAGCGCCGTCCTGGTAATGACGGGCGATGTTGCGTTTGGAGGCGCCGATGTGACGGCGCATCAACAACTCGGCCAGTTCACCGTCACGGTCGGCGATGGCATCGAGAATTCGGTGGTGTTCGGCAAAGGCCTGGTGCGGGCGATTGGGCGTGGTGGAGAACTGGATGCGGTACATGCGCACCAGTTGATACAGCTCGCCGCAAAGCATTTGCGTCAGCGTGCGGTTGCCGCTGCCCTGGATGATCCGGTAATGGAAGTCGAAATCGCCTTCCTGCTGGTAATAGCCGCGGCCAGCCTGAAAGGCCTCATCGCGCTCATGGGTCTCGAGGACGCGGCGCAGTTCGTCGATTTCTTCGACACTCATGCGCTCGGCGGCCAATCGACAGGCCATGCCTTCGAGGGATTCGCGGATTTCGTAGAGCTCCAGCAGCTCGGCGTGATTGAGCGAAACCACTCGTGCGCCGACGTGCGGCACGCGCACCAACAGACGTTGGCCTTCCAGGCGGTGAATGGCCTCACGCAGCGGACCACGGCTGATGCCATAGGTCCGGGCCAGCTCTGGTTCGGAGATCTTACTGCCCGGTGCGATATCGCCCTTGACGATGGCCGCCTGAATACGGCGGAAGACGTTCTCGGACAGCGTCTCAGAATCGTCTTGCGTAGATACCGGGGGATCGAGTTGGTCCAGCATATTGTCGACACCTTGAAAGCCAATGCCGCAAAAACTAGCGAAATAAGCCACTGGAGTCAAAGGTTAATTAGATATTGTCGACAATCTTCTGATAACCGGCAGCACCATAAAGAAGCAGCCCTTCTGTTTATAGCCACCCGTCAGCGCTGGCGCCATAAAACCACCGTGCTAGAATGCCGCCCGCATTTGTATGTCACATCTGCACTGTCTGTCATAAAACCCTGATAGGCATACGAAGGAGCTTGCGCAGCAATGCCAGGGTCTTGAACCGAAATACCGGACCGCTGCGCACCAGGATTTATGAGACTCAAGCCCTTTCCCGCCTTCCTTTATCTTCTTTGCCTGCCGGGTTTTGCAGCGGCAGGGGAAAAGACCGTGTATGGCCTCAATGAGTACGCATCGCTGGGGGGAATCGACCTGGAAGTGGCCGCCAAACTCGATACCGGGGCGAAAACCGCGTCCCTGAGTGCCCGCGACATCAAGCGTTTCAAACGCAATGGCGAGTCCTGGGTGCGCTTTTACCTGGCCATCGACACTGCCCATTCGCACCCGATAGAACGCCCGCTGGCCCGTGTCAGCAAGATCAAGCGTCGGGCCGGCGACTACGATCCGGAAGAAGGCAAGAAGTACACAGCTCGTCCGGTGATCGAACTGGATATCTGCATGGGTTCGGCTTTACGCAGCATCGAAGTGAACCTTACTGACCGAAGTGCCTTCCAATACCCGCTCTTGATTGGCTCCGAAGCGCTGAAACGCTTCGATGCGCTGGTCGACCCCAGTCTTAAATACGCTGCCGGCAAACCCGCCTGCGCTACCGACGCTCATACCGCAGAGTAATTCCAATGCGCTCTCTTAACCTTCATCTGAAAATGCTGATCGCCATCCTGGTGGTGCTGGGCATTTCAGTTACGGCCTATCAGATCTTCGTGCTGGGCATTCCCGTTACCGAGGACGCCACCGACGACTTGTGGAACATCGACGCCAAGGTCGAGTTCGTCGCCAGTGCCAAGGACCCGGTCAAGATCCAGATGTTCGTGCCGCCGCTGAGCCGCGACTACGTCAGCCTCAATGAGAGCTTTATCTCCAATAACTACGGTGTGGCCGTTAACCGGGTCGATGGCAACCGCAAGGTCACCTGGTCGGCGCGCCGGGCCAAGGGTAACCAGACACTCTATTACCGTCTGGTGCTGACCAAACGCTACAGCGCGGAAAAAACCAAGATCAAAGGCCCGACTTTCCGCGACAGCATCGCCATCGAAGGCCCGGAAAAAATCGCCGCCGAAGCCCTGCTCGCGCCTATCCGCCAGCACTCGGCCGATGTCGAGACCTTCGTCGGTGAAGCGATCAAGCGTGTCAACAATGTCAATGACGACAACGTGAAGCTGTTGCTGGCGGGTGATCCATCCACTGCGCAAAAAGCCCGAATCGTCGAACTGGTGCTGGCCATCGCCCACGTACCGGTAGAAAAGGTCCACACCATTCGCCTGGTGGCTGACCAACCGCAGACGCCGGAACTCTGGCTGCGCAGCTTCAACGGCACCGACTGGCTGTACTTCAACCCGGAAACCGGGGAACAGGGCCTGCCGACCGATCGCCTGCTGTGGTGGACCGGCGACGAAAACCTGATCACAGTCGATGGCGGCAAGAAAGCCACCGTGACCTTCAGCATGAACAACAGCGAAATGAACGCCATTCGCCTGGCCAAGCTGACGGACGAGAACACCGACGCCAACTTCCTCGAATACTCGCTATACGGCCTGCCGCTGCAAACCCAGCAGACCTTCATGATCATGGTGATGATCCCGATCGGCGTGCTGGTGATCCTCGTCCTGCGCAACCTGATCGGCCTGCAGACCCTCGGCACCTTCACCCCGGTGCTCATCGCCCTGGCCTTCCGCGAAACCCAGCTCGGTTTCGGCATCGTGCTGTTTACAATCATTACGGCACTTGGGCTGTCGCTGCGTTCCTACCTTGAACACCTGAAGCTGCAAATGCTGCCAAGGCTGTCGGTGGTCTTGACCTTTGTGGTGGTGTTGATCGCGGCCATCAGCCTGCTCAGCCACAAGCTTGGCCTGGAACGCGGGTTGTCGGTGGCGCTGTTCCCAATGGTGATTCTGACCATGACCATCGAACGCCTGTCGATCACCTGGGAAGAGCGCGGCGGCAGTCATGCCATGAAAGTGGCGATCGGCACCTTGTTTGCCGCGACCCTGTCGCACCTGATCATGAGCGTGCCGGAGCTGGTGTATTTCGTCTTCACCTTCCCGGCGATCCTGCTGATCCTGGTGGGCTTCATGCTGGCCATGGGTCGCTATCGCGGCTACCGCCTGACCGAACTGGTGCGTTTCAAGGCCTTCCTGAAAAAGGCTGACGCCTGATGTTCGGTTTCTGGAAGACCTGGAAGGCCCTGGAAGCCCGGGGCATCATGGGGATCAATCGGCGCAATGCGGACTACGTACTCAAGTACAACAAGCGCAGCCTGTACCCGATCGTCGATGACAAGATCATCACCAAGGAGCGCGCCATCGGCGCCGGCATTCACGTGCCGGAACTGTATGGCGTGATCTCCACGGAGAAGGAAATCGACAAGCTCGACGAGATCATTGGCGGGCGCAACGACTTCGTGATCAAGCCGGCCCAGGGCGCGGGCGGTGACGGCATCATTGTCATTGCCGATCGTTTTGAGGGTCGCTACCGAACGGTGTCCGGCAAGATCATTGCCCACGAAGAAATCGAGCACCATATTTCCAGCATCCTCACAGGCCTCTACTCCCTCGGCGGCCACCGTGACCGGGCGCTGATCGAATACCGCGTTATCCCGGACCAGATCTTCAAGAGCATCAGTTACGAAGGCGTGCCGGATATCCGCATCATCGTGCTGATGGGTTACCCGGTGATGGCCATGCTGCGCCTGCCAACCCGTCAATCAGGCGGCAAGGCCAACCTGCACCAGGGCGCTATCGGCGTGGGTGTCGACCTCGCCACCGGCCTGACCCTGCGCGGTACCTGGCTGAACAACATCATCGCCAAACACCCGGACACCACCAATGCGGTGGACGGCGTGCAACTGCCCTACTGGGACGGTTTCATGAAGCTCGCCGCCGGTTGTTATGAGCTGTGTGGCCTGGGCTATATCGGTGTCGACATGGTGCTCGACCAGGAAAAAGGCCCGCTGATCCTGGAACTCAATGCCCGCCCAGGCTTGAACATTCAGATTGCCAACGATTGCGGTTTGACGCTGCGCACCCATGCGGTGGAGGCACGTCTGGAAGAATTGAAGGCCCGAGGCGTGACGGAAACCGTCGAAGAGCGCATAGCGTTTGTGCAGGAAATGTTCGGGCATATTCCACCGGTTGAGGGTTGATCCGAGACCGGGTTGCCGCCATCGCGAGCAGGCTCGCTCCCACAGGGGGAATGCATTTCAAATGTGGGAGCGAGCCTGCTCGCGATAGCCATCTGACAAACACCACAACATTCGATTTGCCACCAATCTGCCAATCCCCGACATCCCCCTAGGAGCAATCCCCCGGGGGTACTACAATCGCCACCCCGCCTCGATGGCTGATCCAACCCGCCCATGCTGACCTGTTCCGTTTACCCGCTGCCCTATCGCGCCAACCCCGCCGAATACTTTGCGGCCATCCGTCATGCCCCAGGCGCCGTGCTTCTGGACAGCGGCCGCCCCAGCGCCGACCGTGGCCGCTATGACCTGCTCAGCGCCTGGCCGCTGGAGCAACTCACGGTATCGCCTGACGAAAATGGTGGCGATTTCCTGCAACGCCTGCGACAAAACCTGACTCAACTGGGCGAAGCGTCCCTTCCGGCGACGTATGAACTGCCCTTCGCCGGCGGCTTGATTGGTTACCTGAGCTACGACTTCGGTCGGCATCTGGAAAACCTGCCAAGCCAGGCGCTGGACGACCTGCAATTGCCCGATGCGCGCTTCGGCTTGTATGCCTGGGCGCTGATCAGCGATCACCAACGGATGACCAGCCAGCTGGTGTTTCACCCATCGCTGGCTGACAGCGAACGTCAGCGTTTGATCGACCTGTTCAGTCAGCCTGCGCCTGGGCCTGTTGCGCCATTCAAACTGCAAGCGCCCATGAACGCTGACCTGAATGCTGATCAGTATCGCCACGCGATCGAGCGCATCCAGCAATACATCCAGGCCGGTGACTGCTATCAGGTCAACTTCGCCCAGCGCTTTCGCGCACCGTGCGAGGGTGATCCATGGGCGGCGTATTGCGCACTGCGGTTGGCATGCCCAACCCCGTTTTCCGGTTTCCAGAGCCTGCCCGACGGTGGCGCGGTGCTTAGCCTGTCGCCGGAGCGTTTCGTCAAAGTCAGCGAACGCCATGTGGAAACCCGCCCGATCAAAGGCACCCGCCCGCGAGGTCTTACAGCTGCCGAAGACGCCGCGAACGCCGCCGAACTGCTGGCCAGCCCCAAGGATCGTGCAGAAAACCTGATGATCGTCGACCTGCTGCGTAACGACCTGGGGCGCACCTGTCGCACCGGTTCGGTCACGGTGCCGGAACTGTTCAGCCTGGAAAGCTACCCGAACGTGCATCACCTGGTGAGCAGCGTGACCGGCGAGCTGGCGGATGAGCGCGATGCACTGGACCTGATTGCCGGCAGCTTCCCGGGCGGCTCGATCACCGGAGCGCCGAAGATTCGTGCGATGCAGATCATCGATGAGCTGGAACAGACCCGTCGCGGCTTGTATTGCGGCTCGCTGTTGTACCTGGACGTGCGCGGCGAGATGGACAGCTCCATCGCCATTCGCAGTTTGCTGGTCAAGGATGGGCAGGTGTGTTGCTGGGGAGGCGGCGGGATCGTTGCCGATTCAGAGTGGCAGGCTGAGTATCAGGAGTCGATTACCAAGGTGAAGGTACTGCTCGATACGCTGCAGAACCTCTGACCATCCCCATCACTGTAGGAGCGAGCTTGCTCGCGATGAACCTGAA
>NZ_JBOIBY010000460.1:0-21887 GCF_050739655.1 Pseudomonas sp. | reverse complement strand
CGCGCAGTGCGCTTGGCGACGCTCTTGATGCGTTCGACCAATGCTTCACCGGCGTCGATGTCTACACCGGCGTCCTTGTAGCTCAGGGAGGGTTGCTTGCTCATGATCCAGGCCTTTAGGGGGGATTTCTGGGTAACGACCGAGTTCAGCGGGGCCACCGAAATCGACGAGGGCGATTGCCTCACGCGAATCTCGAAGGTGCCAGGCTGTTGCCGGTCTGCGAAGGCGCGCGATTTTATCAGGCTTGGAGGGCAGCGGCCATCCTCAGGCCGACGGCAGGGGCATATCCACCTAAAAAAACCGAATTTCTTTTGAGTTGATGGCATCCTGCTGACCTGCGCAAGGTATCGCCATTAACCGTCTATCTTTATGGCAGTGCGAAAACTTACCCGGGTCGCGTGAATGTTTTGCGTCGAGCAATGGTCACAGAGTTGCTCGATTGTCTTCATGCGGTCTGTTCCAGCCGCTCTTGTCGTCAGGAATCTTCCATGCGTTTTTGTAAATTCATGTTTGTGGGCTGTCTGTCGTTGGTCAGTCTGGTCAGTCATGCCGAAACCGTCAAAGGTCTTTATCAGGTGCGTGAGCCGGTAAGCAGCCAGGCGCCGCAAGAGCGCGATCAAGCTATTCAGCGTGCCCTTGACACCCTGGTGTTGCGACTGACAGGCGACCCCAAGGCTGCTCAAAATCCAGGCCTGGAGGCGATTCGCAAAGAACCGCAGCAGATCATCAGCCAATTCGGTTTCGACGCTGGGCCACCGGAAGTGCTGAAAGTCGATTTCGATCCGGCATCCACTCAGCAGGCGTTGCGCAAAGCCGGGCTGGCCATGTGGGGCGCCAACCGGCCATCGATTCTCGGTTGGTGGTTGAACGATTCCACCGAGGGGTCGAGTCTCGTCGGTGATGGCCAGGCCAGCGCCGCACCGTTGCGTCGGGCGGCGCAGCACCGTGGATTGCCGCTGCGTCTGCCACTGGCGGACCTGAACGAGCAGATCGTCGCCACCGCGCCAAATCTTGAAGGTACTGACCCGGCACCGCTGCGTGGTGCATCGGAACGCTACAACGCCGACGCCTTGCTCGCGGTGCATGCCCAGGAAGAAGGCGGGCAGTGGCAAGCCAAATGGCGCCTGTGGCTGGGCGATCAGAAAGAGGCGGGCAGTGTACAGGGCGCTGATCAGGCGGCCCTCGCGGACGCAGTGATGCTGGCGGTCAATGAGCGACTGGCGCCGCGGTATGTGGCCAAGCCCGGGGTTTCGACCTCGCAGCTGCTGGAAGTGCAGGGCATGAATCTTGAGCGCTATGCAGCGCTAGGGCGTTTGCTCGAGCCGTTTGCCGGGCACCCGCAAAGTGTTGATGGCGACCGGATTCTCTATCGGGTCAATGGCAGTACCGATCAACTGCGCGCGCAATTGTCACTGGCGAAATTGCAGGAGGTTGCAGCGACGCCGGCACCTGTTCCCGTGTCGCCAGCTCAGCCTGCGGCCGACGGCTCGATACCTGCCGCACCACCAGCCCCGGCGCCGACACCGCAGTTGCGTTTCCGCTGGTAGATTTTTCTTTCTTATATAGAAGCAATGGAGTGGTTCATGGCCGATTCTCGGCGTTGGTTCTGGTTGGGTGGAGTAGCACTGCTCTGCGCATTTGTCTGGCTGTTGCATCCGATTCTGACGCCGTTCCTGGTGGCGTTGCTGTTGGCTTATCTGTTTGATCCGCTGGTCGACCGGTTGGAGAAAGCCGGGCTTTCCCGCACGTGGGGCGTCGTGGCGGTATTTGCGCTGTTCACGATGATCTTTACCGCGTTGCTGGTGGTGCTGGTGCCAATGCTCGCCAGGCAGCTTTTTCGTTTATACGAGCTGGCGCCACAGATGCTCGACTGGTTGCAGCACACCGCCCTGCCATGGGCGCAATCGAAGTTTGGTCTGTCGGATGGTTTCTGGAAGTTCGACAAACTCAAGGCTGCCATCAGTGAGCACATGGGGCAGACCACCGACGTTGTCGGCGTGGTGCTCAGCCAGGCGACGGCTTCCGGCCTGGCGCTGATTGGCTGGCTGGCGAACCTGGTGTTGATCCCGGTGGTGAGTTTCTACTTGCTGCGCGATTGGGATCTGATGATGGCCAAAATCCGCAGCCTGTTGCCCCGTGATCGTGAAGAGCGCGTAGTGTCCCTGGCCGGCGAATGTCATGAAGTGCTGGGGGCGTTCGTGCGGGGGCAGTTGCTGGTGATGGTGGCGTTGGGCGCCATTTACGCCGCAGGCCTGATGCTGGTCGGTCTGGAGTTGGGACTGTTGATCGGGCTGATTGCCGGTCTGGCGGCGATCGTGCCGTACATGGGCTTTGTGATCGGTATTGGCGCGGCGTTGATTGCCGGGCTGTTCCAGTTCGGTGGCGATCTGTATCCCATGATTGGCATCGTCGCGGTGTTCATGGTTGGCCAGGCGCTGGAAGGCATGGTGCTGACGCCGCTGCTGGTCGGGGATCGAATCGGTTTGCACCCGGTGGCGGTGATCTTCGCGATTCTGGCCGGTGGTGAGCTGTTTGGATTTACCGGCATTTTGCTGGCGCTGCCGGTGGCGGCCGTGATCATGGTGCTGGTGCGCCATGTACATGATTTGTACAAGGATTCGGATATTTACAGTGGTTCTGACGAACCTGAGCTTAAATGAGTCGGGCGGGCAACCCGGAGTGCGCTTTGGGTTGCTGCGCAACCGTCATTGGATTGTTGCCTGCAACGCCAAAGAAACTGTCACAAAACCAGAGCGTCAACGCAAACCTTTGATTTTGCTTGTGGTCTGTCGCATTGTGCGGTCGGCTTCACGGGTATAAACTTCGCAAACTTTACACAGAGGCCACTTACGGTTCCTTTGGAACTGTTCAGTCAGCATGAAACCGATTCAGCTGCCCCTAGGTGTGCGTCTGCGTGACGACGCCACCTTTATCAACTATTACCCAGGCGCCAATGCCGCTGCACTCGGCTATGTCGAGCGGCTGTGCGAAGCCGACGCCGGCTGGACCGAGAGCCTGATTTATCTCTGGGGCAAGCACGGGGTAGGGCGCACGCATCTGTTGCAGGCCGCATGCCTGCGATTCGAGCAGATGGGTGAACCGGCGGTGTATTTGCCGCTGGCTGAGTTGATGGATCGTGGTATCGAAATTCTCGACAACCTTGAACAGTATGAGCTGGTCTGCCTGGATGACCTGCAAGCAGTGGCCGGCAAGGCTGATTGGGAAGAAGCGCTGTTCCACCTGTTCAATCGTCTGCGCGACAGTGGTCGTCGACTGCTGATTGCGGCATCGACGTCGCCCCGTGAGTTGCCGGTGAAGCTTGCGGACCTCAAGTCCCGTCTGACCCTGGCGCTGATCTTCCAGATGCGCCCGCTCTCCGACGAAGACAAATTGCGTGCCCTGCAACTGCGCGCATCTCGTCGCGGCCTGCACCTGACTGACGAAGTCGGACATTTTATTCTGACTCGCGGTACCCGCAGCATGAGCGCACTGTTCGAGTTGCTTGAGCAGCTCGATCAAGCCTCTCTCCAGGCTCAACGCAAGCTGACCATTCCTTTCCTGAAAGAGACGCTGGGTTGGTAGTCAAACCCACTGAATCCAAGGCTTTGAGCGTTCTTTGGCATATTTAAGGCGCCAGAAAATACGCTTTCCTGCAGGTGGCAGGCCGCGTGGACATTCAAAATAGGCTTAAGCGCTTAGATGTCGGCGAGAAACCAATAAGTCACAAAAAGTTCGATTGAATTTGCAAATGAGATTGATAGCGGGCATAGTCTCGGCTTCTTTACCACTCATCAGCCACGGTCGTGCCCATGCTAAAGCGCTTCGCACCCCTCGTGCCCCTCGCACTCGTTACCCTGTTGTTCGGTTGCGCTGCTCACACTCCAGTGTCCCAGCAAACGCAACAACAGGCACAAAACTCTGTTACCGCCCAGTCTTCCGTCCGTTATCAAGACTCTCTTTACCAGGACGAACTGGCTACCGAAAAAGAACTGGCTGCCTTCGCCGATGGCAAGTCTTATCAGCTTCCAGTTCTGGCTGACAGCATCCTCGAACGCGGCATGTCGCTGATCGGTACCCGTTACCGTTTTGGCGGTACCTCTGAAGCCGGCTTCGACTGCAGTGGTTTCATCGGTTATCTGTTCCGTGAAGAAGCCGGCATGAACCTGCCGCGCTCCACCCGCGAAATGATCAATGTGGACGCACCACTGGTTTCCCGCAGCAAGCTGGAGCCAGGTGACCTGCTGTTCTTCGCGACCAATGGTCGTCGCGGTCGTGTCAGTCACGCCGGGATCTACCTGGGTGACAACCAGTTCATCCACTCCAGCAGCCGCCGCAGCGGCGGTGTTCGCATCGATAGCCTAGGCGACAGCTACTGGAGCAAGACATTCATCGAAGCCAAGCGTGCACTCGCCATGGCGCCAAATGCGAGCCCAATCGTTACGGCACGCAAGTAAGCGGACAATATGTAGGGTGAACTTAAAGTCTTACTTGAAGTTTGCCTGATAACCGCTAAAATTCTGATCCATGAATGATGGCAAACCGCCTGCGTCGAACGCAGGCGGTTTTCTTTTCTGCGCTCCCTGCAGAAATCAGCCGCAGCCAGATCAGGATGTTCTGCTAATGACGACGTCGGCCCGCCTCGCAATCATGTTCCTCGCAGCGCTGCTCAGCGCTTGCGCCAGCCGTACACCGCCACCTGCGCCGGTGGTTCGCGCGCCTATCGTTTTCGGTCCCTCCCAAGCGTTTTCCCCTGAAGCGGAAGACGTGCTGTTTCGCGCGCTGGGTCTGGTGGGCACGCCTTATCGCTGGGGCGGCAATACGCCGGATTCCGGGTTCGATTGCAGTGGCTTGATCGGCTATGTGTATCGTGATGTCACCGGCATTTCCTTGCCGCGCACCACGCGGGAAATGATCTCCATGCAGGCGGCGAATGTCGGCAAGGAAGGCCTGCAGACGGGCGATCTGATTTTCTTCGCTACCAATGGTGGGTCACAGGTCAGCCATGCCGGGATTTACGTCGGCGAAGGGCGCTTCGTCCATGCGCCAGCCACGGGTGGGACAGTGAAACTCGACAGCCTGTCCAAGACGTATTGGCAGAAGGCCTATCTGAGCGCCAAGCGCGTCCTGCAGCCGGAGCACTTGGCGCGCAATCCGTAGTAGCCAGAGGTTGTTGTCATGACCGCTCGCACGCTCAATCTTGACGATTCCCTGTATCAATACTTGCTCGATGTGTCCCTGCGCGAGACGCCACTGCTCAAGCGCTTGCGCGACGAAACCCAGGCGCTGCCGATGGCGCGTTGGCAAGTGGCGCCGGAGCAAGGGCAGTTTTTGGCCTTGCTGGTAAATCTCATCGGTGCACGGCGAGTGCTGGAAGTCGGCACCTTCACCGGTTACAGCGCCCTGTGCATGGCATCAGTATTGCCGGATGACGGTTTGTTGATCTGCTGCGACATGCCCGGCGATTACAACGCCACGGCGCGACGTTACTGGCAGGAGGCAGGGCTGGCCGATCGCATTGATCTGCGCCTGGCGCCCGCGCTGCAGACCTTGAGCAAGATCGATCAGCCGGACTCGTTCGATCTGGTTTTCATTGACGCCGACAAGGCCAACTATCCGACCTACCTGGAGCATGCGCTGCGTCTGCTGCGCAATGGCGGGCTGGCGGTGTTCGACAATACGCTGTGGAGCGGTCGTGTGCTGGAGGACAATCCCGAAAGCGCAGACACCCGCGCCATCCAGGCGCTCAATCGAGCGTTGAAGGATGATGTGCGGGTGGATCTGTCGTTGTTGCCGTTGGGGGATGGACTCACGCTCTGCCGTAAGAGGTAAGTGCCTGTTGTAAAGATCGCAGCCTTCGGCAGCTCCAGGTTATACGGCGATTCCCTGTAGGCGCTGTCGAAGGCTGCGATCTTTTTGCGGTTTATTTAACCGCAGACACCCGCCACACCTTGTTCCCCACATCATCGGCCACCAGCAAGTCACCCTGCCGGTCAATCACCACGCCCACCGGCCGCCCCATGGCTTCTTCCTTGTCGTTGAGAAAGCCGGTGAGCACATCAACCGGGTTTCCGGTCGGTTTGCCGGCGCTGAAAGGTACGAATATCACTTTGTAGCCGCTGTGAGGCTTGCGATTCCATGAGCCGTGCTGGCCGACAAAAGCCCCTTCCTTGAACTGTGTTGGCAGTTTATTTCCTTCGGCAAACGTCAGGCCCAATGACGCGGTGTGCGGGCCGACCGCGTAGTCTGGCGCTATCGCCTTGGCCACCAGCTCCGCGTTTTGCGGTTCGACGCGCACGTCGACGTGCTGGCCGTAGTAGCTGAACGGCCAGCCGTAGAATGCGCCGTCCTTGACCGAGGTGATGTAGTCCGGGACCAGGTCGCTGCCGATTTCATCCCGCTCATTGACCGCCGTCCACAGCGCACCGCTTTGCGGCTCCCACGCCATGCCGTTGGGATTGCGCAGGCCAGAGGCAAAAATTCGGTGATTGCCGGTGGCGCGATCCACTTCCCAGATCGCCGCGCGTCCTTCTTCTTTATCGAGGCCGTTTTCACCGACATTGCTGTTGGAGCCCACCGTGACGTAGAGCTTGCTGCCGTCCTTGCTGGCGATGACGTTTTTGGTCCAGTGGTGGTTCAGTGTGCCGCCCGGCAGGTCGATGACTTTAATGGGCTGCGACTTGATCGCCGTGTCGCCGTTTTCATAATGGAAGCGCAGCAGCCGGTCGGTGTCGGCGACATACAGGTCATTGCCCACCAGGGTCATGCCGAAGGGCGAATTGAGGTTTTCCAGAAACACCGTGCGGGTTTCGGCGACACCGTCGTGATCCGTGTCCCGTAGCAGGGTGATGCGGTTCGGGCTTGGCACGCTCGCCCCGGCGCGCCCCATGACTTTCCTGGTGATCCAGCCCTTGATGCCTTTATTGTCATCGGGTTTGGGTGGCGCGTTGGTTTCTGCGACCAGTACATCGCCATTGGGCAGGACATACAGCCAGCGCGGATGATCGAGGCCGTCGGCGAATGCGGCGACCTGGGTGCCGCTGGCCGCGACGGGTTTTGCGCCATTCTGCCAGCCGATGGCGGGGGCGATATTCATCGTTGGAAACAGGGTCTTGTTCGGTTCCGGCAGCCTGGGCGCCGGTCCGGTGCCGTCGGAAACTTGCAGGCTGGAGGTTTCACCGCAGGCGGTAAGTCCTGCGGCGAGGGCAATGACGAGGACGAGCTGGGAATGGCGCATACTGATCTTCCCTATAAATGCAGTGACCTGATCAGTAGAGAAGCGCGAGCGCACGATGGTTCAACCGGTCAACCGGGCACAAGATCGTTGCCAGATTATTGCGCTGCGGCAGTTATTCGCATGCACAGCCTGTCTTCAATTGACGCTCCACCCCCAACCCTCTAACCTTCGCGGCTTGTTTCAGGTGCTCTGTGGCTTGGGTCGACAGAGTGAAACAGGGAAGTCGGTGAGTGAGTGCTTCAATGCGAAGCCGCGCAATCCCGACGCTGCCCCCGCAACGGTAAATCGAGTGAAAGGCTGCGCCTTGAGCCACTGTGTCAAAAGACACGGGAAGGCGCGCAGTCAGGCGAACGCCGCTCATGAGCCCGGAGACCGGCCTGATCCATCCAAACGGCATCACGGTGGGCGATGCCAGGCTTCTTGCCATCTATTCTTGTGCCTGCCCGCCGTTATT
This sequence comes from Pseudomonas sp., assembly GCF_050739655.1. GTDB lineage: Bacteria > Pseudomonadota > Gammaproteobacteria > Pseudomonadales > Pseudomonadaceae > Aquipseudomonas. The sequence continues at coordinate 14,199 of NZ_JBOIBY010000460.1, read as the reverse complement.
TCTGCCTCAACGGAGAGCTCCCCCATGACTGATACTCCTGATCGTGACGAACGTCATCTGGCGCGCATGCTGCGCAAAAAAGCCGTGATCGATGAACGCATCGCCAATTCCCCGAACGAATGCGGGCTGTTGCTGGTACTGACCGGTAATGGCAAGGGCAAGAGCAGCTCGGCATTCGGCATGCTCGCTCGCGCCATGGGCCACGGTATGCAATGCGGCGTGGTGCAGTTCATCAAGGGGCGTAACAGCACGGGTGAAGAGTTGTTCTTCCGGCGTTTCCCGGAGCAGGTGCGCTTTCACGTGATGGGCGAGGGCTTCACCTGGGAAACCCAGGATCGTCAGCGTGACATCGCCGCCGCTGAAGCCGCCTGGGCCGTGTCGCAGGAGCTGTTGCGTGACCCTTCCATTGGCTTGGTAGTGCTGGACGAGCTGAACATCGCCCTCAAGCACGGCTACCTCGATCTTGACCAGGTACTCAGCGATTTGCAGGCGCGTCCGCCCATGCAGCACGTTGTGGTCACCGGTCGCGGCGCCAAGCCCGAGATGATCGAACTGGCCGATACGGTTACGGAAATGGGCATGATCAAGCACGCCTTCCAGGCCGGTATCAAGGCGCAAAAAGGCGTCGAGCTGTGAATCAACCTCGTCAATGCCCGGCGGTACTGATTGCCGCGCCGGCCTCCGGCCAGGGCAAGACCACCGTCACTGCCGCACTGGCCCGATTGCATCGTAATCAGGGGCGTAAGGTGCGCGTGTTCAAATGTGGTCCGGATTTTCTCGACCCGATGATTCTCGAGCGTGCCAGTGGCGCGCCGGTGTATCAGCTGGACATGTGGATGGTCGGCGAGCAGGAAAGTCGTCGACTGTTGTGGGAAGCGGCCGCCGAAGCCGATCTGATTTTGATCGAAGGCGTCATGGGTCTGTTCGACGGCACGCCGTCCAGCGCCGATCTGGCACGGCACTTTGGCGTGCCGGTGCTCGGTGTGATCGACGGAACGGCTATGGCCCAAACTTTTGGTGCGCTGGCGTTGGGGCTGGCGCGTTATCAGCCGGACCTGCCGTTTGCCGGTGTCCTGGCCAATCGCGTGGGTACGTTGCGTCACGCACAGTTACTCGAAGGCAGCCTGACCGAAGGTTTGCGCTGGTATGGCGCCTTGTCCCGGGAAACCGGGATCGAATTGCCGAGCCGGCACCTGGGATTGGTGCAGGCCAGCGAGTTGAATGATCTCGATGTGCGCCTCGATGCGGCGGCCGATGCCTTGGCCAGCAGTTGCGAAGTAGCGCTGCCGCCGGCAGTGGAATTCGCTGCCCCGGATGTGATTGCTGTCGAGCCGCTGTTGGCAGGTGTGTGCATCGCCGTGGCGCGGGATGAAGCGTTCGCCTTTACCTATGGCGCGAGCCTGGATCTGCTGCGGGCGATGGGCGCCGAGTTGCGGTTTTTCTCGCCGATCCGCGATGCCGGTTTGCCAGAGGCGGACAGCGTGTATCTTCCCGGTGGTTATCCGGAGCTGCATCATGTGGCCCTGTCGCAAAACACCTCGATGCTCAACGCCATCCGCGTGCATCACGCTGAGGGTAAGCCGTTACTGGCTGAATGTGGCGGCATGCTTTATTTGCTCGATTCGTTGACCGATGTCGAAGGGACACGTGCAGAGCTGGTGGGTCTGCTGAGCGGTGACGCAGTAATGCAAAAGCGCCTCGCCGCATTGGCCTTGCAAGCGGTCGAGCTGCCGGAGGGTTCGCTACGCGGGCACACCTATCACCACTCGTTGACGACCACCGAACTGGAGCCAATTGCCCGTGGCTTGAGCCCTAATGGCGGGCGAGGGGCGGAGGCGGTTTATCGCGAGGGGCGGATGACGGCCTCTTATGTGCATTTTTATTTTCCGTCCAATCCGTCTGCGATCGCCGCGCTGTTTGCGCCGAGCCTTGGGTCCGCTTTCGCGAGCAAGCCCGCTCCCACTCTGGATCACACAAACCCTGTGGGAGCGGGCTCGCCCGCGAAGAGGCCATGACTGACACCCCATTTTCCGAAGACGAACGCGCTGCTGTCTATCGAGCCATAGCCGAACGCCGCGACATGCGTCACTTCAGCGGCGGCACCGTCGAGCCTGACTTGCTTCGGCGCTTGCTCGAAGCCGCGCATCAAGCACCTAGCGTTGGCCTGATGCAGCCCTGGCGTTTCATTCGGATCAGCAGTCGTGACCTGCGGGCCAAGATTCGCGACCTGGTGGAAGAAGAGCGCATCCGCACCGCCGAAGCCCTCGGCGAGCGCACCGACGAATTCATGCAGCTTAAGGTCGAAGGCATCAATGACTGCGCCGAGGTGTTGGTGGCGGCACTGATGGATGACCGCGAACGGCATATCTTCGGTCGTCGTACCTTGCCGGAAATGGACATGGCGTCGCTGTCCTGTGCGATCCAGAACCTTTGGCTGGCGTCCCGGGCTGAAGGCTTGGGCATGGGTTGGGTCTCGCTGTTCGAGCCGCAGGCACTCGCGGATCTGCTGGGATTGCCGCCAGGCGCCAAACCGCTGGCGATTCTGTGCCTGGGGCCGGTCAAGGCATTTTATCCGGCGCCGATGCTGGTGCTCGAAGGCTGGGCGCAGGCGCGTCCGCTGAGCGAATTGTTGTATGAGAATTATTGGGGAGTGAATCAATGAGTGTGGCGTTGTTGAGTGTCGCCGCCGTGGCGCTGGATGCGCTGCTGGGCGAACCCAAGCGCTGGCATCCGCTGGTGGCGTTCGGCCGGTTTGCCGAGCGCATCGAGCAACGTTTCAACGTTGGCGGGCGCGGGTGGCGCAGCCATGGCGTCACCGCATGGGTCATCACGGTGCTGCCGCTGACCTTGTTGGCCACGGCATTGTCCTGGGCGCCCTATGTTGGTTGGATCGTCGAGATTCTCGCGCTCTATTGCGCCCTCGGCATGCGCAGCCTCGGTGAGCATGTCGAGCCTGTGGCCAAAGCTTTGCGCAGCAATGATCTTGAACAGGCACGCCAGCGCGTGGGTTACCTGGTCAGCCGTCAAACCAGTGAGCTGGACGAAACCGCAGTCGCCCGTGCCGCCACCGAATCGGTGCTGGAAAACGGCAGCGACGCGGTGTTCGCCGCACTGTTCTGGTTCGCCGTGGCCGGTGCGCCTGGCGTGGTGCTCTACCGTTTGAGCAATACGCTGGATGCGATGTGGGGCTATCGCAACGAACGTTTCGAACGTTTCGGCTGGGCAGCGGCCAGGATCGACGATGTACTCAATTACATTCCTGCGCGTCTGGTGGCGTTGACCTACGCGCTGCTGGGCAAAACCCGACTGGCCTTCAAATGCTGGCGCACACAAGGCCCGGCTTGGGACAGCCCCAATGCTGGTCCCGTGATGGCGGCGGGCGCAGGTGCGTTGGGCGTCGAATTGGGTGGGCCGGCGATTTATCACGGTGAACTGCATGAGCGTGCGCAACTGGGCGAAGGTGCGCCGGCGGACGCTGACTCCATCGACCGTGGCTGGCAATTGGTTCAGCGCGGGGTATGGTTATGGTTGCTGATTCTCTGCGTGGGGGCTGAATTCTATGCTTGAGCACGGTGGACGGTTGCGCAAGGCGGCGCTCGAATACGGCATCGAGGAAGCCGATTGGCTTGACCTGTCCACGGGCCTGGCGCCGTGGCCGTTTCCTGTTCCGGATATCCCGCAGCGGGCTTGGGCGCGACTGCCGGAAGCCGAAGATGGCTTGGAGCAAGCCGCTTGTGATTACTACGGCACCCTGCAGGCATTACCGGTGGCTGGCTCGCAGATGGCCATCCAGCTATTGCCGCGATTGCGCCGGGCCGGCAAGGTTGGTGTGCTGTCGCCTTGCTATGCCGAGCATGCCGAAGCCTGGCGCCGCAATGGTTATATCGTGCGTGAAGTGCTGGAGCATGAAGTCGACTTTTTTGTCGACAACCTCGACGTGCTGGTGGTGGTCAATCCGAATAATCCCACCGGTCTGACCCTGACGCCGGCCCGGCTGCTGGACTGGCACGGGCGGTTGGCGCAGCGCGGTGGCTGGCTGGTGGTGGATGAAGCCTTCATGGACAACACGCCGCACCTGAGTGTGGCGCCGTTTGCCCATCAGGTTGGCTTGATTGTGTTGCGTTCGTTCGGCAAGTTTTTCGGTCTGGCTGGCGTGCGTCTTGGGTTTGTCCTGGCCGAGCGCAAGTTGCTCAAGTTGCTCGCCGAGCAAGTGGGGCCGTGGGCTGTCAGTGGCCCGTCCCGAGTGGTGGGCCAGGCGTGCCTGCGCGATATCGAAGGGCACTCGCGACAACGGATTCGCGCCGATGAGGCCAGCGAGCGCCTCGCCTCATTGCTGGATCGGCATGGCTTCAAGCCACAGGGTGGCTGCGCGCTGTTCCAGTGGCTGATCACCGATCGCGCCGAAGTGCTCCGTGAGTTCATGGCCCGACGCGGCATTTTGCTGCGTTTGTTCAAGCACAACAGCAGCCTGCGTTTTGGCTTGCCGGGAGATGAAGCCGATTGGGTGCGTCTTGAGGCAGCCTTTGAAGCCTTCACCAAGGAAAACCCATGACCACGTTGATGGTGCAAGGCACCACATCCGATGCCGGTAAAAGCACGCTGGTGACGGCACTTTGCCGGTGGGTCACGCGCCAGGGTGTGGGTGTGGTGCCGTTTAAGCCACAGAACATGGCGCTCAACAGTGCGGTGACCGCCGACGGTGGCGAGATTGGTCGCGCTCAAGCGGTGCAGGCCCAGGCGGCTTTTCTTGAACCCCACACCGACATGAACCCGGTGCTGCTCAAGCCGAACAGCGACACCGGTGCCCAGGTGATCATCCATGGCCGTGCGGTCACGACGATGAATGCCGTGGCCTATCACGACTATAAAGCCATCGCCATGCAAGCGGTGCTGGCCTCCCACGAACGATTGAGCGCGGCCTATCCCGTAGTGATGGTCGAAGGCGCGGGTTCGCCGGCCGAGATCAATCTGCGTGCCGGCGACATCGCCAACATGGGTTTCGCCGAAGCCGTGGATTGCCCGGTGGTGTTGATCGCCGACATCAACCGAGGCGGTGTATTTGCGCATTTGGTGGGCACACTGGAGCTGCTGTCGCCCAGCGAACAGGCGCGGGTCAAAGGCTTCATCATCAATCGTTTTCGCGGCGACATCGCCTTGTTGCAACCAGGGCTCGACTGGTTGGAACAGCGCACAGGCAAACCGGTGATTGGGGTGTTGCCGTACGTGATGGACCTGCACCTGGAGGCCGAGGATGGCATCGACCAGCGCCAGACAGACAAGGCCGAGCAGGTTCTGAAAGTGCTGGTGCCGGTGCTGCCGCGCATCAGTAACCACACCGATTTCGATCCGCTGCGCCTGCACCCGCAAGTCGACCTGCAGTTCATTGGCCCCGGTCAGGCGATTCCCGCGGCCGACCTGATCATTCTTCCGGGTTCGAAAAGCGTGCGCAGCGATCTCGCGTATCTGCGGGCCAATGGTTGGGACACGGCGATCTCCAGGCATTTGCGCTACGGCGGGAAAGTGCTGGGCATCTGCGGTGGTCTACAGATGCTTGGTAAACAGGTGCACGATCCGCTGGGCCTGGAAGGCGCTCCGGGCTCCAGCGCCGGTTTGGGGCTGCTGGCGTTTGAAACGCAGCTTGAACAGGACAAACAACTGCGCAATGTGCGCGGGCGTCTGGCGCTGGAAGATGCCGAAGTCGTCGGGTATGAGATTCATGCTGGCGTGACCACCGGGCCCGGCCTGGAAAATGCCGCGGTGCATCTCGACGACGGTCGTTGTGATGGCGCGCAGAGTGTTGACGGGCAAGTGTTTGGCACCTACCTGCATGGCCTGTTCGAGTCGCCTGCAGCGTGCAGTGCGCTGTTGCGCTGGGCGGGATTGCAGGATGTGCAGGACGTCGATTACCACGGGTTGCGCGAGCGCGATATCGAGCGGCTGGCGGACCTGGTGGAGAAGCATCTGGATACCGGGCTATTGCGGGAGCTCTGTGGGTTTTGAGGTGGCAGTACCGTCCTCATCGCGAGCAGGCTCGCTCCCACAGTGATTCTTGTTTGGCCATGGATTTTGTACAAAGCTCACAACCCTGTGGGAGCGGGCTTGCCCGCGAAGGGGCCGGTCGCCTCACTGCATATTTATCAGGATATCCCCATGCTCCAACTGATCCTCGGCGGCGCCCGCTCCGGCAAGAGTCGCTTGGCCGAGAAACTCGCGTCCGACAGCGGCCTGGCCGTGACCTACATCGCCACCAGTCAACCTTTGGACGGCGAAATGAACGATCGGGTCGCCCATCACCGGGCCCGTCGCCCGGTGGAATGGGGGCTGATCGAAGAGCCGCTGGAACTGGCCCGCGTCCTGCGTGAAACCGCCAGCGTCGAGCATTGCCTGCTGGTGGATTGCCTGACGCTGTGGCTGACCAATCTGCTGATGCTCGACGATGCCGAGCGCATGGGTGCCGAACGTGATGCCTTACTCGATTGCCTGGCCTCGTTGCCAGGGGAAATCATCTTTGTCAGCAACGAGACCGGAATGGGTGTCGTGCCGCTGGGCGAATTGACTCGCCGCTACGTCGATGAAGCCGGTTGGCTGCATCAAGCTTTGGCCGAGCGTTGTCAGCGAGTCGTCCTGACCGTCGCCGGCCTGCCCCTGACTTTGAAAGGAACTGCGTTATGACCCCATCCTGGTGGCTGAACCCGTGCAAACCGATCGATGCCCAAGTGGTCGAACAGGCGCAAGCCCGGCAGCAGCAGTTGACCAAACCGGCCGGTTCCCTCGGTCAACTCGAGTCGGTGGCCGTGCAACTGGCCGGTCTGCAAGGGCAGGTCAAGCCGAGCCTGGATCAGGTGTGGATCGCGATTTTTGCTGGTGACCATGGCGTGGTTGCCGAAGGGGTGTCGGCATTTCCCCAGGAAGTGACTGGGCAAATGCTGCTCAACTTCGTCAGCGGTGGCGCGGCGATCAGCGTGTTGGCGCGACAGTTGGGGGCATCCCTGGAAGTGGTCGACCTGGGTACTGTCACGCCATCGCTGAATCTGCCGGGTGTGCGTCACCTGAATCTCGGCCCCGGCACCGCGAATTTTGTGCAAGGTGCGGCGATGACCGTGGTCCAAGGTGAACTCGCCTTGCAAGCCGGTCGTGACAGCGTATTACGGGCTATTGCGGCGGGTGCGCAGCTGTTTATCGGCGGCGAGATGGGCATTGGCAATACCACTGCGGCCAGCGCTTTGGCCTGCGCCTTATTGGATTGCCCGGTGGTGCATTTGGCTGGGCCGGGCACTGGGTTGAATGCAGCAGGTGTCAGCCATAAAGCTCAGGTGATCGAGCGGGCGCTGGCTTTGCATGGTGCTCAGCGCAGCGATGTGTTGCAAACCCTGTTCAACCTCGGCGGCTTTGAAATTGCGGCGTTGGTCGGAGCCTATCTGGCTTGTGCCCAGGAAGGCGTCGCGGTGCTGGTGGACGGGTTTATTTGCAGCGTCGCGGCGTTGGTTGCTACGCGATTGAACCCGGATTGCCGTCAATGGCTGCTGTTCGGTCATCGTGGTGCGGAACCTGGGCATCGTCATGTCCTGGAAACCCTGAGCGCCGAACCGCTGCTCGATCTTGGCCTGCGCCTGGGTGAGGGCAGCGGTGCCGCGCTGGCCGTGCCGTTGCTGCGTCTGGCTTGTGACCTGCACGGACAAATGGCGACGTTCGCCGAGGCCGCAGTGGCGGATCGTCCGGCATGACCTTGCGCCTGGACCTGTTGCGCCATGGTGAAACCGAACTCGGTGGCGGCTTGCGTGGCAGCCTCGACGATGCCCTGACCGAGAAGGGCTGGGAGCAGATGCGCTCGGCGGTGGTTGAGCAGGGGCCTTGGGATCGGTTGGTCAGTTCGCCGTTACAGCGTTGCTCACGATTCGCACAAGAGCTGGGTGCGCAATTGGGCTTGCCGGTCGAACTGGAAAAAGATCTGCAAGAACTGCACTTCGGTGCCTGGGAAGGGCAGAGCGCCGCGGCGCTGATGAAAACCGATGAGCAAGCCTTGGGCTTGTTCTGGGCTGATCCCTATTCGTTTACGCCGCCCCAAGGCGAACCGGTTGCGGACTTTTCCACTCGGGTGCTCGCCGCGGTGGCGCGCTTGCATGCCGAGTACGCCGGTGAGCGCGTGTTACTGATCAGCCATGGCGGCGTCATGCGGTTGTTATTGGCTCAGGCCCGGGGTTTGCCTCGTGAGCAACTGCTCAATGTCGAGGTCGGGCATGGGGCGCTGTTTTCGCTGACGGTCGAATCCGACGGCTTGTTAGGGGAAATGACCTGACCATGTTGCCATTCTGGATCGCCCTGCAATTCCTGAGCAGCCTGCCGGTTCGCTTGCCGGGCATGCCGACGCCACAGGAGCTGGGGCGCTCTTTGCTGTTTTATCCGCTGGTGGGGTTGTTGTTCGGCGTCATCTTATGGGCGTTGAACTGGCTGTTGCTGGGTACGCCGCTGCTGCTGCATGGCGCACTGTTGCTGACAGTCTGGGTGTTGCTCAGCGGCGCATTGCATTTGGACGGCCTGGCCGACAGCGCCGATGCGTGGCTCGGTGGGTTTGGTGATCGCGAGCGCACACTCACCATCATGAAAGATCCGCGCAGCGGACCGATTGCGGTGGTCACGCTTGTGTTGGTGTTGCTGCTGAAATTCGCTGCATTGCTGGCGTTGATCGAGCAGCAGCATGCAGTCGTCCTCATCATCGTTCCCTTGATCGGCCGCAGTGCGCTGCTGGGGCTGTTTCTGACCACGCCTTACGTGCGTGCCGGTGGTTTGGGGCAGGCGCTGGCCGACCATCTTCCGCGCGTGGCGGGCAAGCAGGTGTTGATTGTCAGTGCCGTGGCTTGCGTGCTGATAGCTGGCGTCAGTGGTGTCGTGGCGTTGATCCTGGCGGCGGCGATCGGAGTCTGGTTGCGCCGGGCAATGATGCGGCGCCTGGGCGGGACGACCGGCGATACGGCCGGCGCGTTGCTGGAGTTGCTGGAGGTGGCAGTCCTCGTGGGCTTGGCGATTATCTGAACTTCCCACATCATGTCGCTTGATTTAACACAACCGCGGGTATATACACGCACCATGCTCGACTCCCAATGTTTATGTATCAACCTGCGTCGCGCCGCCCGTGGCGTCAGCAGGCATTACGACGGCGCTCTCGATGGCTTCGGGATCAACGTTGCCCAGTATTCTTTGCTATGCAATTTGCAGCGCCTGGATCAACCGAGTATTTCCACCCTGGCCGAAGCCATGGGCCTGGATCGCAGTACCCTGGGGCGCAATCTGCGTGTGCTGGAGGGTGACGGGCTGGTGATGCTGGTTGAGGGCGAAGACATGCGCAATCGCATCGTGCGGCTGACCGAAGCCGGTGCCGAACGATTGATAGCAGCCTTGCCAGCCTGGGAAGCAGTGCAGCAGCGATTGCTTGAACGCCTGGGAGCCGAAAAGCATGAAACGTTATTGAAGTTGTTGGACGAACTGGCTTGATGCCGGTTTTTCCGACCTTAAGCGGGTATATACCCGTGCCAGGAGAACAAGAATGACATCGATGTGGCGTACGTGCGGCTGGGTTTTGTTGGGGAGTGCGCTGATCCTTGCGCTGTCTCTTGGGGTGCGACACGGCTTCGGACTGTTCCTGGCGCCGATGAGTGCCGAGTTCGGCTGGGGACGTGAGGTGTTTGCCTTCGCCATTGCCCTGCAGAACCTGATCTGGGGGCTGGCTCAGCCGTTTACCGGCGCGCTGGCTGATCGCTTCGGCGCGGCGAAAGTGGTGCTGATCGGTGGCGTGTTGTATGCCGTGGGGTTGGTGTGCATGGGTTTGTCCGACTCGGCGGTGACCTTGTCCCTGAGTGCCGGCCTGCTGATCGGGATCGGCCTGTCCGGTACGTCCTTTTCGGTGATTCTGGGCGTTGTCGGCCGAGCGGTGCCACCGGAAAAACGCAGCATGGGAATGGGCATTGCCAGTGCAGCAGGTTCGTTTGGCCAGTTCGCCATGTTGCCCGGCACGCTTGGGTTGATCGGCTGGCTCGGCTGGTCCGCGGCATTGCTCGCGCTTGGGCTGTTGGTGGCGCTGATCGTGCCGCTGGTGAGCATGCTCAAAGACAAGCCATTGCCGGTGCTCGGCCACGAACAAACCCTGTCTGAAGCATTGCGCGAAGCCTGTTCCCACTCAGGGTTCTGGTTGCTGGCGTTCGGCTTTTTCGTCTGCGGATTTCAGGTGGTGTTCATCGGCGTGCATCTGCCGGCGTATCTGGTGGATCAGCACCTACCCGCAACGGTCGGCACGACAGTGCTGGCCCTGATCGGTTTGTTCAATATCTTCGGAACATACACCGCCGGCTGGCTCGGCGGGCGCATGTCCAAGCCGCGCTTGCTCACCGGTTTATACCTGCTGCGGGCATTGGTGATCGCTCTGTTCCTGTGGGCACCGGTGACGACGACGTCGGCGTATCTGTTCGGCATGGCCATGGGGTTCCTGTGGTTGTCGACGGTGCCGTTGACCAACGGTACGGTCGCGACCTTGTTCGGTGTACGAAATCTGTCCATGCTCGGTGGGATTGTTTTCCTGTTTCACCAGCTCGGCTCCTTCCTGGGTGGATGGTTGGGCGGGGTGGTGTATGACCGAACCGGGAGCTATGACTTGATCTGGCAGGTAGCGATTCTCCTGAGCCTGATGGCTGCGGCATTGAACTGGCCGGTGCGTGAGCGGCCGGTAGCACGCCTGCAAACGCAAATGAGCGCGACATGAACAGTCTCCGGTCTCGTATCGCTATTTTCGCCGTCTGCGCCATGCTCCTCGCTGTAGCGTGGTGGGGCTGGCATCAAGGTGGCTTGGCGTTGATGCAGTTGGGCATGGGTGTTTGCTAGAGCGATGCTTGAAGCAGGATGTGGGGGCGAGTAACTTCAATTGCAGACCATCACTCAAGGAAGCACCGACATGCTGATGCGCTGGCTTGCAGTTCCTGCATTACTGGTAGCGTTTACCGGATTGACTCAAGCGGCGGAATGCCCGGCGCTGCTACAAGGCTCATTGCCCAAGCTGCGCGCCAATGAATCCATCGACTTGTGCCAGCGCTTTGCCGGCAAGCCGCTGGTGGTGGTCAATACCGCGAGTTTCTGTGGATTCGCCCCTCAGTTCAAAAGCCTTGAGGCGCTCAATCAGCGCTTCAAGGGTCAAGGGCTGGAGGTGATCGGCGTGCCGTCCAATGACTTCAAGCAGGAGTCCAGGGATGGTGCCGAGACGGCCAAAGTCTGCTACGTGAACTACGGTGTGACCTTCACCATGACCGAACCGCAGAAAGTCCGTGGCGACGATGCAACAAACCTGTTCAAGGTCCTCGCCAAGCAGAGCAGCGCGCCGAAGTGGAACTTCTACAAATATGTGGTCGATCGCCAAGGCAAGGTGATTGCCAATTTCTCCAGTTTGACCAGGCCCGATGATCCTGATTTCATCGCGGCGGTGGAAAAGGCCCTTGCCTCACCGCCTTTGGCATCGAAGCCCTGATCGACACTCACTAAAAAGCCCCGCCTCTGTGAAGAGAGCGGGGCTTTTTTGATTCAGTCGGCGATTGGTTCAGGCTCGCCGGCAATCATCAGAAGCGGTAGGTCGCACCGATACCGAAACCGTTTGCACTGTTTTCATACTTTGAGCTGTAGGTCTGCGGAACGGGGGTCGTGGTGCGTCGATTGTTGACGTTGACCGACTCTTCCTTCAGGTACGAGTAAGCGACGTCGATGGTCAGGTCCTCGGTCGGGCTCCAGCCAGCGCCCAGGCTGAAAACCGTGCGATCGCCAGTCGGGATGCGTGGGGAGCGGTTTTCGTTGTTGGTCGGCGCCTGGTCAACAGACAGACCGGTACGCAGTACCCACTGCTTGTTCAACTGGTAGGAAGCACCGATGGCGTGGGCCCAGGTGTCGTGCCAGTTCTGCTCTTCAGTGACGGTGCCGAACACAGGGTTCAGGGGAGCCGGAACTCCGCTGTTCTCGACGGAGATTTCTTTCAGGCGGCTCCAGCGAGTCCAGGTGCTGCCTACGTAAAGGGTCCACTGGTCGTCCAGCTGGTGAGTGACCGAGAAGTCGACCGACTCAGGCGTGGTGATATCCAGCGAAGCGTCGAACTTCTGGTGAGCCAGAGGACCCAGTACGGCGTAGTCAACCTTGGTGCTGCCGTCGAGCTTGTACTTGACTTTCGAGTGGTAAGTCAGGCCAAGGCGAGTGCTTTCGAGGGCTTGAACCATGACACCGATGTTGTAGCCGATAGCGGTGTCATCACCCTCGATCTTGACATTGCCGTCTGCCGCGCGGGGGTTCAGCGAGATGTTCGATTCCAGGGTGCCGTCGATGCGGTTGATGGTCGGACCGAAACCGATCGACACCTTGTCGTTGAAGGCGTAGCTGACGGTAGGCTGGACGGTGACGATTTTAACTTCGCTCTTGGTGCCGAAATAACGGCCAGCAAAGTTGTTTTCATAATCGGTTACCAGGCCAAACGGCGCATAGACGCCGAGACCGAAAGCCCATTGGTCATCGATTGGCTTGACGTAGTAGCCCATAGGGACGCCCATGAAAGGGACCATGTCGCCTTTGTTGGTACCGCGGTTAGGGCTGGAGCTCGCGTCACTGATGTCAGTGTGTGCGTCGATGAATGCAACACCGCCAGTCACTTGTTCGCGCTTGATGCGCGACATGCCGGCAGGGTTGCCAAAAACAGTGGATGCGTCGTCGGCAGAAGAAGATCGCCCGGCAAAACCTGTCCCCATCCCGCTGATGCTTTGTTCGTTGAGGGCAAAGCCACTTGCGAAAATCTGGGTGGATGCCATGGCAACGGCGAGGCTAATGGTGGTTTTGAGCATTACTTTTTTCATTATTAGAACTCCTGGTGATCACCGGGGCGGAAATTACCAACATTTTCGTCCCAGCGCCATAGGCTGTATCGCTTGAGTTAGAGCGGTTTTGTAGGACAATCCAACCAGATTCGCGACGTATTGTGCGATCTTTGGATCCAGAGGTGATTAGCAGGCAACCTGATTCAGCGGTGATACACAGGTTTGCCAGGCGCAGGTGAAGTCTCTCAGGCGTCCTTGGGGCTGGAAGGTCTGGCGCCAGATTCGGGCCATTCCCAGCAGGTCGTCTGCTTCGGGGAGCGGGGTGTTCTGTTCTTCCACCAGCAACCAGGCGATGGCTGTGGCGTAACGCAGGTTAACGGTCAATTCCAGGTGTGGGCCACTGAGAAACGCATGCTGGCTGGCGAGCCCTCGGACCAGGCTGGCGCGCTCGGGGTCGAGCGCCAGGTAGTGGTCCCAGAGTGCCTGGTGGCGGGGTTCGGCAATTCGGTACAGGCCGTGTCCACGGCGATCATGCAGAGCGGAACCAAGGGCTGACTGACTGGCGGCGATGCCTAGCAGCAGGGATTCGGCAGTAGCGCTATGGCGTCCCAGATAGATCAAGGTCGGACGGATCACATAGCGGCACAGTTCGCTGGCAGCGATACCCATAAAACCCTCGAAACCATTAAATGGACGGCGAAGCCTGAAGGACGTGTTGGCAGCAGTGAATCGAATCAGGCTCGCCGGAAGCGGACAAGGCCGCTTGAGTTGAAGTGTAGTGTCATATTCGCTACGTAAAGGCCTGTTTTTAAAATATTTCCGGCACCCCGTTTTAACCGTTATATCGGTTGGTGCTTAAGCCATATCCAGGCGTTATGAAATTTCAGGTAATAAAAAGCCCCGCTTCATGGGCGGGGCCTTGGGTGTCTCAGCCTTGTCGGCGGCTCAGGCAACGAGTGCCTGACGGGTCCGATCGATCACAGCCTGCAGCGGTTCGGCGCTGGAGTACTGATCGGGGTACAGGCGTTCGCTGTGGCGGGCGATGCCGTGTTCGTTGACCAGGGTGAAACTGAAGCAGCCTTTGCGAGCGGCCATGATCAGGCAGTTCATTGGTGCAAAAGCGTTGGTTAGGGTGCGGATGGCATCCTGTGCATGGATTTGAGTAGACATTATTGGGTGTTCCTGCAAATGACACGGATAAGAACCGTGCAACGTTAAAACGTTCCAGTAACGTCGATCACCATTGACCGAACGAAGAACCCGACTGGAACAAAGCAGCCAGTTTGAAGCGCTAATAAGTTGGCGCGCTTGGGCTGGCAGGTAGGTACTTAGGAGGGCAGGCAACACAACAGGGGCAAAGGTTCTGGGCCCG
>NZ_JBOIBY010000459.1:0-5135 GCF_050739655.1 Pseudomonas sp. | reverse complement strand
TCACCTAAGGTATTGACTGGCACACCGCTTTCGCGAGCAAGCCCGCTCCCACATTTGCTTTTGTGCGGATCTTAATATTCCGACAAATCCGCCAACGGATGCCGACCCTCCCAAACCTTGTGGAAGTGCGCCTCCACCACGGCCTCGGGCACATGGTTGATGTCCGGCCAGTGCCAGTGCGGCTTCTGGTCCTTGTCGATCAACCGTGCACGCACACCTTCGCTGAACTCCGGATGACGGCAGCAATTGAGGCTCAGGGTGTATTCCATCTGAAAGACTTCGGCCAGAGACAGGTGGCGAGCGCGGACGATCTGTTGCCACACCAGATGAGCGGTCAGCGGCGCGCCTTCGCTCATGGTCCTGGCGGCGCGACTGAGCAGCAGGTCGGTGTCATCGCGCAATGGACTGATGGCCTTCCAGGCGCAACGCACATCACTGACATCCAGCAGTTCATCGATGCGCTGACGTCGCGGCAGCCACTGCGGCTCGGGCAACTGCGCGACGGCTTTCTGTTGTAAGGCCTTGAGCAGACTGTTGAGCTGCATCGGCGTCTGTTCCTGCCAGTTCAACTGCAACAGGCCTTCGATCAGCTCTTCCTGTTGTTCGTCGAGCAGGAAACGGTCGGCCAGGTCCAGATCGATCGCATCGCGAGCGTTCATGTGGGCACCGGTCAGCCCCAGGAACAGCCCAAGCTTGCCGGGCAGGCGCGACAGGAACCAGCTGGCGCCAACGTCCGGGTACAGGCCGATGGTGATTTCGGGCATGGCCAGCCGACTGCTCGGCGTGACAATGCGGATGTTCGCCCCTTGCAGCAGGCCCATGCCGCCGCCGAGCACATAACCATGGCCCCAACAGATCAACGGTTTGGGATAGGTGTGCAGGCTGAAATCCAGGCGATATTCCGCCGCGAAGAAATGCGCGGCCAGAGGCGGCACTTCGCCGGGATGGGCACGACAGGCTTCCACCAGGCTACGCACCTCACCACCGGCGCAAAAGGACTTGGCGCCGTTGCCGCGCAGCAGAACGCAGACGATTTGCGGTTCCTTTGCCCAGGCATCCAATTGATCGTGCAGGGCGCTGATCATCGGCAAGGACAGGGCGTTCAGCGACTTTTCGGCATCCAGTGTGGCAATGCCGATGCGGGCGCCTGCGGTACCGGTGAGTTCTTCGAAGTGCAGATTCATCATGACCTCGATCGTGAATTTGAGGGTTAAGTATGATCGCTGTGTGGGAAAGTGCCGGATCTGTGTCTGACCAATTGACAAGTGTGGTGCGCTTTCCTAGGGTGCGGCCCATTGTTTTTGCCGGATGTGACCATGACTGCTGATGACCGTATCAAACTCGAACCGAGCTGGAAGGAGGCTCTGCGTGCCGAATTCGACCAGCCCTACATGACAGAGTTGCGAAACTTTCTGCAACAGGAGCGGGCGGCCGGCAAGGAGATCTATCCACCGGGCCCGATGATCTTCAATGCACTCAACTCCACCCCGCTGGACAAGGTCAAGGTCGTCATCCTCGGTCAGGACCCGTACCACGGCCCGGGCCAGGCCCATGGCTTGTGCTTCTCGGTACAGCCGGGCGTACCCGCGCCACCCTCGCTGGTGAACATCTATAAGGAGTTGAAGCGCGACCTGAACATCGACATTCCCAACCATGGCTACTTGCAGAGTTGGGCCGAGCAGGGCGTGTTGATGCTCAACACCACCATGACCGTGGAACGCGCCAACGCCAATGCGCACAAGGACAAGGGCTGGCAGTTCTTTACCGACCGGATCATTGAAGTGGTCAGTCAGCAGCAGCCGCATCTGGTGTTCATGCTGTGGGGCGCACATGCCCAGAGCAAACAGAAACTGATCGATGCGACCAAGCATCTGGTGCTGACCTCAGTACACCCATCACCGCTGTCGGCCTATCGCGGCTTCCTGGGTTGCGGGCACTTCAGCCGGACCAACAAGTTTCTGGAGCAGAATGGCGAGTCGCCGATCGAGTGGCGTTTGCCGCCGATTTGAAATGCATCGCCAGCAGGCTGGCTCCCACAAGGAACATGTGAACCCTGTGGGAGCCAGCCTGCTGGCGATGAGGGCGACTCGGTCTATCAGACTGAATCCGGGTCGCGATTCCAATACTTGAACAACGGCTCCGCCAAAAACAGCACAAACAACAGCCGCATCACCTGCATCGCCGTCACCAAAGGCACCGACAGCTGCAATGTCTCCGCCGTCAGGCTCATTTCCGCAATCCCGCCGGGCATCATGCCCAACGTCAGTGAGCGCAGGTCCAGATGCGTCAGCGCACTCAAGCCGAGTGCCGCCACCGTCGCAATCAACATCGTCAGCACCGTGCCGATCAAGGTTCGCCCCATGAACGACGGCGCACGCCGGAAAAACTGCCGATTGAAATGACAGCCCAGGCCGCTACCGATCAGCCATTGGCCAATCTGACTGCCGCCGTTGGGCAAGCTGATGTGTAAATCCCAACCAATACTCACCGCCGCACTGACCAGCAACGGCCCGAACAACCATGGGTTAGGCTGACGAAGACGTTCCCATAGCCAGGCCGCCAAAGCGCCTGCCGGGAATAGAGCGGCCAGCCACCACCAATTGACGGCGGCTGGATGAAAAGCCGGCGCGCCGTCACCCAGCAGATACTTGAAAGCAGCCGGCACACACAGCACCACCACCAGCACCCGCAGACTCTGGCCCGCGGCTACCCGGCTGAGCACCGCGCCATTGCGTGCGCCGAGGTTGACCATCTCCCCGGAGCCGCCGGGCATGCTGGAGAAAAATGCGGTGGCGCGATCTTCGCCGGTGCGTCGCATCAACCAGACCCCGACCACGGCGGACAGGCTGGTTACCAAAGCACCGAAGAAGATCAAACCGAAATGACTCAGCACCTGCTCCATCACCACTGGGGTGAAGTGCAGGCCGATACCGATACCGACGATCCACTGGCCGCACTTGCGGCCGCCAGGGATTTCCGCCAATTGCCAGGGTGTCAGGCAGCGTACCAGGATGATCGCCAGTAACGAGCCGACCATCCAGGGCAAAGGCCAGCCGACCTGGCTGGCGAGGTAACCGCCCAGCAGGCCGACCAGCGGTGTTCCCCACCAGGCTTTGAACGGTGTTCGATCAGACATCGGCGATTGCGCGGCGTGCAACCGAACGTTTACGCCAGATACGCAGCAACGGCACCAGCAGCATGACCACGGTCAGTACCCAGACACCGAAGGTGATCGGGCTCGACCAGAGGATCTCCAGCGCACCGTTGGAAATCGACAGGGCGCGACGCAGGTTCTGCTCCATCAGACCGCCGAGGATGAACCCCAGCAGTACCGGCGACAACGGGAAGTCCAGTTTGCGCAGGATGTAGCCGAAAATACCGATGCCGACCATCAGGAACAGGTCGAACGTGGTGGCGTGTACCGCATAGACACCAATCCCGGTGATGATCGCGATGACCGGCACCAGTGCCCAGTTCGGCACGGCGAGGATGCGGGTGAAGATGCGGATCATCGGGATGTTGAGGATCACCAGCATGATGTTGGCGATGAACAACGAAGCGATCAGGCCCCAGACGATGTCCGGTTGCTGTTGGAACAACAGTGGGCCCGGCGTGATGTTGTACAGCGACAGGGCGCCGATCATCACCGCCGTGGTGCCCGAACCTGGAACGCCGAGGGTCAGCATCGGAACCAGCGCGCCGCAAGCCGAAGCGCCGATGGCGGTTTCCGGTGCAGCCAGGCCACGCATATCGCCTTGGCCGAACGTGCCCTTGGTGCCGGCGATGCGTTTTTCGGTCATGTAGGCGACGGCGCTGGCCAGGGTTGCGCCTGCACCCGGCAATACGCCCATGATGAAACCGAACACACCGCAACGGATGTTCACCACGAACACCGCCGACGCTTCCTTGAGGTTGAACATCATGCGTCCGGTGGCTTTCACCGCTTCCTGGCCGCGATGGGTTTTTTCCAGCAGCAAGAGGATTTCGCTGACGGAGAACAGACCCAGCACCAGCACCACGAACTGAATGCCATCAGTCAGGTGGATATTATCGCCAGTGAACCGGTACACGCCGCTGTTGGCGTCGATGCCGACTGTCGACAAAAACAGGCCGATCAGCGCCGCAATAAACGTTTTCAGCGGACGATCACCGGCCATGCCGCCCAGGCAAACGATCGCAAACACCATCAGAACGAAGTATTCCGCAGGTCCGAAGGCAATCGCCCATTTCGCCAGCAGCGGGGCAAACAGCACCATGCCGCAGGTGGCGATGAACGCGCCGATGAACGAACTCCAGGCAGACAACGACAACGCCACGCCCGCCAGGCCTTTGCGGGCCATTGGATAGCCGTCGAGGGTGGTCATCACGGTGGAGGCTTCGCCCGGAATGTTCAGCAGGATCGAACTGATCCGGCCGCCGTATTCACAGCCCAGGTAAACGGCTGCCAGCAGAATCAGCGCCGATTCAGGCGGCAGGCCGAGGGCGAATGCGATGGGAATCAGCAACGCCACGCCGTTGATCGGGCCCAGACCCGGCAACAGGCCGACGACAGTGCCGATCAGGGTGCCGCAGAGTGCGGTCACCAGGTTGTACGGGCTCAGCGCGACGCCGAAGCCTTGACCCAAATAGCCAAGCGTATCCATATCAGTTCTCCAGAACGTCGAGCAGGCCCAGGGGCAGCGGCACGTCCATCAACTTGTCGAACAGCAGGTAGAGACCAATCGCCATCAACGTGGTGACGACCACGCTGGGCAGCCAGCGACCGCCATACAGGCGCGCCATGGGGATACCGATCAACATGCTGCTGAGGATGAAACCCAGGGGCTCGAACAGGCCGGCGAAGATCAAGAGCAGCAAAACGCAGATGCCGATCTTGTTCAGGGTTTCACGGTCCAGTTTCGGGTCGTCTTCGCTGTGCACGATCGGTGTCGGGCGAAACGCCATGTACAGCAGCGCGCACCCCATCAGCCCAAGCATCAGCAATGGAAAGGCCCGAGGCCCCACCGGTTCGTAGGAATATTCGGCCTGGTAGGGCCACGCCATCAGTGCCAGGCCGAGACAGACCAGTAGCAACACCGAGGCAAAAATGCGTTGTAAGAGCATGAGGAACTCCTGTGCCGCGGCCCCGCCAAACG
>NZ_JBOIBY010000458.1:0-27328 GCF_050739655.1 Pseudomonas sp. | reverse complement strand
CGTGAACAACGACATGATGGGGATTCTCGGCAAGGTCGGCGGCAAGCTGATGCCACCGGGCTTCTACTACAAAACCTTCATGTACCCGCAATCGTTCTGGATGACCTACGAGAAGTACATTCGTAAGGCCGCAGGTCTTGGCCGCTCGCCGACCGAAAACGATCCGGACACCTACGACTACATGAACCAGCACTGCGACGTGCTGATCGTCGGCGCTGGCCCTGCAGGTCTGGCTGCTGCACTGGCAGCTGCGCGCAGCGGTGCACGTGTAATCCTCGCCGATGAGCAGGAAGAGTTCGGCGGCAGCCTGCTCGACTCCCGCGAAAGCCTCGACGGCAAGCCTGCGGTGGAATGGGTTGCCAGCGTCGTTGCCGAATTGAAGAACACCCCGGACGTGCTGCTGTTGCCGCGCGCCACGGTCAACGGTTACCACGACCATAACTTCCTGACCATTCACGAGCGCCTGACCGATCACCTGGGCGATCGCGCTCCGATTGGCCAGGTCCGTCAGCGCGTTCACCGCGTTCGCGCCAAGCGTGTTGTGCTGGCGACTGGTGCTCACGAGCGTCCGCTGGTCTACGGCAACAACGACGTGCCGGGCAACATGCTCGCCGGCGCTGTGTCGACCTACGTTCGTCGTTACGGCGTGGCACCGGGCAAGAAACTGGTGCTGACCACCAACAACGATCACGCCTACCGCGTTGCTCTGGATTGGCTCGATGCCAGCCTGCAAGTGGTGGCCATCGCTGACGCCCGCAGCAACCCTCGTGGTGCGCTGGTGGAAGAAGCTCGCGCCAAAGGCATCCGCATCCTCACCGGCAGTGCCGTGATCGAGGCCCGTGGCAGCAAGCGCGTGACTGCAGCTCGCGTTGCGGCAATCGACGTCAAGGGCCACAAGGTCACCAGCCCTGGCGAATGGCTCGATTGCGACGTGATCGCCAGCTCCGGCGGTTACAGCCCAATCGTTCACCTGGCTTCGCACCTGGGCGGCAAGCCGATCTGGCGTGAAGACATCCTCGGTTTCGTACCGGGTGAAGCACCACAGAAACGCGTGTGCGTCGGTGGCATCAACGGCGTCTACGGTCTCGGCGATTCGCTGGCCGATGGTTTCGAAGGGGGCGTGCGCGCTGCCAGCGAAGCCGGTTTTGCCGCAGTCCAAGCGACCTTGCCAAAAGCCTTGGCGCGTCTGGAAGAGCCGACGCTGGCACTGTTCCAGGTGCCTCATGAAAAGAGCACCGCACGGGCACCGAAGCAATTCGTCGACCTGCAGAACGACGTCACCGCCGCTGCCATCGAACTGGCAACCCGCGAGGGCTTCGAGTCGGTCGAGCACGTCAAGCGCTACACCGCATTGGGCTTCGGCACCGATCAGGGCAAGCTCGGCAACGTTAACGGTCTGGCCATCGCCGCCCGTTCGCTGAACGTGACCATCCCGCAGATGGGCACCACCATGTTCCGTCCGAACTACACACCGGTGACTTTCGGCGCCGTGGCCGGTCGTCACTGTGGGCACATCTTTGAACCGGTGCGTTTCACCGCACTGCATCACTGGCACCTGAAAAACGGCGCCGAGTTTGAAGACGTCGGTCAGTGGAAGCGCCCTTGGTACTTCCCGAAGAGCGGTGAAGACATGCATGCCGCGGTCAAGCGCGAATGCAAAGCCGTGCGCGACAGCGTCGGCCTGCTGGACGCTTCGACCCTGGGCAAGATCGACATCCAGGGCCCGGACGCGCGTGAGTTCCTCAACCGCATCTACACCAACGCCTGGACCAAGCTCGATGTGGGCAAGGCGCGTTACGGCCTGATGTGTAAAGAAGACGGCATGGTGTTCGACGACGGCGTAACCGCCTGCCTGGCCGACAACCATTTCGTGATGACCACCACAACCGGCGGCGCTGCTCGCGTGCTTCAGTGGCTGGAAATCTACCAGCAGACCGAATGGCCGGACCTGAAGGTGTACTTCACTTCCGTGACGGATCACTGGGCAACCATGACCCTGTCCGGACCGAACAGCCGCAAGCTGCTCAGCGAAGTGACCGACATTGATCTGAGCAACGAAGCGTTCCCGTTCATGACCTGGAAAGAGGGTCTGGTGGGTGGCGTGCCGGCCCGGGTATTCCGGATCTCGTTTACCGGTGAACTGTCGTACGAAGTCAACGTGCAGGCCGACTATGCGATGGGCGTGCTCGAGAAAATCGTCGACGCCGGCAAGAAGTACAACCTGACTCCGTACGGCACCGAAACCATGCACGTACTGCGGGCCGAGAAGGGCTTCATCATCGTCGGTCAGGACACCGACAGCTCGATGACCCCGGACGACCTGAACATGGGCTGGTGTGTCGGTCGCACCAAACCGTTCTCGTGGATCGGCTGGCGCGGCATGAACCGTGAAGACTGCGTACGTGATCAGCGTAAGCAATTGGTGGGTCTGAAGCCGATTGATCCGAATGTGTGGCTGCCGGAAGGCGCGCAACTGGTGTTCAACACCAAGCAGGCGATCCCGATGACCATGGTCGGTCATGTGACTTCCAGTTACTTGCACAACTCCCTGGGCTATTCGTTTGCCATGGGCGTGGTCAAGGGCGGCCTGAATCGCATGGGTGAGCGCGTGTTTGCGCCACTGGCGGACGGCCGCGTGATCGAGGCAGAAATCGTTTCTTCGGTGTTCTTCGATCCGAAGGGTGAGCGCCAGAACGTTTAACCCCACAGTCCCTGTGGGAGCGGGCTTGCCCGCGATGGCGTCAGACCAGACAAAACAACTGTGACTGACACACCGCCATCGCTGGCAAGCCAGCTCCCACAGAGAACACAGAATTCAGAAAGGGTGCTTTATGACCGCAGCCAATGTTTACCAACAACGCCCAACCACCGGGGAAAAGGCCGAGTCGTCGCTGCATCACGCCGACCTCGCCAGCCTGGTGGGCAAGGGTCGCAAAAGCGCCGGCGTGACCGTGCGCGAGAAAAAACTCCTTGGCCACCTGACCATCCGTGGCGATGGTCATGACGCCGCGTTTGCCGCTGGCGTGCACAAGGCCCTGGGCATCGAATTGCCGGGCGCACTGACCGTCATCGTCAAAGGCGAAACCAGCCTGCAATGGATGGGTCCGGACGAGTGGCTGCTGATCGTGCCGAGCGGTGAAGAATTCGCCGCCGAACAAAAACTGCGCAAGGCGCTGGGCGATCTGCACATTCAGATCGTCAACGTCAGCGGTGGTCAGCAGATCCTCGAGCTGACCGGCCCGAACGTGCGTCAGGTGCTGATGAAGTCCACCAGCTACGACGTGCACCCCAACAGCTTCCCGGTGGGCAAGGCCGTTGGCACCGTGTTCGCCAAGTCGCAACTGGTGATCCGCCACACTGCCGAAGACACCTGGGAACTGCTGATCCGTCGCAGCTTCTCGGATTACTGGTGGTTGTGGCTGCAGGACGCGTCGGCCGAGTACGGGCTTAGCGTTCAGGCCTGACGGATGATCGTTCCCACGCTCCGCGTGGGAATGCATCCCGGGACGCTCCGCGTCCTTAAAAAGAGGCGCTCCGCGTCCCAAGAGCGGACGCAGAGCGTCCATGGCGGTCTTCCCACGCAGAGCGTGGGAACGAACAGAGGAAAAAATATGAGCCGCGCCCCAGACACATGGATCCTGACCGCCGACTGCCCCAGCGTACTCGGCACCGTGGACGCGGTGACCCGCTTTCTGTTCGAGCAGGGCTGCTACGTCACCGAACACCACTCCTTCGATGATCGGCTCTCGGGCCGTTTCTTCATTCGTGTGGAATTCCGCCAGCCGGACGGTTTCGACGAGCAGTCCTTCCGCGCCGGTCTGCAAGAACGTGGCCAAGCCTTTGGCATGATCTTCGAGCTGACCGCGCCGCACTATCGGCCAAAAGTGGTGATCATGGTTTCCAAGGCCGATCACTGCCTCAACGACTTGCTCTACCGCCAGCGCATCGGCCAGTTGTCGATGGACGTGGCAGCGGTGGTGTCCAACCACCCGGACCTCAAGCCGCTGGCCGACTGGCACCAGATTCCCTACTACCACTTCCCCCTGGACCCGAACGACAAACCGTCCCAGGAGCGCCAGGTGTTGCAGGTGATCGAAGAGGCCGGCGCCGAGCTTGTGATCCTTGCCCGCTACATGCAGGTGTTGTCGCCCGAGCTGTGCCGCAAACTCGACGGCAAGGCGATCAACATTCACCACTCCCTGCTGCCCGGTTTCAAAGGCGCCAAGCCATACCACCAGGCCTACAACAAGGGCGTGAAGCTGGTCGGCGCCACGGCGCACTACATCAACAACGACCTCGACGAAGGGCCGATCATCGCCCAAGGCGTCGAGGTGGTGGATCACAGTCATTATCCGGAAGACCTGATCGCCAAGGGGCGCGACATTGAAGGCCTGACTTTGGCGCGGGCTGTTGGGTATCACATCGAAAGAAGAGTGTTTTTGAACGCCAATCGCACGGTCGTTCTCTAGATCGCTATCGCTGGCAGGCCAGCTCCCACAGGGGTTTTGTGTCGTTCACAAATCCTGAACTCACCCCCGATCCACTGTGGGAGCCAGCCTGCTGGCGATAGGGCCATAACAGGCAACACAAGAAACAGCATCTATACCCGAGCAATCAACGCGCCGCCGCTCCCTGGCGACGCGAGCACTACATAAAAACAACAGCGAGGTGAAAGCATGTCTGGCAATCGTGGAGTGGTGTATCTCGGCGCTGGCAAGGTCGAAGTACAGAAAATCGACTATCCGAAAATGCAGGACCCGCGCGGCAGGAAGATTGAGCACGGCGTCATTCTGCGCGTGGTTTCCACCAACATTTGTGGTTCCGACCAGCACATGGTGCGCGGTCGTACCACTGCTCAAACCGGTCTGGTCCTGGGCCACGAAATCACCGGTGAAGTGATCGAGAAGGGCAGCGACGTCGAGAACCTGAAAATCGGCGACCTGGTCTCCGTACCGTTCAACGTGGCTTGCGGGCGCTGCCGTTCCTGCAAAGAGCAACACACGGGCGTGTGCCTGAGCGTCAACCCGGCTCGTCCTGGCGGCGCTTACGGTTACGTTGACATGGGCGACTGGACCGGTGGCCAAGCCGAATACGCGATGGTGCCGTACGCCGACTTCAACCTGTTGAAACTGCCGGACCGCGACCGGGCCATGGAAAAAATCCGTGACCTGACCTGCCTCTCCGACATCCTGCCAACCGGTTACCACGGCGCTGTGACTGCCGGCGTTGGCCCAGGCAGCACCGTCTACATCGCCGGTGCCGGTCCTGTCGGCCTGGCCGCTGCCGCTTCAGCGCGCCTGTTGGGTGCTGCGGTTGTGATCATCGGCGACGTCAACACCATCCGCCTGGCCCACGCCAAGGCCCAGGGTTTTGAAATCGTCGACCTGTCCAAGGACGCGCCGCTGCACGAACAGATCGCCGCACTGCTGGGCGAACCTGAAGTGGATTGCGCCATTGACTGCGTAGGCTTCGAAGCTCGCGGCCACGGTCACGACGGCGTCAAACACGAAGCCCCGGCCACCGTGCTCAACTCCCTGATGGGCGTCGTGCGCGTTGCCGGCAAAATCGGCATCCCTGGCCTCTACGTCACCGAAGACCCAGGCGCCGTCGACGCCGCCGCAAAAATGGGCAGCCTGAGCATCCGCTTCGGCCTGGGCTGGGCGAAATCCCACAGCTTCCACACCGGTCAAACCCCGGTGATGAAGTACAACCGCCAACTGATGCAGGCGATCATGTGGGATCGCATCAACATTGCTGAAGTGGTGGGTGTGCAGGTGATTAGCCTGGATCAGGCGCCTGAGGGTTATGGCGAGTTTGATGCGGGCGTGCCGAAGAAGTTTGTGATTGATCCGCATAAGTTGTTTAGTGCGGCGTAAGTCTTGAGGTAAAAAAAACGGCGACCTTCGGGCCGCCGTTTTTGTGTCTTGCTGTTTCGGCTATTTCTTTCTGAGTTGAGACATTTTTTTTTCAAAGAATTTTTTGCGCAAGTCATCCAGGGGCGTCAGGAAAAATCCTTGCTTGTAGGTCTTAGCGTTTTCGCGGATGTTGCGGCTAATGCGTTGACCTGCAAATTGGATGGCGATGTGCTCGTTTGCCGACGTAGGGTATCCGGTGGGTAAAACCTGCATTGTCGCCGTCATTTCTTCATTAGGCATTCCACTAGTTGAGTCGATCCAACTTTTGAGATCCTCAATGGACCTTCCAGTGGGTAACCTATCGGTGTTCTGAATCGAGAAGTGAGATCCCGATCGAGAACTTCCAGGTGGTGGGCGATGAGGAATAGAAGGGGCGATAGATGTGTCGACACTGCTATACGGTTGAACACTTGCGTAGCCGGAGGCCGTCGGGTCTGGAGAACTTTCCGCTCCGGCGTTTGAATAAATCGAAGAGGATGTCGTGCCGGGTGTTCTAGGGAGCGTTGTTGCGGCAGGTTGAGGTGAGTCCATCTGCATGGCTTTTTCGTATGCTATGTTGGCTCGCGTCACACTAGGTGTTCTAAGTTTTAATAAATTCAATAAACCTTTCCAAGGATTACCGAAATGCCCTGATGGGTCCCTCCGATTCACTGGATCCCCCACGCAATACGCATAGCCATTCAACCCGCCCCTTCCAAACGGACTCCAACTGTCCGGGCAGTTAAACCTCATCAACACCGGATTAAACGCCCGATAGCCATTCCCCAACAAATAACACCCCGTCACCGGATCCGGCCGTTCGCCGTTAAAGCCGAGCAGGCTGAGTAAGCCATTAATCAATGGGCGGTGGCCGTAGGGGGAATAAGCCAAAGGGTGCCTCTGAGCCCCATCGAGCACATTCAATACTGAGCGCTGCTGGTCGGTTGCCAGGAGGCGTGTTTCCACGGCGTTGCCCTGATGTTGGTGCTGCGCCAGCAGTTGGTCGTCGTGCTGCATGATCGAGCGTCGTGTGGCGCCTTCGATCTCGGTGGCCAGGCGATTCTTCAGGTAGAAGCGCTGGGTACTGGTTTGTGCGGTGGGTGTGCAAGTAACCAATCGATCCAACGGGTCGTAGTGGTAACGGCAGAGCAACGTTTGGCGATTAGGCTGCATGACCGACCTTCCTGAATAAGTTTGCCGATTCAGGGTTTACTCTGGCGCAAACGCTCGGGGCTGCCTACCTAGCAGATCTGATAGTGGCACAACGCTCGGAAACATTGGATCCTGTAGGAGCAGCCGGTCGACGCTCGATTGCTCGCGAAAAATAGCAGGACGCCGTGGGGTATCAGGCAGCGAGCGTTATCGTTTAAGACCCTCGCGAGCAAGCTCGCTCCTACAGATGATCTGGGCGGGGGCGGGGAACAATGTTCGGGCTCGCCAGTCCAACGCACAGCTTTGCGCCGCCCATTTCCGGGCGGTTTTTTATTGGGGGCGTCTGGATGAAGGTTTCACGCGGTTTTGTACTGGCATCGCTCATGACTCTGGCGGCCGGCCCGGTTTTCGCTCAGTTCAGCCTGGGCGATGCGATCACTGCCATTGCGGGTGGGAAAAGCGATGATGTGGCCACCCAGGCGGCGCCGACTCCGCAGACCGCGGATCTGTTCAGCGCGCTCAGCCAATTGAACCTGACACCGCAACAAATGATCGGTGGCGCCGGGGCGATGTTGGGTTTGGCAAAGAACCAGCTCAGCCCCACCGATTATTCTGAACTGACGACGAGCGTGCCGGGCATCGATAGTCTGTCCAGTGGTGGCCAGCTTGGCGTGATCGCCGGTTTGCTGGGTTCCAATAGCCAGGCTGCAGGGCTGGACAACGCCCTTGGCAACGTCAAGAACACCAACGACCTGAACAACGCGTTCAGCGCACTGGGCATGGAGACCGGCATGATCGGTCTGTTTGCCCCGATACTCCTGCAATACCTCGGTCAGCAAGGGGTTACCGGCTCGCTGTTGCAAAGCCTCGGCGGAATTTGGGGCACTGGCCTGAGCACCGGCCTGGGCACTTGATCAGCGGCGGCTTTCGCTGCGCAATGCGTCGATGCGCTGGTCCTTTTCGGTCCAGAGCTGGTTGACCCAGTTCTGGACCGTTTCACGAAACGCCGGATCGTTTTCGTAGTCGCCCTGCCACAGCGCCGGCGCAAGTTCACGGGTCTTGATGTCGATGATGACCCTGGGCACGTTGCCGCTGATCAAATCCCAAAACCCTGGAATTCTCTGCTGCGGGTACACCACCGTCACATCAAGAATCGCGTCGAGTTGTTCACCCATCGCCGCCAACACGAACGCTACACCGCCGGCTTTGGGCTTGAGCAGGTGGGTGAACGGTGACTGCTGTTGAGCGCTTTTCGCTGCAGTAAAGCGCGTGCCTTCCAGATAATTGACCACGGTCACCGGCTGACGCTTGAACAGCTCGCAGGCCTGTTTGGTGATTTCCAGATCCTTGCCCGCCAGCTCCGGGTGCCGGGCCAGAAACGCCTTGGTGTAGCGCTTCATGAACGGATAATCCAGCGCCCACCACGCCAGGCCCAGTAACGGCTCCCAGATCAGCTCTTTCTTGAGGAAGAATTTAAAGAACGGCGTGCGCCGGTTCAGCGTCTGGATCAGCGCCGGGATATCGACCCAGGATTGATGGTTGCTGATGACCAGGTAGGACGTGTCTTGCCGCAGGTCATCGCCGCCGCGAATGTCCCATTGCGTGGGGATGCACAGGCGGAAGATCAGCTTGTCGATCTCGGACCAGGTCTCGGCGATCCACATCACTGACCACGAGGCGTAATCACTAAAGCGCCCGGGCAGGATCAGCTTGAGCAGAGCAAACACCAGCAATGGCCCGATCAGGACCAGGGTGTTGAGCAACAGCAGCAGGGTAACGAAACAGCCGGTGAGCAGGCGGCGCATAGATGACTCTTGAAAGCGTTTGGGCGCGTAATGATAAGCAGCTTCGTGCGGGAGGCCAAATTGTGGGTGACGAATGTTTCACGTTTGAACCGTTAGTCTCTGCCCACCGATCGTTCCCACGCTCAGCGTGGGAATGCCTCAAGGGACGCTCCGCGTGCCGGCCGCGCAGCCGGTTTCTGGTCATGCACTGATGGGACGCGGAGCGTCCCGGGCTGCATTCCCACGCAGAGCGTGGGAACGATCATCGGAACAACGGTCTAAAATTGCGCTATCCATTGCCCATTGCCCATGGAATCCCAATACGTGAAATCCCTCCTCGCACTGCTGTCCCTCATCGCCCTGCCAGTCATGGCCGCCGAGCCCACCCTGTACGGGCGTTACGAATACATCGCGCTGCCGGAAATCGGCGGTGAAGTGCTCAAGGCCAAGATGGACACGGGTGCGCTGACGGCGTCGCTGTCGGCCACGGATATCGAGACCTTTACCCGTGATGGCGAAGAATGGGTACGTTTCCGCCTCGCCACCAAGGGTGCGAGCAACAAGGTCTACGAACACAAGATCGCGCGGATCAGCAAGATCAAGACTCGCTCCGAAGAGGACGAGGACGAGGGCACGGTCGCGCCGACCAAGCGGCCGGTGGTCGATCTGGAATTGTGCCTGGGCAACGTCAAGCGCACGGTCGAGGTCAACCTGACGGATCGCAGCAACTTCAACTATCCGTTGTTGATTGGGGCGAAGGCGTTGCGTGAGTTTGGTGCGGCGGTGAATCCGGCTCGGCGGTTTACGGCGGACAAGCCGGATTGTTGATCAGTTGAGTGATGATCCTCCACGCTAGGGAAGCTGGATATCATTAGAGAACGGTTTAGCGTGGACTAAAGCCCGGTTCGCCTGATCGTATGCGTCTATTCCTGGTAGGCGGACTTCCAAACGAGTTCAGTGCCCTGATGCTTTGTTCACGTTTCACGGCCGTTAAGATGTCAGTTCTCTCGGTACCAACGTTTTTCCAGGAACTCGCAGTACGCTCAAGTTCCACTAGCTCGGATGCGGACATGTGTTCAACCGTATCCGAGATAGCAGAATTATTTGAAGGGGCGTTTCTGCTCTGCATTCTGTTGAATGAGGGGTCTGAGTTTGTGGTGGTATTGTTGAGAGCCTTCATACTCGCAGCTTGACCTTCTTTAATCGCATCGTTCCACTCCTTGCGAAATTTTGCTTCCTCCTTTTTGGTTAGCATCGTTTTGTTTATTTTGGATTTTGCTCCTTTACCAACGGGAAGTTGTACAAGCTCTGGGTTACCTGACTCTTGCTGCCATGCCCCGATCTGGACAATATTTTCCGGTTTGGCAGGTTTTTTCATTACGCCAATCTTTCTCAATAAAGACTTGATCGGAGCCCAAGTGTGTCCCGTTGGATCACTGCGGTTCACGGGCTCTCCGTCGCAATACCCATACGCATTCCACCCACCCCTCCCAAACGGACTCAAACCATCCGGACTGTTAAACCGCATCAACACCGGATTGAACTGCCGATACCCATTGCCTAAATGATAATGCCCGGTCACGGGGTCGGGCCGTTCGCCGTTGAAGCCGAGCAGGCTAAGCAAACCGCTTTGCGCCGGACGATGGCCGTAGGGTGAGTAGGCGAGGGGATTTGGTCGAAAGGCGTCGAGGGCGTTGAGCACCGAGCGTTGTTGATCAGTTGCCAGCAAGGTGCTCGTCACGTTTGCATTGAGGTGATTTCGCTGCGCCAGCAAGTGATCGTCGTGCTGGAAGAAACTCCATCGAGCAGCCCCCTGAATTTCAGTGGCCAATCGGCTTTTGCAATGAAAGCGCTGGATGGCGGGTTGTTGGACTACTGTGCAGCCGATCTGGCGGTCCAGCGGATCGTAGTCATAAGTGCACAGCACGATTTCATCAGGTGAATTTGGCATCGGCTGAGCTCCGTGAAAGGTCCAGATAGCGGACCTTGAGCATCGGAGCTTTTATACGATTTGCCTACTATCAGAACTGATAGTCTTTTGCCGCTGCCAACCTTAAACCTTCGGCATCGTCGCAATCATCGAAGGTCGCTGGCTCACCTCGAAATACCACGCCGCCAACTGCGGATTCACTGCTCGCCAGTCCAGGTCCGGATGGCGCAAATCCACATAACCCAAGGCACAGGCCACGCTGATCGCCGCCACATCGAAATGGCTGGTCAGTTCGGCGATGGCGTCTTTTTCCAGCAGGGCGAGGGCGCGGCGGATTTTGTCGCGTTGGGCGTCGAGGTACTCGTCCCAGTGTTTTTCCGGGGCGCGCAGGACGACTTCGTAACGCACCAGTACGGCGGCGTCCATGATCCCGTCGGCCATTGAGGCCAGGGTCAGGCGGCGCCAGCGGGCCGAACCTTCGCGGGGGATCAGCGGGTTGCCGACGTGTTGGTGGTCGAGGTAGTCAAGGATCACCCGGCTGTCGTGGATGACGTTGCCGTCGGCCAGGCGCAGGGCGGGGATTTTGCTCAAGGGGTTGTCGTTGATCAGGGCCTGGTCCGGATCGACCGGGGTGAGCACACAGTTTTGCAGGGCCACGCGGTCCTGTTGACCGGTTTCGTGCAGCATCACCATGACTTTGCGGACGAAGGGCGAGAGAGAGTTGTGGTACAGGGTCATGCTCGGGGCGGACATGCTGGCATCTCGGTCGGTGGCAGTGTCGGGCAGCATAGCGCGTTGGTCTGATCGATCAAACGTCATGATGTGAACCCTTGTGGGAGCGAGCCTGCTCGCGATGGCGGTTTGAAATTCAACATCAGTGTTGTATGACAGACCGCTATCGCGAGCAGGCTCGCTCCCACAGGTTTTTCCACAGGTTTGGCGTTTAGCTGGCGGGTTGCAGCTTCTGCCCGGCATCAGGAGCGGCAACAGCCTGAGGCTTGAGTTCACGAGCAACCGTCCAGACGATGAACGCGGCCACGATGTCAAAGATCGCCAGCACCACGAACAGCGGGCTGTAGCCGATCTTGGTCACCATTACGCCAAACACCAGGGTGAACGCCGCAGCGCCGAGGTAGCCGAACATGCCGCCCATGCCGGTGGCGGTGGCCACTTCGTTTTTGCCAAAGGAGTCTGAGGTGATCGCGTAGAGCGCACCGGACAAGGTCTGGTGAGCGAAGCCGCCGATGCACAACAACGCGATCGCCGTGTACGGGCTGGCGACCAGACCAATGCACGCCGGGCCGATCATGCACGAAGCACCGAACAGCAGGACCATTTTGCGCGAGGTGAACAACGACACTTTGCAGTGCTTGTGGAAGAACGGACTCAGGTAGCCGCCGAGCACGCAACCCAGGTCGGCGGCGAGGAAGGGCAGCCAGGCGAACATCGCGATCTCTTTGATGTTCATGTGCCGCTCGGTCATCAGGTACAACGGAATCCACGCGTTGAAAGTCTGCCAGGCCGGCTCGGAGAGGATTCGGGCGCTGGCGATGGCGTAGAAATTGCGGTTGCCGATGATCTTTTTCCAGCTGCCTTTTTTCTTGGCGGTGTCTTTGAAATGGTCTTCCTGGCCGCTGTGTATGTAATCGCGTTCTTCATCGCTCAGGCGCTTTTGATCGCGCGGATGTTTGTAGAAGATCATCCACAGGAACGTCCAAACGACACCCATGCCACCCACGATCAGGAACGCCAGTTCCCAGCCGCTGTGCAGGATCGCCCAAACCACCAGAGGCGGAGCCAGCACGGCGCCAATCGACGAGCCAATGTTGAACCATCCGATGGCCACCGAGCGCTCTTTGGCCGGGAACCATTCAGTGGAAGTCTTGACCGCCGCGGGCAGTCCGGCGGCTTCGGTGAGGCCAAGCAGGCCACGGAAAAACGCCAAACCCTGCCAGCCGCTGGCCAGTGCCGCCAATGCGCAGGCAATCGACCAGGCGAAAGCAAAAATCGCGAAGCCCATTTTGGTGCCGATGGCGTCGATGATGTAGCCCGCCACCGGTTGCATCAGCGCATAGCAGAGCTGCCACGCGACGACGATATGCGAGTACTGCTCGGTGGTGATGTTCATTTCGCTCATCAGGGTGGGGGCGGCCACCGAGAGCGTATTGCGAGCCAGGTAGTTGACCATGAGGCCGGCCGTCACCAGGCCGACCATCCACCAGCGGATGCCTTTGACTTTCATCACTTCACCGTATTTTTTGGATTTATTTTGGTGCTGCAGTTGTTGTAGGTTGTCGTACAACGCATGCCTTTATAGGAGTGCAAGGACGAATGTGTCAACAAATATGTCAAAGGATTTGCAGGGGTAGGCGACGGGTGGGTTAAGGTTGTCGTCGTATGACCACGGAAAAAGATGTCGATTTTTGTGGGAGCGGGCTTGCTCGCGAATGGGCCATTACATTCGGTAAAAATGTTGAATGTTAAATCGCCTTCGCGAGCAAGCCCGCTCCCACAGGTTTTTGGTCGATCACAGATTTTGTTACCGGCCAAAATTCCCTGTAGGAGCTGGCTTGCCAGCGAAGAACTAAAGGGCACCGCGTTTACCCAGGTAAAGACGCGGTACCGTTAACCACCATCGCGAGCAAGCTCGCTCCTACAGGGGTTTGATTTTCAGCCTGGATTAGCGGCGTTGCAGCAGGCCTCTGAGTGCCAGAACCGCCGGAATGCCCAAGCCGAGCCAGCTCAACGCATCCCAAATGCCATCGCCCAGCAAGGCGGAAAACAACCCCGCCGCACTGAACAACGCGATGACGGTGGGCGTGCCGAAGACTTTCCAGAAACTCGATTGCCTGGGCTTCATGCCACGCTCTCCGTTGTCTGCAGCACGGGTTTTGCGGCCTTGCGCCGCACTACCCACAGGTAAACCCCACTACCAAGGACGATGATGGTCAGCACGTCCAGCGTCGCCCAGAGAATTTGCATTGGCATGCCGCCGTAGTCACCGAAATGCAGCGGCTGCGACATGCCCATGGCGTCCATGTACCACGGGCGTTCGGCCACGGCGGTGACTTGCAGGGTGCTGGCGTCGATCAATACCGGCGTCAGCAAGTGCGAGGTCAAATGGGTGCTGCCTTTCATGAACACGGCGTAATGGTGTTCGCTGGAAAACCGCGTGCCGGGGAAGGCGATGAAATCGGGTTGCATGTCCGGTGCAACTTCCCGGGCGATGTCGAGCAGGCGCGTGGCGGGCGCCAGTTGTGTCAGCGGCGGTGCATCGCGGTACGGCTCGATCATCGCGCTCAGGCTGTCATTGCGCCACGCAGCGATGAGCAAGTCGGCGCACGCGCTGATCACGCCCGTTACACCGACCACCAAGGCCCAGGTCAGGGTTACGACACCAATCAGGTTGTGCAGGTCGAGCCAGCGCAGGCGGGTGGACTTGTCCTGGCGCACGGTGGCGAACTTCAATCGCCGCATGAACGGCAGGTACAACACCGTACCGGACACAATCGCGATGACGAACATCAGGCCCATGAACGCCAGCAGCAGCTTGCCTGGCAGCCCGGCGAACATGTCCACGTGCAGGCGCAACATGACCATCATGAAGCCGCCATTGGCCGAAGGCATCTCCAGTGCTTCACCCGTACGGGCGTCGAGCATGAAGGTGTGGGACGAGTTCGGCTCGGTGCCCGCGGTGGCCGCCATGATCGCAATGGCGGCATTGGGCTCGTCTTCTTCGAAGCCGAAATACTGCATCACTTCGCCGGGGCGATGCTTTTCCGCAGCCTGCACAAGCTGCTGCAAATTCAGCTGTGGGGTGTCCGCCGGCATTTCCCGCAATTGCGGGGCGTCACCCAGCAGATGATCGATCTCGTGGTGGAAGATCAGCGGCAGGCCGGTCAGTGCCAACAGCAGCAGAAACACCGTGCAGATCAGGCTGGTCCAGGTGTGGACGAAGGACCAGCGGCGGATTGTTTTACTTTTCATTTAATGACCCTCAGAAATACCCAGGCCGTCCTCGAGGGACGGCCTGGGTACTGGGCGTGTCAGATCAAGCCGTTACCACTTGTAGTCAAGGCTGGCCATTACGTTGCGACGGTCGCCGTAGTAGCAGTAGAAGCCGTCACAGGTTGAAATGTATTTCTTATCAAATACGTTGTTGGCATTGACGCTGACACTGACACCTTTGAGGACATTGTTCATGCGGCCCAAGTCGTAATGAACGGCCGCGTCATAGACGGTATAGGAACCGCTATGGCCATCCGATGGATCGCGTACGAAGCCCATACTGCCGATGGCGATGTTGTCGGTTTCGCCGACATAGCGCACGCCGAAGCCGAGTCCAAAACCATCCAGAACACCCGTATGCCACGTGTAATCAGCCCAGGCAGAGGCTTGGTTTTCCGGGGTGAGTGGTAGTGGGCGATTTTTGTCCAGAGGATCTGTGACTTTGGTCATCTTGCTATTGGCATAGGTGTACGCGGCGGTCAGTTTCAAGTTCTCGTTGACGTCGCCGGTCGCTTCCAGTTCAAAGCCACGTACCTTGGCCTCACCCAATGGACGAGATACACCCAAAGTGTCGCTGAGGACGATGTCGCTGCGGGTCAGGTCATACGCGGCCGCGCTGAACAGCATGTCACTGCCTGGAGGCTGGTATTTGATACCCACTTCATATTGCTTGCCAGTGCCTGGACGGAATGCCTCGCCGTTCGCTCCGCCGGCTTCTGCCTGAAAGGATTCGGCGTAGGAGACGTAAGGTGTGAAGCCCGAGTCGAACACATAGCTAAGAGCTGCGTTGCCAGTGAAGGCCGTATCGTCGCGAGTGTCCTTGGCATTGTTCATGTTGTAGAAGGTCGAGTCGGTGTGCAGCCAATCCTGACGACCGCCCAAAGTCAGGCGCCAGTTATCCAGAGCCATCTGGTCCTGAAGGTATAGGCCTGTGTCATGAGTCTTTTGGTTGTAATCGTTGAATGCGGTATAGCTGACGTTGCTGAAGTCCTGGCCGTAAATCGGGGTGATGATATTGCTGGTTGGCGCGCTACCAAACAGCCATTTGTAATTGGTATTGACCCGTTGGTGATCCAGACCCAGCAACAGAGTGTGCCTGATCGAAGCTGTGTCGAAATCGGCCTGGAAGTTGTTATCTACGGCGAACTGGCTGATGTCTTCGTTGACCACGTTGGCACCTCGGGACAGGGTTCCATCGTCGCTGACCGCGCCGAAAAAACCGCCTGCGGTGATGCCTTGGAAGGACAGGTCGCTCTTGGTATAGCGCAAGTTCTGACGGAACTGCCAAACGTCGTTCATACGGTGCTCAAAGGCATATCCCAGAGCGTAATAGGTCTTGTCGTAGAACTCCCAGTCCGGATCGCCAAGATTCTCATGAAACTTTACCTTGCCAGCAGGTGAGGAAAGCTTGGTGCCTTGCAATGGAAGGAACTGGCTGGTGATACCGGTATCGTCACGGTTGTATTGGCTGAGGAAAGTCAGCCTGGTGTCCGGATCGATATTCCAGGTCAGGCTGGGAGCAATGTTGTAGCGCTTGTCCTCAACGTGATCAATGGTGGTGTTGCTATCGCGCACAACGCCACTGACACGATATAAAAAACGCCCTTCGTCATCGACGGGGCCTGTACTGTCAAAACTGACCTGTTTGCGTTCGTAGCTACCAACCTGCAATTGCACTTCGTTGCTGGCAAATGCTTCAGGGCGGCGGCTGACCATATCGATCAAGCCACCGGGAGGCGTCTGACCGTATACCGAGGAGGCAGGGCCGCGCAGCAGAGCTACACGCTCCAGGTCCCAGGTCTCCATTTTCGGCATGGTGTAAGTGCCTTTTGGCAGCGGCAACCCATCGAGGAACTGGGTTGGTTCAAATCCACGTACCTTCAGCCATTCTGCGCGGCTATCGCTGCCATAGCTGCTGGCCACGACCCCAGGCATATAACGTACAGCGTCATCCAGATTCTGTACGGCACGATCCTGCATCTGCTCACGGGTGGCTACAGAGATTGAGCGCGGTACTTCGGCAAGAGCGGTGTCCGTCTTGGTTCCGGCCGCGGTGCGTTTGGCCAGGTAACCTTGTACTGGACCCCACGCGTTTTCAGTGTCTTCTGCGCCGATCACGCTGGTCACAGGCAAGGCCAGTGCACCTTCGGGTACCGCCACGAGCGTGTAGGTACCGCCACTCTGTTCCAACTGCAATCCTGTACCACGCAAGGCTTCGCGCAGCGCGCCGGCAGCATCGAACTGGCCGTTGACCGGGGCGGAAGTCTTGCCTGCGGCCAGCGATGGGTTCAATGACAGTGCCAGGCCGGCCTGGCTGGCGATCTGGTTCAGGGTGCTGGCCAATGGCGCGGAAGGCAGGTTGTAGGCGCGAACGCTGGATGCCTGTTCAGCGGCGATCAGTTGGCTGCTGGCCAGAGGGGTGCAAAGGGCAATGGCAACCGCCAGCAAACTGGGGCGCAACAAGGTGTCTAGCGAACGGGACATACAGCGGCTCCTGAAAGTGAATACTTCTCAATTGCCTAGGTGCCGGACGAAATTCGAAAAGTGATAGGGCTGGATGAAAATAATTTCGATTCAGTAAACAGACTCATGGTTTCGGTGATGCTGACGGCCTCATCGCGAGCAGGCTCGCTCCCACAATGGATCTCTGTTCGCAGGTCAAAATGTGGGAGCGAGCCTGCTCGCGATGGCGTCATGTCAGACGCCACAATCATCAGGGCTTGGCGTCTGTCTTCGCCGCCACCGTCACCCACCACTGCGTGTGCTGTTCGATCTGCACCGGCAAGGTCGGTAGCAGCGTATTCAGAGCCAGGTCAGTGTCCCGCAGCGGGAAGCTACCGGTGATGCGCAGGTCCGCTACTTGCGGTGCAACGCCCAGGTGACCGGGTCGATAGC
Organism: Pseudomonas sp.; assembly: GCF_050739655.1. GTDB lineage: Bacteria > Pseudomonadota > Gammaproteobacteria > Pseudomonadales > Pseudomonadaceae > Aquipseudomonas. The sequence goes on along the minus strand of NZ_JBOIBY010000458.1, from coordinate 9,665 downwards.
GGCCCAGCTCGTTCACCAGATCTTCCAGTCGTGCGTTATCGACCACCAGCATGCCGCGGGTCCAGGCGCCTGCGCCGGAGTTGACGGCCATGATCGGACCCAGGCCGCCGCTGCGGATCAGCACTTGCTGGCCCTCGCGCAGGATCTGTTCTTCCTGGCTCGATTCCGGGTGCGCAGCCACCGCCGATTGCAGCACGCTCAGGCGCGTACCTTGTTCTTCACGCTTGACCAAAAATCGCGTGCCCAACGCGCGCATGCTGCCTTCGCGGGTTTCGACAATGAATGGGCGAGCGTCGCCATGACCGGTTTCGACGAGGATTTCCCCTTCCTGGAGGACAACCAGTCGCTGCTTCTCGTCAAAGCGCACGTCTACGGCGCTGTGGGTATTGAGATTGATCAACGTGCCGTCGGCCAGGCGGATGGTGCGCTGTTCACCCGTGGCGGTGCGCTGGTCTGCCAGCCAATAGTCGACGGGCAAGTAACGCTCACCGGCAAACAAGGCCAGGCCAATCACGGCGATGACACTGGCCAGGCCGCTGCCGAGCTTGCGCACCCGACGGCGAATGCCTGCGCGCGATTGCATTAGAGCGGTACGAGCCGGGCCGCTGGCGACGCTGAATCGCTGGTCGAGCATCCCCAGCTGGCGCCAGGCGCGGGCATGTTCTTCGTTGGCGGCATGCCATTTGGCGAACTCTTCGCGCTCCACCGGGTTGGCACAGTCCAGCGACAGCTGCCAGGCAATAGCGGCATCGAGCACCTGTGCCGACACCGGTTTGGAACTGACCGGACTCATGTCGGTTCCCCGTACAACGCGATGTAGCACTGACGCAGACCCTGGGCCAGGTATTGGCGCACGCGCGGTACCGACACGCCGAGGCGTTCGGCGATTTCTGCATGGCCGAGGCCATCGAGACGGTTGTAGAGAAACGCCGCCCGGGCCTTGCTCGACAGTTGGCCGAGCAGGCGATCGATGTTCTTCAGGTCTTCGAGGATCATTTGCTGCTCTTCCACCGACGGTTGTTCGGCTTCGGGAATCAGCATCAGTTCGGTGAGATAAGCCTGTTCCAGCGCAGCGCGGCGGAAGTAGTCAAACAACAGGCCCTTGGCAATCGCCACCAGAAACGCCCGGGGTTCGCGAGGCTCTTTGAGCTCCTCACGACCGAGCAAGCGCACGAAGGTGTCCTGGCTCAGGTCTTCGGCCCGTTGCGGGCAGGCGACGTTGCGACGAAGCCAGGCCAATAGCCAACCGCGATGGTCGCGATATAACGCACCGACGAGCTCACTTTGAGGGCTTGGGACTGACGACACGCAGCATCACCGTTTGGGAAGTATTAACTAACGAGAATTGTTCGCGATTGTGTCAGAGGCGAGGGAGGGACGCAATTGGCGCTGGTCGGGTGGTTTTTTGAGGGATGTGGGCAGTTGGACCGCGTGATCGTGTGATCGACCACAAAACCTGTGGGAGCTAGCCTGCTAGCGATGAGGCCACCAGCCACACCGCATCAACTTCATCGCCAGCAGGCTGGCTCCCACAGGTTTTGTGTTGTTTGTGGGATTTGTGATCGACACAAAACCTGTGGGAGCGGGCTCGCCCGCGATGGCGTCAGACCAGACACCGACGGGTCAGAAGGATGGCGTTTGCTGCCGCCGCCGCCACTGGCTCAGCCGCTGCTGTAAATTCAACGGGCTGTGAATCTGCTGCTGCCGCGCCCGGCTGAACAGGATCAGGGCCAGCTCGGCGGTGGCCAGGGCGTCGGCGCTGGCGTTGTGGCGTTCGAAGACTTGCAGCTTGAACCAGTCGATCCACTCGTCCAGCCCCGCCTCACGGATGTTCGCCTGCGGACACAGCAGTGGGGCGATATCCGCCACATCCAGAAAGGCATGCTGCAACTTGTAGCCCAGATGATCTTTCAGGGCGCGACCGAGCATGTGCTGGTCGAACGGCGCATGGAAGGCCAGCAACGGGCTGTCGCCGACGAACTCCATGAATTCGAGCAGCGCCTGCGCCGGATCACTGCCGGCAGCAATCGCACTGGGGCCAATGCCGTGAATCAATACGCTGGGGCCAAGTTTGACCTCGTCGCATTGCAGGGTGCGTTCGAACTGTTGGCTGAAATCGATCGCGCCATCCTCGATCACTACTGCGCCGATGGACAGCACCCGGTCCTTGTTCAAGTTCAAGCCTGTAGTTTCCAGATCGAGCACTACCCAGCGCTGTTCGCGCAAGCTGCACTCGCTCAGCTCGGGCGCCACCGGCAGGCGTTGCAGGCGCTGTTGCAGTTCGCCGGACAGGCTCGGACCGGCGGGTCGTAGCCATGAAAACAGGCTCATAATTGATACCGCAGGGCCAGACTGCTTTGCAGGCGCTGGGCCTGGCGCAGGGACTCACGCAGGATGCGTCGATCCAGATGATTGAGGCTGTCCGGATCGACCCGGTTGGAGTAGGGCAGATTCTCCCGGGTCTGCAGTTGATGCTGCTGCATGCGGGTTTGCTGGATGAAGTGATAGGCCTCTTCATACGCCGCGCCGTCCAGTGGCTCGATGATCTCTTTGGCCACCAGTTGGCGGAAGCGCTCCAGTGTGTTGTTGACCTCGATGCCGTGGGCGAGAGCGAGCAATCGTGCTCCGTCGACAAAGGGCGCCAAGCCCTGAATCTTCAGGTCGAGGGTGGCTTTGTCGCCATTTTTGCGCGTCAGCACGAACTCGCGGAAGCGGCCTACCGGCGGGCGATTGCGCAGCGCGTTCTCAGCCATCATGCGCTGGAACAAACGGTTATCGGCGACCTGATCGAGAATCCCTCGACGCAACTGTTCGCAGCCTTGCTCGCTGCCCCAGACCACGCGCAAATCGAAATAGATGCTCGAACCGAGCAGGTTCTCCGGCGTGGCCTCGCGAATGAACGCTGCAAAGCGACGTGCCCATTCGGCTCGGGACAGGCACAGCTCAGGGTTGCCAGCCATGATGTTGCCTTTGCACAACGTGAAGCCGCAGAGCGCCAGGCTCTGATTGATCTGATGGGCGATGGGCAGCAGCTTGCCGCGAATCTCGGCAGCGTGGGCGGCATCCCGGGCTTCGAACAGAATGCCGTTGTCCTGGTCGGTGTGCAGCGTCTGCTCACGGCGGCCTTCGCTGCCAAAGCACAGCCAACTGAACGGCACGCCGGGGTCGCCTTTCTCGGCGAGGGTCAGCTCGATCACCCGGCACACGGTATGGTCGTTGAGCAGGGTAATGATGTGGGTGATCTGGGTCGACGAGGCACCGTGGGCGAGCATGCGCTCCACCAGTTGACCGATTTCGCCGCGGATCGCCACCAGGTTTTCCACCCGCTGGGCACTGCGGATGGTGCGCGCCAAGTGCACAAGATCCACCCGTTGCAGGGAAAACAAATCGCGCTCCGAGACGACGCCACACAGGCGCTGATCCTTGACCAGACAGACGTGGGCGATATGCCGCTCGGTCATGGCGATTGCCGCGTCGAATGCGCTGTGGTCAGGCGTCAGGTAAAACGGCGCCTGAGTCATGTGCCGCTCGATGGCCTCGGCGAAATCACCCGTGCCATTGGCCACCACCTGACGCAGATCGCGTAGGGTAAAAATCCCCAGCGGCGCTTTCTGTTCATCGACCACCACAATGCTGCCGACCTGCTGCTCATGCATCAGGGTCACGGCCTCGCGCAGGGGCGTGGCGGGGCTGCACGTCACCGGATGGCGCATGGCCAATTCGCCCAAGCGGGTGTTCAGCGAATACTGGGTACCCAGGGTTTCCACGGCTTTTTGCTGGACTTGCTGGTTGACCTGATCCAGCAGGCTGCTCACGCCGCGTAGGGCAAAGTCGCGAAAGGTGCTGGAAATGGCGAAGAGTTTGATAAAGGCGAGCTTGTTCAGCTGTAGGCAAAAGGTGTCTTCGGCGGCCAGGTGTTCAGTGCGGGTCGCCCGCTCTCCCAGCAGCGCGGCGAGGGGGAAGCATTCGCCGGTGGTGATTTCGAAAGTGGTTTCGGTGCCGCCCTTGGCCGAATGGGGGCGTTCACCCACGACCCGACCTTGCTTGACGATATAAAAGTGCTCAACCGGGCCATCGGCCGGCTTGATGATGCTCTCGCCAGGGGCATAAAAACGCAGCTGACATTGCTCAACCAGATACGCCAGGTGGACGTGCTCCATCTGGTTGAAAGGCGGGAAACGCTGAAGGAATTGCAAAGTGCCCTGGATGTTCTGCAACACCGCGGTTTTCCCTGCCTGTGTGAAGGCGTCCGCTTTACTCATAACCATTACCGCAGTCTTTTTGGAGTTGTTGTGGGATGACTCACCCATGGTCGACCCCTATGGTCGGGGTGCCCATTGGACGTAAGTCTAGGTAGGCAATGTGTGTTGTGAAATGTCGGAAAAACCCTACGCAATTGAGAGAAAAATCGCTCTGCTACGCTATTGGAAAATTATCCGACGAAGCGCACATTGAAGCTCTGCTTAGCGATGTCTCACCACTGCTAGGGATTTGAATTGCACATGTAGAGAACGCCATGTCCGACCACGATATTTTGAGTGACGCCGAACGCGAAGCGCTCAGTGCCGTCATGCTGGAGCCCGACCTGCCACCGCAGCGGGTGCTGATCGTAGACGACGACAAGGATGCCCGAGAATTACTGTCCGAGATCCTGGCCCTGGATGGCATACGTTGCATGATCGCGGCCAGCGGCGAAGCCGCACTCAAAATGCTGGAAGAAAAGCCATCGATTGGCCTGGTGATTACTGACCTGCGCATGGGCAATGTCGGTGGCCTGGACCTGATCCGTCAGGTGCGGGAGTCGGTACGGGCGGCGATGCCGATCATCATTGTCTCCGGCGATGCCGACGTTAAAGACGCGATTGCCGCGATGCACTTGAGCGTGGTGGATTTCCTGCTCAAGCCGATCGATACCGGCAAGCTGCTGGGTTTGGTCAAGCATGAGTTGGGGATGGATATTTGAAAAGATCGCAGCCTTCGGCAGCTCCTACAGGAAACGCGAAACCTGCGTAGGAGCTGCCGAAGGCTGCGATCTTTTGATCTTGCTCTAAAGAAAAAGCCCTGATCACAAGATCAGGGCTTTTTCATGTCCGGCATCAGCGCTCAGTTACAGGCCATTGGCAGCCTTGAACTCGCGGCGACGACGGTGCAGGACCGGCTCGGTGTAGCCGTTTGGCTGCTTGGTGCCTTCGACGACCAGTTCGACCGCTGCCTGGAAGGCGATGTTGCTGTCGAAGTTGGGGGCCAGTGGGCGATACAGCGCATCACCGGCATTCTGACGGTCAACCACCGGCGCCATGCGCTTGAGGCTTTCCATCACTTGCTCTTCGGTGACGACACCGTGACGCAGCCAGTTGGCGATGTGCTGGCTGGAAATACGCAGCGTTGCACGGTCTTCCATCAGGCCGACGTCATTGATGTCCGGCACCTTCGAACAACCCACGCCCTGGTCGATCCAGCGCACCACGTAACCAAGAATGCCCTGGCTATTGTTGTCCAGTTCGTTCTTGATCTGTTCGGCGGTCCACTGCGGGTTGACTGCCAGCGGGATGGTCAGGATGTCGTCGACCGACGCGTGAGCACGCTTGGCCAGTTCGGCCTGACGGGCGAACACATCGACCTTGTGGTAGTGCAACGCATGCAACGCTGCAGCGGTCGGCGACGGCACCCAGGCGGTGTTGGCACCGGCCAGCGGGTGAGCGATTTTCTGTTCGAGCATCGCGGCCATCAGGTCCGGCATCGCCCACATGCCTTTACCAATCTGTGCACGTCCTTGCAGGCCGGTGCTCAAACCGATATCGACGTTGGAGTTCTCGTAGGCGCCGATCCATTTTTCCGCCTTCATGTCGGCCTTGCGTACTACCGGGCCGGCTTCCATGGAGGTGTGGATTTCATCGCCCGTGCGGTCGAGGAAACCGGTGTTGATGAACACCACACGCTCGCTGGCCGCCTTGATGCAGGCCTTGAGGTTGATCGTGGTACGACGCTCCTCGTCCATGATCCCGACCTTGAGGGTGTTGCGCGGCAAGCCCAACACGTCTTCGATGCGACCGAACAGTTCGTTGGTGAACGCCGCTTCTTCAGGGCCGTGCATCTTTGGCTTCACGATGTAGATGGAGCCAGTGCGGGTGTTTTTGCGCGTGGTGTTGCCGTTCAGGTTGTGCATCGATGCCAGGCACGTGACCAGGCCGTCGAGAATACCTTCCGGCACTTCGTTGCCGTCTTTATCGAGGATCGCATCGATGGTCATCAGGTGACCCACGTTGCGCACGAACAACAGCGAACGACCATGCAGGCTCAATGCGCTGCCATCGACGGCGGTGTAGGTGCGGTCGGCGTTCATGGTGCGAGTGAACGACTTGCCACCCTTGGCGACTTCTTCCGACAGATCGCCCTTCATCAGGCCGAGCCAGTTGCGGTAGATCACCACTTTGTCATCGGCGTCGACGGCCGCGACCGAGTCTTCGCAGTCCATGATGGTGGTCAGCGCGGCCTCCATCAGGATGTCTTTGACGCCGGCTGCATCGGTCTGGCCGACCGGAGTGCTGGCGTCGATCTGGATTTCGAAATGCAGGCCGTTGTTTTTCAGCAGGATCGCGATCGGTGCCGAGGCATCGCCCTGGAAGCCGATCAGCTGACCATCGTTACGCAGGCCGCTGTTGCTACCGCCTTTAAGGGCGACGACCAGTTTGCCGTCGACGATTTTGTAGCCGGTGGAATCGACGTGGGAACCGGCCGCCAATGGCGCCGCTTCGTCGAGGAAGGCGCGGGCGAAGGCAATGACCTTGTCGCCGCGAACCTTGTTGTAGCCTTTGCCTTTTTCCGCGCCGTCAGCTTCGCTGATTGCGTCGGTGCCGTAGAGCGCATCGTACAGCGAACCCCAGCGGGCGTTCGAGGCGTTGAGCGCAAAGCGGGCATTCATCACCGGCACCACCAACTGTGGACCGGCCATGCGGGCGATTTCTTCATCGACGTTTTGCGTCGTTGCCTGGAAATCGGCCGCTTCTGGCAGCAGATAACCGATGTCTTGCAGGAAGGCTTTGTAGGCCACGGCGTCGTGGGCCTGGCCAGCACGGGATTGGTGCCAGCCATCGATACGAGCCTGGAAATCATCGCGTTTGGCGAGTAGGGCTTTGTTCTTCGGAGCCAGGTCATGAATGACCTTGTCGGCACCGGCCCAGAACTTATCGGCGGTGAGGCCGGTACCGGGAATGGCTTCGTTGTTCACGAAGTCGAACAGGACTTTGGCGACCTGCAGGCCACCGACTTGAACGTGTTCAGTCATTGCTTGCCTCACTCTGCTCAGCTATTTCGCTTTTCAGCTCTTCAATTTGACAATGAAGCCTTCGGCCATTTAAACCACAAACCCGTCTACCAGTACATGCCATTTTCTGGCGGCTGGGTTGGGACCAATCAACGGCTTAGGGCCTTGCTGACAGGGCTTTCAGGGTTGCGAACGTGCCTGCGGCAGACATCGATCCAACGTTATGTAGTGCGTGCCGAGGCATACTACATGATGAATTGCGGTTGTGAAAATTAGACTAATTACGTCGTTCTGCGACCCTGTGACGCATTGCGGTCACAGTGCGGAGCTGGATGTTCTCAAAAAACTGGTGGATTGTTCCAGTTAAATATCAAAGTTGTACACGATTTGTGCTTTGTGGGTGATCGGCGGTGTTCCCTTCGCGGGCAAGTCGAATCGTCGCACCGCTCGCTCCCACAGGATCTGTGTCGTGTATGGTATTTGTGATCGACACAAACCTGTGGGAGCTGGCTTGCCAGCGATGGCGTCAGCCGCCTCAGCACAGCAACAACCCTTGCCTATACTTGGTTCTCTATAACAAAAGTCATGACCAGAGGGCTGCGCCATGGACCACCTCGTACTCACCGTATTCGCACCGGACAAACCAGGGCAGGTCGAGCGCATCGCCCAATGCATCGCCGAGAAGGGCGGCAATTGGCTGGAAAGCCGGATGTCGCGCATGGCCGGGCAGTTTGCCGGGATTCTTCGGGTGGGGGTTCCGGCCGAAGCCTACGATTCGCTGGTCGATGCCCTGCAGGGTTTGTCAGCCCAAGGCATTCGCGTATTGATTGCCGAGAGCAGCATTGAACAATCCTGCACCTGGAAACCGATCTCCATGGAACTGGTGGGCAATGACCGGCCGGGGATCGTGCGGGATATCACGCGGTTGTTGAATGAGCAGGGGGTCAGTCTGGAGCGATTGGTGACGGAGGTGCGGCCGGCGCCGATGAGCAGCGAGCCGCTGTTTCACGCCGAGGCGATTCTCGCCGTGCCGTTGACCCTGTCTCTGGAGGTGCTGCAATCGCGCCTGGAGACCCTGGCCGACGACCTGATGGTGGAACTGGTGCTGCGCAGTGAACCCTGATCGGGTTATCCAGTTTAAACGTGCATCCGCCTGTGGATAACCTGTAGAGACTACCCGCCAGGCCACGCCAGCCGTGGCTTGGCGCGTATTGATCAAAAAAACGCCAACATTCAGTGACTTGCGCACAAACGCCGGGGATCACGCTGTGGATAACCTTGGGAAGGAACGATGCAGGCCACGTTAAACGTGGCCTGTAGAGGTTTGTGCGTTTTTTGATCAGTTGCGGCGGCGCAAACTTATCCACGCATCGATGCTGTAAACCGCAAGACCCCCCCAGATGAACATGAATGCCACCAGCGTGGCGGAAGACAAGTGTTCACCAAACAGCAGCACGGCTTGCAGCAGTACCAGCGTCGGCGCCAGGTATTGGAGAAAGCCCAGCGTGGTGTAGGGCAGATACCGCGCGGCTGCGTTGAAACACACCAGCGGCACCAGCGTCACGGGACCCGCAGCCACCAGCCACCAGGCTTCGGACGTGGTCCAGAACTCGGCCTGAGCACTATGGGCGGTGGGGTTGAACAACAACCATGCAATGGCAATCGGCACCAGCATCCAGGTTTCCACCACCAGGCCTGGCAATGCCTTGACCGGCGCTTGCTTGCGAATCAGTCCGTAGAAACCGAAGCTCAGTGCCAGCATCAGCGACACCCACGGCAGGCTGCCGACCTGCCAGACCTGCTGCGCCACGCCAATGGTCGCCAGGCCCACGGCTATCCACTGCATGCGCCGCAGCCGCTCACCGAGGATCAGCATGCCCAGCAGCACGTTGATCAACGGGTTGATGTAGTAACCGAGGCTGGCTTCGAGCATGCGTCCGTTGTTCACCGACCACACGTAAGTCAGCCAGTTGGCCGCGATCAGGGTGCCGCTCAGGGCCAGGATCGCCAGGCGTTTCGGGTTCTCACGCAACTCACGCCACCAGCCTGGATGTTTCCAGACCATCAGCAACAGGGCGCCAAACAACGCCGACCACAGAACGCGGTGGATGATGATCTCCACGGCGGGCACATTGGCGATGGCTTTGAAGTAGAGCGGGAAAAGTCCCCAGATGATGTAGGCACTCAGGCCCAATATGTACCCGCGACGCAGGTTGGCGGCTTGCATGCAGAATCCTTGCTTAGGCAGCTAACGAAGGAGGGATTGTAGGAAGATTTACCGGTGCCTGTCCCGCGTAAATAAGTTTGGTAATTGTGAGCAATATTCATGTGGGAGCGAGCCTGCTCGCGATGGCGGTTAACCATTCAGCACATTTGTGACTGACCTACCGTAATCGCGAGC
>NZ_JBOIBY010000457.1:0-1375 GCF_050739655.1 Pseudomonas sp. | reverse complement strand
AAACAGCACACATGCTTCTTGCCGGTTGCAAGCATGTCGCAGGCATCACCCATTCGCTTTTCGCGCGTCTTGAGTTGCTTGGCTGAAGTGATCCAGTGAATCCAGTCAACGCGTGCGATGGTCGTCGTGTTATTCCAAACTTTAAGAGCCTCAGGGGTGGCTGCCAGTGCTTCCTGAAAATCTGCCGGGATATCAGGCTCGGGTTCCTTCTTCACAGGGGTTAGTTCGAGTGTAACGACATCCCCAACGGCCACACCTGCGGCGTCGAGTAGCTCACTGGTTACCTTCAGCCAATGGCTCAGCTGACCATCGGGCTCAAGAGTTGCCTGGAAATGGTGCCCATTGATTGTGCCTTCAACTGTCGTCCTTCCCCGCCTCGGAAGCGGTTCACTCGCGTCTCTTGGCAGTACTGCGAACGCCCAGGACGTATCATTACCGGGCTTTGCCGGACGAAGAAGCTTTGCTTCGAATCGGGATTTCACATCGATTATTGTCATTGCCACTCCTCCAACTAATTCGCCTGACTACTTTCTGGCAACATCACTGTCGCGTTTAAATGCGACATTGATGACGCCAAGATGAGTGCTTAGCTATCCATCACCTCGTCCAGTGCCTTCTCGAGGGTGCTGACCGTGCGCTCGATATTGTGCAGCTTTTCGAGTCCGAACAAACCGATGCGAAAGGTCTGGAAATCGGCCGGCTCGTCGCATTGCAACGGCACTCCGGCGGCGATCTGCAGGCCGTGGTTGGCAAATTTCTTACCGCTCTTGATGTCGGCATCATCGGTGTAGCTCACCACTACGCCAGGAGCCTGAAAGCCGGCTGCGGCCACGCTTTTGATGCCTTTGCCGGTCAACATTGCGCGCACCTGATCGCCCAGAGCCTGTTGTTCGCCGCGGACCTTGTCGAAACCGTAGGCTTGCGTCTCTTTCATCACTTCGTTGAATCGCGCGAGGGAATCGCTGGGCATGGTCGCATGGTAGGCATGTCCGCCCTGTTCGTAGGCCTGCATGATCTGAAGCCACTTTTTCAGGTCGCAGGCGAAGCTGCTGCTATGCGTCTGTTCGATGCGCTCGAGGGCCAAAGCACTGAGCATCACCAGGGCGCAGCAAGGGGAGGCGCTCCAGCCTTTCTGCGGTGCGCTGATCAGCAGGTCGACTGCGCATTTGTGCATATCAACCCAAAGCGTGCCTGAGGCGATGCAGTCCAGCACGAACAGGCCACCCACGGCATGCACGGCGTCGCCGACGGCCCGCAGGTACTCGTCGGGCAGGATAATCCCTGATGAGGTTTCAACGTGGGGGGCGAAGACAATCTGCGGCCTCGAAGCCGCAATGGCTGCCAGCACTTCGTCCAGAGGGGGTGGGGCGTAGGC